>JBEIFV010000007.1:0-86446 GCA_040382235.1 Burkholderiales bacterium
CCCGGCGCGACGCGCGCGTCGATCACGCATACCCTCCCGCCGCGGGCCGCGGCCAGGCCGCGCGCGATGGCCGGCCCCAGGTCCTGCGCGCGAGTGATGGGACCGATCGCTTCCGCGCCCATCGAACCCGCCATCTGCGCAATGTCGATCACAGGTTCGCTCATGCGCTGGCCGATCCACTTGTTTTCCACCGGGCGGGTACGCTCCCTGGCCACCCGTTCCTGGTGCAGCTCGTCGTTGAAAAACGAATGGTTGTTGCACACCACCAGCAGCATGCCCAGGCCGTAATGCGCCGCCGTCCACACCGCGGTGTTGGCCATCAGGAAATCGCCGTCGCCGATGATGCCCACCGCCACGCGCGCGCTGCCACGCAAGGCCAGCGCCGCACCGACCACATTGCCCGGGCCGGCCCCCACGCCACCGCCGCCGTCCGCACCGAGGTAGTCGAGCGGATGGTGAAAGTCGCGGTAGGCGCCGTTCCAGCCCAGCGGCAGGCGCACCAGGCAGACCTCGTTCGTCGGCGCGTGCTGCGCCAGCGCGTCGGCCACGGCGCGGATGCTGACAACGTCGTCATGCGGCGCCGGCGGCAGCGCAACTTTCGCAGGCCAGGTCTTGGGCCCGCGCCTGGTCACCACAGGTAGCAGCGCGGCCACTGCCGCGTCCGGCTCGCACAACATGAACACATCTGCTGGTGCAAGGCTGCCCATGTCCATGCTCCAGCCGCGGTGGCTATGGCTGTCCAGCGAGGCGTTGATCACCTTGGCGCCCGGCGCGATGCCGCCGGCTTGCTTGAAGGCGCCGCCCGGGTCCACCCAGTCGAGCATGAGCACCACATCGGCCTCGCTGAGCGCCGCGCAGGCGGTTTGCGACATGAAGTTGCCAGGCGGGCCCACGTGCTGCGGATGCGTGGTGGGAAAAGTGGCACCGGTCTTGATATCGGTGATCACCTGCGCCTGCAGCGTTTCGGCCAGCGCCACGCGGCGCTGCCAGTCGGCTTCGTCACGCGACATGCGGCCACACAGGATCACCGGGCGCTGCCCTTGCGAAAGCAGGGTCGCGGCGCGCGCCACATCGGCCTTACGCGGTGGTGGTGCCACCGGGGCTGCGTAGCGGGCGCTATCCGGCAGCGGCACGGGCGCGGCCATTTTCTGTTCCTGCAGCGCGGCATCCAGGTTCACGTACACCGGGCCGCAAGGCGAGGTCTGCGCGATCTGTCCGGCGCGCAACAGGGCTTCCACCGCGGCCGTTACTGAGCCGGGCTGGTTGTCCCACTTGGTGTAATCGCGCACCAGTGCACCCTGGTCGGCCGCGGTATGGATCCAGTCGATCCACGGGCGGCGCCGCGCTGCGTCCCACGGGCCGGTGGCGCCCAGCATCAGCATTGGCGCGCGGTCGCACCAGGCGTTGAACACTGCCATGGTGGCATGCATCAGCCCCACGTTGGAATGCACCACCACCCCCATCATTCTGCCGCTGGCCTTTGCATAGCCGTGGGCGATGGCCACCGCCACCTCCTCGTGCAGGCACAAGAGCATTTCGGGGGCGGCGTTGCCCAGGTGGTTGACCAGACTGTCATGCAGGCCGCGAAACGACGCGCCGGGGTTGAGCGCGAGATACGGGATGTTCATCGCACGCAGCGTATCGGCGATGATGTCGCTGCCCCAGCGTTCATCACTGGGCTGCGCGGGGGTGGGCATGTCGCGGCCCATGGCATGGACCGGTGCGGCGTTGGGTGAGGTGCGGGGTTCGTTCATTTCAGATGGTTTCCATGATGCTTCCGGTGGCTGTTGCCGTGCCCGAATGAGCTATCAAGCTTACACCGGCGCAATGCTCGTGGATAATCCCGTCAATGAACACCAACACCGGATTGACCCTGCTTGAAGAGCAGGCGCGCCATGATCTGGCGCGGCTCAACTTTCCCGCTGCCAACTGGGTGCCGCCGCGCACCGGCCCCGACGGCAAGCCCATGATCGACGTGCTGGTGGTGGGTGCCGGCATGTGCGGCCAGACCGCCGCCTATGGCTTGAAGCGCGACGGCGTGCACAACCTGCGCGTGATCGACCGCGAGCCCATCGGGCGCGAGGGACCGTGGGCCACCTTCGCGCGCATGCAGATCCTGCGCAGCCCGAAGCACCTGACCGGGCCCGACCTCGGGGTGGCCAGCCTTACCTATCGCGCCTGGTATGAAGCTCGGCACGGGGCCGCAGGCTGGGCCGAGCTCTACAAGGTGCCGCGGCTGGAATGGCGCGACTACCTTTTGTGGGTGCGCAAAACGGTTGGCATCGAGGTTGAAAACGGCACTGCCCTGGTGACGCTGGAACCGCAGGGCGATGTGCTACGCGCCGAGTTGGACGGTCCACGCGGTCACGAGACCGTGTATGCGCGCAAGGTGGTACTTGCGTTGGGCCGGGAAGGCAGTGGCAGCTTGCGCTGGCCCAGGTTTCCCTCGTTCGATCCGCACGCCGGGCCGGCGTCCACCCGTGTGCTGCATGCGTCCACCGAGTTCGATTTCGCCGCCTTCAAGGGCAGGCGCATCGGCGTGCTGGGTGCCGGCGCCACCGCGTTCGACAACGCTGCCACCGCGCTTGAGGCCGGTGCGCGCGAGGTCCTCATGTTCGCGCGCCGGCCGACCTTGCCGCAGGTCAACAAGTCCAAATGGACCTCCTTCCCCGGGTTCTTTCACGGTTACGCCGCGCTGCCGGACGAAACACGCTGGAAATTCCTGACCCACGTGTACTCCGAACAGGTACCGCCGCCGTTCGAGTCGGTGCTGCGCTGTGATGGCCATGCCAACTTCGCGCTGCACCAGGGTGAGGGCTGGTCCGATGTGCGGCCTGGGGCGGATGCGGTTCACGTGAGCACACCGCTTGCCCAGTATGACTTCGACACGGTCATCGTGGCGACCGGGTTTGACGTCGACCTGATGGAGCGGCCGGAGATCGCCGCATTTACGCGGCAGGTTGAAACCTGGGCCCACCGCGTTGCTCCGGACCAGGCAGCAACGCACGCCGAAGCGGCGCGCTTTCCTTATCTTGGCGCGGGCTTCGAGTTCATCGAGCGCAGTCCGGGTGCGCTGCCCGCGGCGCGCAATGTTCACCTGTTCAACTGGGGTTCTGCCATGAGTCACGGCCAGCTGGCGGGTGACATTCCGGGCCTGACCATCGGCGTCAATCGCCTCACCCAGGGAATCGCACGCGATTTATTTGCCGCCGATGAAGGGCTGCACTTCGAGGCGCTGCGGAAGCATGCCGAAGCGGAGTTGAAGCCCACGCGCTACTACGTGCCGCCCAAGTCGTGAGCCTGGCAGCGCTGCGCTTGCAGCATTGCCTCCGGCTTTAATCCACCGTCGCGCCCGACTCCTTCACCACCAGCGCCCATTTGGCGCGGTCGCTCTTGACGGTGGCCTTGAACTGTTCGGGGGTTTCCCAGCGCGGCGTGTTGCCGGTGTCGATCAGGCGCTGGCGCAGCGCCGGGGTTTCCAGCGCGGCCTTGACCGCCTGGTTGATTTTCGTGACCGCCAGCGGGTTCATGTTCTTCGGGCCGAACAAGCCGAACCAGGTGTAGTTCTCGAAGCCCGGCACACCCGACTCGGCGATGGTGGGAATCTCCGCGATCGCCGACACGCGCTCTTTGGTGGTCACGCCCAGGAGGCGCACCTTGCCGGCCTTGTAGTGCGGCAGCATGGCCTGCACCTGGCTCATGTAGCAGCACACATCGCCCTTGACCACCGACGCCACCGCGTCAGGCCCGCCCTTGTAGGGGATATGGGTGACGGTGAGTCCGGTTTTGGCCAGGAACTCGGCCATCGCCAGGTGGGTACCGGTGCCGTTGCCGGTAGAGGCGTAGTTGTACTTGCCCGGGTTGGCGCGCACCAGGTCGATCAGCTCCTTCGCGCTCTTCACATCGATTACCGCCGGGTTGATGGTCAGCACGTTGGAGACGTTGACAATGGTTGAAATCGGCGTGAAATCCGTTTCCACATCGAACGGCAGCTTCTTGTAAAGCGCCGCGTTGACGCCATGGGTGGCGGCGGTGCCGAACAGGATGGTGTGGCCATCCGGCCTGGCGCGCGCCACGTACTCCGAGGCGACGTTGCCGGCCGCGCCGGCGCGATATTCATACACCAGGCTGGTGCCGAGGGTTTTTTGCATCGACTCCTGCAACAGGCGCCCGACGATGTCCACGCCAGAGCCGGCCGGGAAGGTCATCACCACGGTGATTGGCGTGGTGCCGGGAAAATCCTGGGCCAAGGCCTGCGTGCCGAGGCTTGCGGCACAGAGCGCTGCGGTGACGATCAGGGGCTTTAAGCAGGTGGCATTCATGGCGGGCAATCCTTTTGTCGAACTGGTGACGATACCAGCATCCTGCGCGGCGGGGAAATGCCTGGTTGCGCTGAGCTTATTGCGTGCCGCTTGTGGCCAATTCCCGAGGGGAAGGATAGAGATTGCGCACCAAGGTCACGTTGCTCTTGCGTTTGCGGCCCTCCACGTAAGGCCGGACGATGCGAAACACCTCGTGGTCGAAGGCGCCCGGGTTGCCGCAAGCTTCCACCAGCCGCCACTCATCGACTGTGAACACCGCTTCGCGGCCAGTTGCCGGATCGTGCTCCACCAGGTCGACAGGCCCGTCGTAAGGCCACACGGGCAGTGCCAGTTGCGCGATGCCCGCGCGCACGCGTTGCCAATGGGCTGCCTCATCTTCTTGGCCGCAGCAGGCGCCCAAGCAGCGGCGCACCTGGAAGGCGAAGCACGGCGCCGCGTCCGGCTCGGTGCGGCGTCGGCGTTCCAGCCCCAGGGCTTTCATGCACAGGTGGTTCTCGGCGGCGATCATCGCCAGTGTCGCGCGGGCGCTTGCGCGGCTGCCGAAGGGTCCGTAAAGGCCATGCTGTGCGTTGGCCGCCAGCCCCGCGATCACGGGGAATTCAAGTTTGCGCGTGGCGTCGTCAAGCAGCAGCGCCACCGCTTCGGTGCGCCGGCGCAGCTTGATGTTGTGCGCCGGCAGGCGTTCGCGTATCAGCCGCGCTTCCAGCAGCAACGCCGAGAGTTCGCCGGCGGTCTCGATCCACTCGATGCGGCGCAGTTCCTCGGAGAGCCGCACGCCGCGGTCGCTGCCCCAGTCGCCGGAAAAATGGCTGCCCACCCGTTCGCGCAGCGACTTGGCCTTGCCGATGTAGAGCGGATGCTCGTTGAGCCCGTAGAACAGGTAGACCCCGGGCGATTCGGGAATCCGCGTCAGGGTGTCCACCGGCAGGTGCTTGGGCAAGGAGGGGCGGCGCAGCAGCCGCTTAACCGCCGCCGCCATGGTGTCGGCATCGAAGCTCGTCACCAGGTGCCGGGCCAAGGCATGTGCCAGGCGCGCATCGCCCAGCGCCCGGTGTCTGTCGCCTCCGTTGAGTCCATAACGAGCGGAAAGCGCATCCAGCCCGGCGGATTCGAGATCAGGTTCAAGTTCCCGCGCCAGTCGCGCGGTGCACAGGGTGGGCGCGAAAAACGCCATGTTCTCGCGGGCAAACGCCTGTTTGAGAAAGCCGTAGTCGAAGCGCGCGTTGTGCGCCACCAGCAGGGCGCCTTCGAGCAGTGCCGCAAGCTGCGGCGCCACCTCGCTGAAGGCCGGCGCATCGCGCACCATCTCGTTGCTGATACCAGTCATGCGCGCGATTTCCGGCGGGATCGGCTTCTCCGGCCGCACCAGGGTGGACCATTCGCGTGCCGGCTTGCCGGCTTCCAGGATCACCGCGCCGATCTCGGTGATACCGTCATCGCGTGGCGACAGGCCGGTGGTTTCGAGATCGAGAAAGATGGTCAGGGGGGCGAACATGGGGTCGGTATTGTGCGACGAAGCGTGGATTGTCGCTGTGCGGTGGCTCGTGGGGTGCGCCAGCGTCGCCTCAGTTTATTTCTGCGTCCGGCGCAGGGCGAGTGTTGCAAAACCGCTCGAATTCACGCGCCATCGCCTTCAATGCACCGGGCACGCGGGTGTTGCTCCGCCCCAGGATGCTGACAAGTTGCCAGGGCGCTTGCCCGGTTCTGCGCCGGCACCCCGCAGTTGCACGTATCGTGTCCCCGGACGGCAACACGCCGAGCACCCGGAATACCACCACCGAACCGGCGGCGCAGCAGGAGTGCCAGGTCTCGACACAATGGTTCATTTGCCGTCCCTCGTCGCGCAGCGCGTCATGTGTGGTGAGCGGGGTGAACGTGACCTGTCCGTTTGACCAAGGCCCAAGCGGCGATTCCCATTCTCGGGGAGCAACGTCACTGCAGACTTGGTGCGGCGGTTCGAGTTCGAACGGGCGCCACTGCCCGTGCGCGCGGCGCACCAGCGAGGCCCAGGTCGAGGTCTTGCGCGGCTATCCGCCGGCGAGGCCAGGGTGGTGACGGTGAACGAATCGGTCACCGCGAAGGTGGCGGATATGGCGGAAATGCGCATCGAGCCAGGCAATAGCGCTGAGACCCTGCGGCAAGACGTGAAGGAGGCGGCAAACAACCTCGCCAAGGCCTGCGCGAAAGCCGGTGTCGCCACGCCCGAGGAAGCCGAGACCGCCTGGGCCGCCTTGCAAGACGCCAAGCGGACCGTGGCTGACCGCGACCGTATCGCCATGCAGCACCTGCGCGACCTGACGCGCGAAACCCTTGCGCAGTTGATAGCGACCACCAGCGCGACGGTGGAGGCCTACCCGGCAAATCGAAAGTCCGACCTGCCGCTGCCGTCAACGGCAGACGAAGCACGGGCTTGGCTGGTAGCTGCGGCGAAAACAGCCGCGGAAGCCAAGCGCGCATTGCGCGATGCCGAAGCGGTTCTCACGCCAGTGGCGGCGCATCACGCAGAATGCGGTCTGGACCATGCCGCCAAGGCTGCGTTGCTGCAACAGGCCAATCAGGACAAGGCGCAAGAGGCGGAGCGACTGGAGAACGAGCGCCTTGCGGCAAGCGACGAAACGCTGAACACCGCGCTCGGGGCAGCTGAGACGGCCGTCAAGAGCGCCGAGGACAGTGTCAAGGCCGCCAAAGACGCTCTTGGAAATCGCGATACCGTCTCGATCAAGGCAGTCCTCGATTCGTCGGGCCCGGCATTGAGAAGCGCCCGCGAACAATTGGATACCCAGGAACAAAAGCTCATCGAAATACGGACCAGGCTAGAGTTGCTTGGCGACAAGGGGCTCGCAGAAGCCCTGGCCGAGGCCGAACGCAGCGCCTTTGAAGCGCGCGACTTGTGGCAACGGCTGCAGCGCCGCGCCAGCGCGGCGAAGCTCCTCTACGAAACACTGCGCGCCGAGCGTGAAGCCATGCGCAAGGCCTATGTGGCCCCGCTGCGGGAAGGCATCGAGCGCCTCGGCCGACTGGTGTTCGGCCCGACATTGCGCGTGGAGGTGAACGACAGCCTGCAGGTGGTGAACCGGACGGTGGACGGCATCACCGTCGCGCTGGACCAATTGAGCACCGGCGCCCGCGAACAGATGGGAATGCTGGTTCGTCTGGCCGCCGCATCCATGGTGTCGAAGGAAGGCGGTGTGCCGCTGGTTCTTGACGACGCGCTTGGTTCCACCGATGAAGGTCGGGCCCAGGCGATGGGCACGGTCCTGCGGATTGCCAGCCAGGACCTGCAGACGATCATCCTGACCTGCTCACCCGAGCGCTATGTGCATGTCGGGGCATCGGTTTCAGTGGCCCTATAGGCCCCTTTATGCCGTTAGGCTATTTGCGGTTGAGTTTGACCTGCTCGGCCGAATGCTATGTGCACGTCGGCGCGTCGGTTTCGGTAGCGCTGTAGCGAACGACGCCTACCGCGGGAGCGGCGACTTAATCCACACTCACCAGTCAGTGGAAAGTCTCAGCTGACGGCGGTTAGCATAAATCTGGGCGGTTACATCGTCTATCTTGCCGTCCGCCAAGCCTTTAAGGATCACATATGGCTGCATTACCGGATCGGAGAAGCGATAGCGCTGATTTCGAGGCTCGCCAAATCGCTGGAGTATTTTTCGGCGTGCATCCTCACAGAATTCATTCATGTGAAACGCGAAAGTGGTCGGTTTGTAATTTTTGTTGGGAAGAATTCGGTTCAGGGGTTCTGTCACGGATGCTTGTTGAAAGGCGCCCAATTCGTCGCTTTTTGCGAGCGCACACGCGAGTAGGACTGGAGCGTAGAGGGTTTCTTCGTTCCGGGGGCTTCTGATGGCGGCAAAATAGTTGTCTGTAATGGATTGATCCAATTCGGCAATCGCGCCTTCGAGAGCCTTGTCAATGCAGTCAGCGGTTACCGCGGTTGTTAGTTGGCTTATGGCCACGCGCGCGGAATGCATGCCCAGAAGGTGCGCGTAGTACGGCAATCCGCGTGCGAGAAAGGTAATTTTCCAGAGGGATTCTTCATCGGCTTTGATGCCGGACTTCTTGTATCTGGATTGGACGATTTCCGCCAATTCGTCCTGAGTCATGCGCGGCATTTTCACTTGAATCAATGACCTGGAAATTGATGCGTGACCTTGAAGCAATTGCGTAACGTCTTCCGCAACACCGACAATTATGATGGTGGCGTTAACGGAATAATCGGACAGCGCCTTGATGGTGTCCGCCATCAGCATCGTGACTTCCTTGGCTAAAACCCTGTCAAATTCGTCAAGAACAATGATTGGAACTTGATTGGCGGAAAAATTTGCCAGTTCCAGCTGAACATCATCGGGGGTCAATTCACCAGCGTAGTCTTCGGCGATCGTTCTTGTCGTTGTGCCACCACCATCGCGGGCGACTTCATAGTTCATACGCTTGAACACCTTTTTCCATATTGTGGAAAAGGTGTCTCTGGGATCGGCATTTACCTTGACTGCGATGACTTCTTTGCGTGGTTTGCGCAAAACTAAACTCAGAATGTTGGTGATGGAAGTCTTGCCGACGCCGCGCTCGCCAAATATCACCGCGTGGCGCCCGCGCTGATGGACTGCATCGATCAAGGTCCGGAGTTGATCAAACCGACCAGCGAACAATTCACGTTCCTGGACAGGTGCGCCTGGTGAAAATGCTTCGGTAACTTCATTCCAAAGGACTTCCCAATCCTCCCTGCTTTTTGGGTTCGTTGCGGGCATAAGTTGCGCACCATTATTAACAATATTAAGTCTATTTTGACAAAATATGCTACGCAGCGCAAGCGTAACGCTCGTAGTTTTCCCGTTGCCCAAACGTTTTACGCGTTTGCATTGGCCGTCAAGAGTGGTCCAACGGTTGTCCAGACAGGGAGGGTCTGGGGTTCTCCCGGACCTTTAGATTCTTCAAACAGCGCTCGGAAAGCGTGGAGCCCTACACGATTTCGACGCGAGGGGCGCGCGTCTCACGTGAATCCGCACAAGGCTTTGCCTCAATCTACCTTCACCCCTGCGCTCCTGATCACCCGGCGCCACCGCTCCACCTCGTCCTTCATGAACGCCGCCATCTCCACCGGGGTGTTGCCCACCGGCTCGGCGGATAGTTCCACCAGCCGGCGCTGCACGTCAGGATGCTTGAGCGCCTCGGCGATCGCACCTGAAAACTTGGCGGCGATTTCCGGCGAGGTTTTCGGCGGCGCCATCACGCCAAACCATGTCACGGCCACAAAGCCCGGCAGCCCGCCCTCCGCCACGGTGGGCACATTGGGCAGGGATGCCACGCGCTTCTCGCTGCCGACCGCCAGCGCCTTCAACTTGCCCGACTTCACATGCTGCAGCGACACGCCGAGGTTGTCGAACATCACTTCGACCTGGCCCGCCAGCAGGTCGGTCAGCGCCGGCGCGGTGCCCTTGTAGGGCACATGGGTGATGCGCACGCCGGCCATGGATTTGAACAGCTCGGCGGTCAGGTGCGAAGTGGTGCCGCTGCCCTGGGAGGCGTAATTGAGCTTGTCCGGGTTGGCCTTGAGGAAAGTGATGAATTCCTGCACGGTGTTGGCCGCCACCTTTGGGTTTACGAGCAGCACGTTGGGCACGGCGGCCATCACGCCGACCGGCACCATCTGGGTCGGGTCGTGCGCCAGCTTGGCGTACAGGCCGGGGTTGATCACCAGCGGTGGTGGTGGCGAGGCGAGGAAGGTGTAGCCGTCAGGCTCGGCCTTGTACACCAGCTCGGCGCCGATGTTGCCGGCCGCGCCGGCGCGGTTTTCGATCACCACGTTCTGGCCCAAGCGGGTGGCGAGCTTTTCACCCAGGATGCGCGGCAGGATGTCGGCGGTGCCGCCCGCCGGAAACGGTACGATGATACGGATCGACCGGGCCGGCCAGTTGCCAGTGTCCTGGGCGGGGGCGGCCAACGGCAAGGTGAGCGCGGTGGCGGCGATGCAGAGTCGCAGGCTGATTTTCATTTTTGTCTCTTGTGTCGGCGAACCGCTTTCGAAGCAGCCGGATGCGGCGCCGCACCATGGTTGTTTAGCGATCGCTCAGTATAATTTGTGTGGTTCATATAGCGAGAAGAGTCGGGCGCAATGGCCGCAACACCGCAAACCCCGGCCTGGCCGCAGGAAGGGCTGACCCGCGTGCCCTACTGGGTGTACCAGGACGCCGACCTGTATCGCCAGGAGATGGAGCGCGTGTTTCGCGGCCGCTCGTGGAGTTTCCTGTGCCTGGCAGCGGAACTGCCCGCACCGAACACGTTCAAGACAAGCGACCTGGGCGACATGCCGGTGGTGGTCACGCGTGACGCCCTGGGTGCCTTTCATGCCTTCGAGAACCGTTGCGCGCACCGCGGCGCACTGCTGGCCGTAAAGCCAAGCGGTGAGGCGCGCGAGATCGCCTGCGTGTATCACAACTGGACCTATGACCTCACCGGCAAACTCACCGGCGTGGCCTTCCGGCGCGGCATCAAGGGCAGCGGCGGCATGCTGCCGAATGCGCAGCCGGAATCGCAGGCGCCGCGCCAGTTGCGGGTCGAGAACTACCATGGCCTCGTCTTCGGCACGCTTGCGGCCGACATGCCACCGGTCGAGGAGTATCTCGGCGCGGACGTGGCCGAAAAGGTCAGGCGCGTGATGAAGGGCCCGGTGAAGGCGCTGGGTGGCTACAGCCAGATGCTGCCCAACAACTGGAAACTCTACATGGAGAACGTGAAGGACACGTATCACGCGAGCCTCCTGCACCTTTTCTTCACCACCTTTCGCATCAACCGCCTGTCGCAGCGCGGTGGCGTGATCGTCGGCGGCGACGGCGGCTGCCATGTCAGTTACACCATCACCGATACGGTGAAATCCGACGAATATGAAAACGCCGGCATGCGCTCGGCCGCCAGTGGTTTCGAACTGGAAGCGCCGCAGGTGCTCGATGCGGTCGATGAAATAGGCGACGGCATCACCGTGCAGATCGTGGGCGTGTTTCCCGGCTTCGTGCTGCAGCAAATCAAGAACTGCCTGGCGGTGCGCCGGGTCGCTCCGCGCGGGCTCGAGTCCACCGAACTCGTCTGGACCGTTTTCGGTTATGCGGATGACGACGCCGCCCTCACCAAACTGCGCCTGGTCCAGGCCAACCTGATCGGGCCGGCCGGTTTCATCTCGATGGAAGATGGCGCTGCCACCGGTTTCGTGCAGCGCGGCGTCATCGGCGCCGGTGACCATGAGGCGGTAGTCGAAATGGGCGGGCGCGATGTCGCCTCCAGCGAATCGCGCGTCAGCGAAACCTCGGTGCGGGGTTTCTGGCAGGCCTGGCGCGCGCGGATGGGAATCTGATGGCCATTCTTGATCCGCAATTGCAGTTGCAGGTCGAGAACCTGCTCGCCCGTTATGTGCACACGCTTGATGACGACCGGCTGGAAGACTGGCCTGGCTTTTTTTCCACCCGCGGGCGCTACCGCATCACCACTTCCGAGAACCAGGCGCGCGGCCTGCCCTTGTGCATCGTGCAGGCCGATTCGCAGGCGATGATGCGCGACCGCGTCGCCGCGCTGCGCCATGCCAATATCTATGAGGCGCAGGCTTACCGGCATGTGGTGTCTGCCACCCTCATCACCCGTGTGGAAGGCGCGACGGCCGAGGCCGTCTCGAACTTCCATGTGGCGCGCATCATGCACGATGGCGCCACCCTGCTGTTTGCCACTGGCCGCTACCTCGATCGCATCCGCCTGGGCGATACGCCGCTGTTCGAAGACAAGCTGGTGGTGCTCGACAGTCGTCGCATCGACACGCTGCTGGCCATTCCGCTCTAGGCAGCGATGCTCGCTGCGTTTGCTATTGATCGTTACCGAAAACATGACAGCCTCGCCAGAGGCATGTTTTTGCCATGAATTGCGAAATTCTCAATAAGACCATCGAGCGCCGGGTCGGTCATGCAAGGGCCGCCGGCATCGAACCACGATAATTCCCAAGCTACTCACCAAGGACACTCCATGCGACTCGGCTACTTCACCATGCCGCTGCATCCCTGGCAGCGCGACGCCTTCACCACCCTGCAGGAAGACCGAGAGGCCATCATCCTGGCCGACAAGTTGGGCTTTTACGACGCCTTCGTCGGCGAACACCTCACCGACCGTGCCGAGAATGTCACCAACAGCTTCATCTTCCTGGCTACGCTGATTCCCGCGACCACGCAGATCAAGCTCGGCACCGGCACTTCCAACCTCTCGCACACGCATCCGACGCTTGTCGCCGCTCATGCGGCGATGTTCGACCACCTTGCCGGCGGGCGCTTCATCTTCGGCATCAGCCCGGGAGCCCTGGCGTCGGATGCCGAAGCGCTTGGCATTGGCCTGGCTCAGGAAGAGCGCAACAAGATCTTCGCCGAATCGATCGACGTGATCCTGGCCATCTGGGAGCGCGAAGCGCCCTACAACATCGATTTCCCCGGCAACCGCTTCAAGGTGTCCACCGCGCAGACCAGCTGGACGGAGATCGGTCGCGGCTTCATGTACAAGCCGCTGCAGAGTCCGCGACCGGAAATTATCGGTACCGTGGTGGCACCGCATTCCAAGGGCGTCATTGCCATGGGAGAGCGCGATTTCCATCCGCTGTCGGCCAACTTCCTGCTGCCGCAGTGGCTGCCCAGCCATTGGGACAACTACGCCGAAGGCAAGAAGCGTGCAGGCCAGCCGGCCAGCCGCGCAGACTGGCGGGTGGCACGCACCATCTTCGTGGCCGACGATGAAAAGACCGCACAACGCTACGGCCGCGAAGATGCCAACGTCCTTATCGCTACTACTGGAACCAGTTGCGCATCAAGATGATCGCGGCCAAACGGCATGTCATTTTCAAGAAGCACATCGACGAGGACGACAGCGCGGTCACGCTGGACAGGCTGCTCGATGAACTGGTGATCTGCGGTACGGTCGACCAGGTGGTCGAGGGTATCCTCAAGCTGCGCGAACAGGTCGGTGATTTCGGCGAACTGGTGTATGCCGGCATGGACTGGGTGGACCCGGTCCTGGCGCGACGTTCGATGGTGTTGATGGCCGAAGCGGTGATGCCACGGGTGAACCAGGCCATCGGCCAGGCCTGAGCACGGCGCTCAGGGGATCGCGTACTTCTTCACTGCCGTCTCGTTCCATTAAATACCGCTGCCCTGAACCTCGCGCGGATGCGCATGCCCGTCGCGGATTTCCGGCGCCTCCGTCAGTGCCGGGTTGGCCCAGTCGACATGCGCCAGCCAATGGACGGTCGGGATCACGCACATCAGGTGCGCGCCGATCTCCGGAAACAGATGGGTCCACAGCGTACGGGCGCACCCCGAGGGCAGCGCCCGTGTCAGTGCGTGACCACCGGCGTGTTCGGACGGTCTCCCACCAGGTGCCCGTCAACCAGTTCGATGATGCGGTCGCAGCGCTCAGCCAGGCGCGGATCGTGGGTGACGATCAGGAAGGTCGTGCCGTTGGTTTGATTGACCTGGCGCAGCAGTTCGAAGGCGGCGTCGGAAGACTTGGTATCCAGGTTGCCGGTCGGTTCGTCGGCCAGCACCAGCGCCGGTTGCATCGCCAGCGCCCGCGCGATCGCCACGCGCTGCTGTTGACCGCCGGAGATATCGGAGGCCATGTTGTCGCGCCAAGGGGTAAGTCCCACCTGCGCCAGGAGTTGCAACGCACGCTCGCGCATGGCGTCGTTCGGCCGGCCTTGGATTGACAGCAAGGGCATCATCACGTTTTCAACGGCGGTGAATTCCGGCAACAGGTAATGATGCTGGAACACGAAACCGATCGAGCGGCCGCGCAGCCGCGTCAGCGCAGTATCGTCGAGGTGGCTGGTTTCCTGGCCTTCGATCCACAGTCGCCCGCCGCTCGGGCTGTCGAGCAGGCCTATCAGGTTGAGCAAGGTGCTTTTTCCCCCGCCCGACGGGCCGATCAGTGCCGCGAATTCGCCGCGCTTGAGCCGAAGGTCAATGCCATGCAGCACTTCGACTTCGGCCGGAGTGCCGCTGCCATAGGATTTGCGCACGCCTTCCAGGCGCAAGGTTTCGGCGAGGGGAGATTCGGCCACGGCGTCACCCACGAATGGCCACCGCCGGGTCAAGGCGTGCCGCGCGCCGCGCCGGCATCACGGCCGCGAGGGTGCCTACGAGGGTTGCGCCGGCCGCCGCCAGCATGAATAGTGAGAGAGGCATCTCGATGGTGAACATGACCGTGCCATCCGGATTGCGCGCCACGTTGCGCCAAGCCTGCAGGAAAAGCCAGCCCAGAAGCGAGCCTGCCAGCGAACCTGCCAGCCCCATCACCGCGCCCTGCAGCAGGAACAGGCGCAGCACCTGACCGCGGGTGGTGCCCATCGCGCGCAGGATCCCGATTTCCTTGGATTTCTGCACCACCGAGACCACCAGCACGCTGGCGATACCAAGCGCCACGGTCAGCCCCACGAACACCCGAATCAGCATGCTCGACATGGTTTGCGCCGCCAGTGCGGTAAAAAACTGCGCGTTGGTCCTGATCCAGCTTTCCGCCAGCAGGCCGGTCTGGGCCTGGATGCGTAGCGCTACGTCTTCCGCCGCGAACGGGTCGCGCACGTTCACATTGATGGTCGACACGCCACCGGCCAGGTCGAGCAGGCTCTGTGCCACGCGCAGCGCCACATACACGTTGCGCTGATTGACCCCCTTGTTGCCGAAATCGAGCGTGCCCGTCACTGTCAGGGTGATCGAGGTGCCGCGGGCGGTCGTAAGGCGCAGTTTGTCGCCAACGACGGCCCCCAGGTCCTTTGCCAACTCGATACCGATCATGATGTCGGAACTGTCGAGCCGAACCTGGCCGGCCACCAGCTTGTCGGCCAGCGGCGTGATGCGCGTGTAGTTCGCAAGCTCGATGCCGGACAGGCTTACCGCATTGGTGGCGGCACCGCGGGCGGCGAAACCGGGGCCGGAGACGATCGGCGCGACAGCGGTCACATCCTTCATGCGTTCAATCTGGTCGCGCAGCTGCTGCCACTGGTCGATCGAGCGCAGGCGCTGCGCTTTTGGCTGCACCAGCGTGGCGTTGTCCGCCTCCCCGGGTGCGCGCAGCGCTCGTGCCGCTTCCTGTGGTGGCGAGATCACGATTTGCGCTACCGAGTTCAAGGTGCGCTTGAACAAATTCGACTGCAAGCCGCTCAGAAGCGCCGACATGAACACGATCACCGCCACGCCGACGGCCACGCCGATGATGATGAGCAGGGTCTGCATCAGGCCGCTCCTCATGAAGCGAAACGCGGCAATCGCCTCGAATGGGAGCAAGCGGTTCATTGGGGGCAGGTGTGCACGCGCGTCAGCGCTTGACCTCGGCGCGTACCCGCTGCCCCGGCTTGATGAGGCCGCTGGCAGGGGAAATCAGCATGTCGCCCGCGCTCAGTCCCTCAAGTACCTCGACCCGGCCATCGCCGCGCAGGCCGAGCTTGAGCGGCACGTGCACGGCATGGCCGCCGCGCACCGCGAGCGCCCAGGGTTTGGCGTTGCTGCCGTCGCGCAGCGCTTCGGCCGGCATCACCAGGGTGTTTGCGCGTCGCGCCACCTCGACATCCACCGACACGGTCATGTCCTGGCGCAGATACGCAGGCGGGGTCGGCACCCTGAGCTTGACCTCGACCGCACCGCGCGCGGCATCCACACCCGGGTTGATGTACACCAATTCGGCGGGGAACCGTTGTCCCGCATAGGCGTCCGCCGAGCCCCATGCCTTCTGCCCGAGCGCGAGCTTGGCCAGGTTCTTCTCGTCGATCTGCACTACCAGCTGGGTTTCTCCCATTGGCGCCAACACCATCAGTTCCTTGCCCGGTTGCACGATGGTGCCCGGTTCGACGCTGCGGCCGATCAGCACCCCGTCCGCGGGCGCACGCACATAGTGCTGTTCGAGCCGGGCCTGGGCCAGTGCACGGTTGGCGCGAGCCTGTGCGAGCGCGCTTTCGGCCAACGCCGTTTCGGTGCCTTTCGGGCGGTTGCTCTGCACCAGCAGTTGCGTGGAACGCAACTGGCTTTCCGCCACGTCCAGGTTGCGCTGCGCATCATCGACCGCGGCCTGGCCGACAAACCCTTTCGCTTGCAACTCGCGGTTGCGTTCGATCACCCGCCGCAACTGCCGCACATTCGCTTCCGCCTGCAGCTGGTTCTGTTCGGCTGTCGGCAAGCCGACTTCACGCAGCTGGCGCATCTTTGCCTCGGCCTGCGTCACTGCGGCCGCGGTCTGCGCCAGGCTGGCCCGTTCATCGCGATCTTCGAGCGTGATCAGGGTCTGGCCCCGTTTGACGCTCTGACCCTCCTGTACCGGAATGGTGCCTACCCGGCCGGTCACCTCGACCCCGATGGAAACGCGTTGCGGCGTTACCACGCGGCCGCTGGCGACCACCGTCTGCAGCAGGTCGCCGCGCACCACTTGCAGTGCTTCGACCGGCGTGCCCAGGATCAGGTTGCGCCCGAAGAATGCGGCAGCTGCCAATGCCAGGGCAACCAGCAGCACCGGTGTGCGCCAGCGGGACGCGGGCCTGGGTTGATCGGGTGCGGGGTCGGTCGGCATGAGCGGCTTCTGTCCTGACAGGGCCGACAGGCTGCGCAAAAGGCGTGCAAGCCGGGGTGAACATGCTCGCACAACCGGCCGGCGCCTGCTTGATCCGGCGCAAAGGAAGCTTCTGGCACAATCGCAGGTCCAGCCAGTCGAGGAACCAAGCATGCGCGCCAAAGCCGTGATCAGCCGTGAAGTGAACAAGCCCGTGGTGGTCGAAGAGATCGAGGTGGCGCCCCCGCGCGCCGGCGAGGTGATGGTCAAGCTGGCGGCCTGCGGCGTGTGCCATAGCGATCTGTCCGCCACCAACGGCACCATCCCTTTCCCGCCGCCGTTGATTCTCGGTCATGAAGGCGCGGGCGTGATCATCGAGGTCGGACCCGGCGTCACCGATTTCGCTGTCGGCGACCATGTGTTGTCTTCGTTCGTCACCATGTGTGGCGTGTGCCATTACTGCACCGTGGGCCGCCCGGCCCTGTGCGATGTGGGCGCCAAGACCCTCTATACCCTGCCGACCGGCGATTTGCGTACCAGCGATGCCGCCGGCGCGCCGCTCAACATTTTTTCGGGCGTGGGCGTGATGGCCGAATACGCAACTCTCTCGACCCGCAGCATCATCCGCATCCCGCAGGACGCGCCCTTGAAGCAGGCGGCGCTGGTCGGCTGCGGCGTCATGACCGGCTTTTGCGCGGCCACCAATACCGCGCGTGTCGAGCCCGGCAGCATCGTGGTGGTGTTCGGCTGCGGCGGTGTCGGCTTGTCGGCGATCCAGGGCGCGGCGGTGTCGGGTGCCGGCATGATCGTCGCGGTGGACATCGACGATTTCAAGCTGGAGCTGGCCAAGTTGATGGGTGCTACCCATGTGGTCAACTCCAAAGGCGACGAGAACATCGTCAAGACCCTGAAGAAGCTCACAGGCGGCGGCGCCGACCATGCTCTGGAGTGCGTCGGTTCCGGCGAATTGGTGGCCACCGCTTACGGCGTTTTGCGCAAGGGCGGCAAGGCGGTGGTGGTGGGCGTGGCGCGTCCCAAGGACATGACCACCTTTCGCACTGCCAGCATGACCTTCGAGGAAAAGACCCTGACCGGCAGCTACTTCGGCTCGGCGCGGCCGCGTGAGGATGCGCCGCGTATTCTGGCGCTCTACAAGTCCGGCCGCGTCAAGCTGGACGAACTGGTGACGCGCACCTACACCATCGATGAGGCGCCGCAGGCCTTCGCCGACCTCGAGGCCGGCAAGAACGCGCGTGGCGTGATTCTGTTCGACGCCTGAACGGCGTTGCAGGGCGGCCGGCGTGCGCGGGCGATTGCCGTGCAGGCTGGTCCGCAATGCCGGTGCACCCGCATACAATCGCAAGCTTTGGATCCTGGCGTCATCAATGCCCGACAAGAATGTACTGGGCGGCGTTTTGCTCGCCTGTTCCTACGCACCGCTGACCGGGTTTTTTCGCGACGGCTGTTGCCGCACCGGCGCTGATGACCTTGGCACCCACGTGGTGTGCGCCCGCGTCACGGCCGAATTCCTGCAGTTTTCACTCGAACGCGGCAACGACTTGATGACCCCGCGCCCTGAATATCGTTTCGCCGGCTTGAAACCCGGCGATCGCTGGTGCCTGTGTGCGTTGCGCTGGGTCGAGGCACTCGAAGCCGGAGTGGCGCCGCCGGTGGTGCTTGAAGCCACCCATGACCGGGTGCTGGATCTGGTCGATCTCGACGTCTTGCGCAAGCACGCGCTGGCGACCACATAGCCTGCAATTGCCGCGCCGCACCCTCTTCGCCTTGATGGTGCTGGCCTTGCTTGGTGCCGGCATTTTTTTGTGGGCCGCGGATTGGCTTACGCTCGAATGGCTGCGCTCGCATCGCGATGACCTGATGGCCTTTTGCCGGCACAACATGCCGATGGCGGTGCTGGCGTATTGCGCCACCTTCATCCTGTTCGCCACGCTGTGCCTGCCGGGCGCGGGCCTGATCACGCTGGCCGGCGGCATGCTGTTCGGGCAACTGTTGGGCGTCGCGTTGGCCACTTTTTCGGCGGTCGTTGGCGCCAGCTTCGCATTCCTGATCGCGCGCCACTTGTTGCATGACTGGGTGCACGCGCGCTTTGCACGTGCTTTTGCCTTGATCGACCGCGGCATTACGCGCGACGGGCCTTTTTATCTGTTCATGATGCGCCTGATCGTATTCGTGCCGTTTTTCGTGGTCAACCCGGTGATGGGCCTGACCGACATGCGTTTGCGGGTTTTCATTGTCGCCAGTACCCTGGGCATGCTGGCCAATACGTTCGTGTGGGTCAATGCCGGCACCATGCTGGGCCAGATCGACCATCTTGACGATGTGTTCAGCGGGCGCGCGATTGCCGCGCTGGCCCTGATCGGGGTGCTGCCGCTTGTACTTAAGTGGTTGTTTTTTAGAGGAAAATAGTCGTATAATCAATGCGGGATGAAAGCGCCGATTTGAGCTACAGCTTGCGGGCGCGAGATTTATGAAATACAGCTAAAGCGGTTAGTACCTCATTTGAGTGGGGTCGCTTGCGACCCCACTCAAATGAGGTACTAACTTGCCGGATTGAGGTGGTCGCCTTTGGCGACCCCTAATCCGGCAGTGGGTTCATTCCCGCCCGCTTTCGGCCTTTTTTTGCTGACGCGGGTTTTTTGTTTTTATGGGTGTCTTATGAGTGCTGTGCCTTCTTTGCTGGAAGCTTTGACCTTGCTGCTGTCGCAGCGGATTCTGGTGCTTGATGGCGCCATGGGTACGATGATTCAGCAGTACCGCTTATCCGAAGAACAGTATCGCGGCTTTGGTGGTGCGCCCGGCATGTGGGAGCGCTTTCGCTCCCATGGGCATGATGTCAAGGGCAACAATGAGCTGCTGACGCTCACGCAACCGCAGGTGATTCGCGAGATCCACGAGCAATATCTGGCCGCCGGCGCCGACATCATCGAGACCAATACCTTCGGTGCGCAGTCGATTGCGCAGGGCGATTACGGCCTGGAAACCCTGGGTTACGAGTTGAGCTTCGAGGCTGCGCGGCTGGCACGCGAGGCTTGCGCGAAATACAGCACGCCGGAACGGCCGCGCTTTGTCGCCGGGGCCCTGGGGCCTACGCCCAAGACCGCCTCGATTTCGCCGGATGTCAATGACCCCGGCGCGCGCAACGTCACCTTCGATGCGTTGGTGGCGGCCTACACCGACAATGTGCGCGGTTTGCTCGATGGTGGTTCCGACCTGCTCTTGGTCGAAACCATTTTCGATACGCTCAATGCCAAGGCGGCGCTGTTCGCCATCGACCTGGTGCTCGAGGAACGCGGGCTTACCGGCCCCAAGCGCCCGCCCCTGATGATTTCCGGCACCGTGACCGATGCCTCGGGGCGCATCCTTTCGGGCCAGACGGTCGAGGCGTTCTGGAACTCGGTGCGCCATGCGCGGCCCTTGACCATCGGCCTCAACTGCGCCTTGGGCGCGGCGCTGATGCGCCAATACATCGACGAGTTGTCGCGTATCGCCGACACCTATATCTGCGTTTATCCCAATGCCGGCTTGCCCAATCCGATGAGCGACACCGGTTTCGACGAGACGCCGGAGGTCACCAGCGGCTTTCTCGGTGAATTCGCCAAGGCCGGCTTCGCCAACATCGTCGGCGGCTGCTGCGGTACCACCCCCGAGCACATCAAGGCGATCGCTGAAGCGGTGCAAAGTGAGCCGCCGCGCCTGGTTCCCGAAGTGCCGAGGGTGATGCGCCTGTCTGGGCTGGAGGCGGTGGCCATCGGCGAGGAATCGCTGTTCGTCAATGTCGGCGAGCGCACCAACGTGACCGGCTCCAAGGCGTTTGCACGCCTGATCCTCAACGACCAATATGGCGATGCGCTCGCGGTGGCGCGCCAGCAGGTGGAAAACGGCGCCCAGGTGATCGATATCAACATGGACGAGGCCATGCTTGACAGCCAGGCGGCCATGGTCAAGTTCTTGAACCTGATCGCCAGCGAGCCCGACATCGCGCGCGTACCGATCATGCTCGACTCCTCCAAATGGAGCGTGATCGAGGCGGGGCTCAAGTGCGTGCAGGGCAAGCCGATCGTCAACTCGATTTCCATGAAGGAAGGCGAGGACGAGTTCCGACGCCAGGCGCGCCTGTGCCGTGCCTATGGCGCCGCGGTGATCGTGATGGCGTTCGACGAAAAAGGCCAGGCCGATACCTTCGCGCGCAAGACCGAAATCTGCAAGCGCGCCTACGACATCCTGGTGAATGAAATCGATTTTCCGGCCGAGGACATCGTCTTCGACCCCAATATCTTCGCCATTGCCACCGGCATCGAGGAACACAACAACTACGCGGTCGATTTCATCGAGGCCACGCGCTGGATCCGTGCCCACCTGCCGCGCGCCAAGGTCAGCGGCGGCGTGTCGAACGTGAGCTTTTCGTTTCGCGGCAACGAGCCGGTGCGCGAGGCGATCCACACCGTGTTCCTGTATCACGCCATCCAGGCCGGCATGACCATGGGCATCGTCAACGCCGGGCAGCTTGGCGTGTATGACGACATTCCGGCCGCCTTGCGGGTGCTGGTGGAAGACGTGGTGCTCAACCGCAACAACTCAGGCGGCGAGGCCACCGATGCGCTGGTCAAGTTTGCCGAGAGCTACAAGGCCAAGGGCAAGGTCAAGGTCGAAGACCTGGCCTGGCGTGACGAGCCGGTGGGCAAGCGCCTGGCGCATGCGCTGGTGACCGGCATCACCGACTACATCGTGGCCGATACCGAAGAAGCGCGCCGGCAATTCGCGCGCCCGATCCAGGTGATCGAGGGCCCGCTGATGGACGGCATGAATATCGTCGGCGACCTGTTCGGCGCCGGCAAGATGTTCCTGCCGCAGGTGGTCAAGAGCGCGCGCGTGATGAAGCAGGCGGTGGCGCACCTGATTCCCTTCATCGAGGCCGAAAAGGCCTCGGGCGGGGTGCAGACCAAGGGCCGGGTGGTGATGGCCACCGTCAAGGGCGATGTGCACGACATCGGCAAGAACATCGTCGGTGTGGTGCTCGGTTGCAACAATTACGAAGTCATCGACATGGGCGTGATGGTGCCGGCGCAGAAGATTCTGGACAAGGCCAGAGAAGTCGGCGCCGACATGATCGGTCTGTCCGGCCTGATCACACCATCGCTTGAAGAGATGGCGCACCTGGCGAAAGAAATGCAGCGCCAGGGCTTCACCGTACCGCTGTTGATCGGTGGCGCCACCACTTCACGCGTGCACACCGCGGTCAAGATCGCACCGCACTATGGCTACCCGACGATCTATGTGCCGGATGCTTCGCGTGCGGTCGGCGTGGCCTCCAGCCTGATGAGCGATACCCAGCGCGAAGGCTACGTGGCCGAACTGGCCGCCGAATACGAGCGCGTGCGCGCCCAGCATGCAAGCAAGAAGGGCCCGGACATGATCACCCTGGCCGAGGCGCGCGCCAACAAGGCGCACGTCGACTGGAGCGTCTACACCCCGCCGCGGCCGAAGTTCATCGGTCGCAAGGTGCTGAAGAATTTCGACCTGGCTGAATTGGCGGGCTATATCGACTGGGGGCCGTTTTTCCAGGTATGGGACCTGGCGGGCTCGTTCCCGCAGATCCTGCAGGACGAGGTTGTCGGCGAAGCCGCGCGCCATGTGCAAAGCGACGGCCAGGCCTTGCTGAAAAAATTGATCGACGGCCGCTGGCTCACCGCGCACGGCGTGCTCATGCTGCTGCCGGCCAACGCGGTGGGTGACGACGATATCGAGATCTACGCCGACGAAGCGCGCGAGAAAGTGTTGCTCACCTGGCACGGCCTGCGCCAGCAGACGCGCAAACCCTCGAACACGCCCAATCGCGCACTGGCCGATTTCATCGCCCCCCAATCCTCCGGCGTGGTCGATTACATCGGCATGTTCGCCGTCACTGCCGGGCTCAACATCGGGAATCGCCTGAAGCAGTTCGAGGCTGCGCATGACGACTATCACTCGATCATGTTGAAGGCCCTGGCCGACCGCCTGGCCGAAGCCTTTGCCGAATGCCTGCACGCGAAAGTGCGGCGCGAATTGTGGGGCTATGCGGCCGGCGAGACGCTCGAGAATCACGACCTGATCGCCGAGAAATACAAGGGCATCCGCCCGGCGCCGGGCTATCCCGCATGCCCGGACCACACGGTCAAGGGCGCGATGTTCGATGTGCTCGACTGCGCCGAGATCGAGATGAGCCTGACCGAAAGCCTGGCGATGATGCCGGCGGCGTCGGTCAGCGGTTTTTACTTCTCACATCCGGATTCGACCTACTTCAACGTCGGCAAGATCGGCGCGGACCAGGTGGAAGATATGGTGCGGCGGCGTGGTGTTGCGAAGGAAGAAGTCGAGCGGGCGCTGGCGCCGAATCTGTAGGAATCGTCTCGCTTTGGTGTGCTGCGCAAGTCAAGGCAAATTCGCGAGAATTCTGCCTGACCAGGCTCCGCGCGGATTCAATCTGGATCACTTGTCTGCATCATGCCTGGTGAGCGAGTGAGGCCAGGCCAGCAATTTTTCATCCGCCGTCATGAGGGCGGCGTCATGCATGATCGCGGTGGCTATGATGAATCTGTCGGCGGGGTCTTCCGGCAAGCCGGCGAGGTCCAGCGTGCGGATGGCCGTACCGCCGCCCAGCGCTAGTTCGACAATACCGGCCGCCAGCCATTGGTTTCGCCATTCCTGCACCGGAGTATTGAGGCGAATTCGTCCGCGCTCGTTGAGGCGACCAATCTCCCAGAAGCTGATGGCCGACACCGCGACTTTGCCCGCCGCCCAGCGCTCGTCGATCAAATTGCGCGATTTGCGCCCAAGTCGCCAGTCCGACGCGTCCAGCCACAACAGGACATGCGTGTCGAGCAGGATCACTTGAGGGCGTTCCAGAGTCCGCTATCCAAGGGCTCGATGATGTCGCCGAGAATCTCGGTCTGACCCTTGTGCAGCCCGAGCGGTGACTTCGCGCGTGGCGGTCGATGCGCGCGCAGTTCGGCGACCGGCTTGCCACTCTTGGTGATCACGATGGTTTCCCCGGTGCGGGCCACCTGGTCCATCAAGGCCAGGCACTTGGCCTTGAATTCCGATGCCTGAACGGTAGTCATGACACCACCCCCAATTCACAAATGACCAGAATCATGACCATGGTCACGATTCTGGTCAATTTCGGCACTGCCTTATGGTCGGCGCGCGCATGGACCTGGTTGGCGCCTCCGGTCCAGGTACGCAGCACCTGGTCCGCGATGTCCTCAAAACGATCGAGGTGACCGGAAGGTTCTCGGCAAGCTCTGCCGCGGCCGAAGCCCGGGTGCAATGGGGTCTCGACTGCCTCTTGGCGATCCCCGCCAAGATTTTCGAAGATCGGTTCCTTCCCGCGGAGTTTTACGAAAAGCGGTGGCCGCAGATCCGGAAAATGGTGAGCGCCGGGGTTGCCCGAAGGCAGGGCGGGACGCCTTAACGAATTTTGGTGTCAAAGGTTATGCACGGGCTGTCCAGGGATTGAGAATCGGCACGCCAAGTGGCTCGAAATCCTGGACGTTGCGCGTGACAACCGTCATGCCATGCACTGCAGCTGTGGCGGCGATGAGCGCATCGCGATCGGCACGCGGGTCAGGCACACGCAGGCGCGCGCAACGTTGCGCAACGGCGATGTCGACCGGGTGAATACGCCGCTCGAACTGTGCCAGCACCACGGTATCGATCCAGCGGCGCAGGGTCTCGGCCTGGCTGGCGTCCTCGCGGGCAAGCCGCAGGGTGCCGATTTCAAGTTCAAGGATCGAGATCGTCGACAAATGGAAATCGGTCACGGCGTGCGCTCTCGCCCAGGCAAGAACACTTGCGTCTGCCTTGGCGGGACGCCTCAGTTCCGAGACGACGTTGGTGTCAAGCAGGAACATCAGCCGAAGTCGATCGGTTTCGCCAACGCTTCATGCAGGCGCGGCGGATCGAAATCGAAATCTCCTTCGCCGGCGATGGCGTCCGCCAGGGAAATCGGGCGGCCGGTGAGCCGGCGGTATTCCTCGATGTTCAACAAGACGTGCGCAGGGCGGCCACGGTCGGTGATGTAGACCGGGCCGTTCTCGGCAGCCCGCTTGGCGCCACTGGTGTCCTGGTTGAAATCTCGGCTGGAATAGGTGGTGATCGTCGTGTTTCCCATCAAGCGCTCCGGACGGATTAATGTAGTAACAGTACTACAATTGGGCTGCTAACGCAACGCGCGTGCTGCAGGGTGTCGCGGGCAAATGCGTTGTCCGGCTCAGGAGCACGTAATCTGTCCGGTTTCGAGGTGGGTGGTGGCGCTGAGATCAACGTGCCTCCCAGCAGTTTCATGCACTCGGCATGGAATTCACCTTGCGTGTCGCCCAACTTGTGTATCGCCTGGATGCGGTAGATCTCGTAACGCAAACGCAATACAATAATGATCATGAAATCTGCCGTCATTCCCCAGGTCCGTGTCGAACAGGAGTTGCGTGCCGAGCTTGAGGCCGTGCTGCGGCAGGGCGAGACCCTCTCCGAGTTTGTCGAAGCCGCTGTGCGCAGTGCTGTTGAGTTTCGGCGCGTGCAAACGCGCTTCCACGAGCGAGGTCAAGCTGCCTGGGAGCACTACGAAAGCACTGGCGAGTCTGTGCCCGCCGACAAAGTCCTGGCCAAGCTGCAAGCGAAGCTGGATGCGAGGCGCAAGCAACTTGGCCAATGAAGCACGAAGTTCTATTCAGCGCCGCGGCCGAAGATGACCTCGATCGCCTGTTTGGCTTCATGCTGGACAGAGCCAAGACAGTTGAAGATATCGACCTGGCGCAAATCGCGATCGAGGCCGTACGCGCGGTAGTGCTCAATCAACTGGCCGCAACCCCCTACAGCTTCCGCAAGGCCGGCAGGAGTCCAACCCGGCGGGAAATCATCATCCCGTTTGGCGCTACCGGGTACGTAGCACTTTACGAAATCGCCAGCCCGTCGAAGGTCGTGGTGCTGGCCGTGCGGCACCAACGCGAAGCGGACTATCACTGACGCGGGCAGCATATGGCCGTGCCGGCGAAACCGAGCCGGCCGCAAGAAGCGATCTTGATTGCAAGCCACTATCGCGATGCACGTGGGCCTCAAGCCCCGAAGATGCGACCTTGGTCACATCAATGTCGGTCGCGCAACGCCCTCAGGGATCAAGACGCAGATTACGTTCGCGCACCAGCCGGGTCCATTTCGCCACCTCGGCGGCGACGGCCTGCCCGAGCAGCTCTGGCGTTCCGCCACCGGGCTCCGCGCCGGCCGCCAGCAGGCGTTCGCGCATGTCCGGCAACATCAGCGTGCGGTTGGCTTCTTCGTTCAGTCTCAGCACCACGTGGCCCGACGGCGCGCGGTGGTGAAGGAAGGCGCGCTGCGACCTTTGGTGCCGAGTTCGTAAATGGCGGGTAATTCCGTCAGCCAAGCCGGGCTATGTGCGGGCAATGCAGCGATTGAGAATCGTCACCCCAAGTGGTTCGAACTCCTGCACGTTGCGCGCGACAACCGTCATGCCGTGCACTGCAGCCGTTGCGGCGATCAGCGCATTACGATCGGCGCGCGCAGCGTTGCGCAACGGCGATTTCGACCAGATGAGTGCGCCTCTCGAACTGCGCCAGCAAGACTGATTTCTCGTGTATTGGTTGATTCATGCCAACTATACATAGCGTCATAAGTAATGGCGCATTATTTTGATAGAATGTGGAGATCGATCAGCATGATTGATGAAAGGTCTCCCCATGAAAAAACTGGAAATCAGCGACACCGAGGTGATGAGCATCGCCATCCGCCAAGAGATCGCTCGCAATGATGAATCCCGATACGACCATAGGCTGCACGGCGTATTGCTGGTGGCTAACGGCATGAGCGCGCGCCAAGCTGCGCTGTGGCTCAGCGAGAGCGAGCGAACCGTGCAGCGATGGGTGACTCGCTTTGAGGACGTTGGATTTGCCGGGCTGCAGGAAGGTGAACGCCCCGGGCGGCCACGCCGCTTGACTGACGAAGATTGGGAGAGCGTGGGTCAGGACTTGCGACGCAGCCCGCGCGACTTTGGGTTTTCCGAAACGCTCTGGGACGGCAAACTTCTGGCTGAACATCTGCGCAAGCGCTACCAGGTGACTTTGGGGTCGCGGCAATGCCAGCGCCTGTTCAGTCAAATGGGATTTCGGTTGCGCAAGCCTCGTCCAGTCATCGCCAAAGCCGATCCGGTAGCTCAGGCTGCCTTTAAAAAAACTGCGGCGTCTGGCCAACGATCCAAGGAATGACTTATGGAGTTCGGACGAGTGCCACTTCCAACAGCACGGTACACGCTGCCGCATGTGGATTCCGCCGGAAGACAAGGATCCTATTCTGCTGCACGCGCCCACACGCAAGTCCGTGGCGTGCTTCGGAGCCGCCAACATCCGCACTGGCACGCTGGTCACCGCCTTCGAGTCGCCATTCAACGGCGAGTCGTTCTTACGCTTTCTGAAGACACTCCTCAGGCATCGCGCCCGCGGCAAGCGGCTGGTGTTGATACTGGACAACGCCAAGTACCACCATGCCCGTGCGCTACAGCCCTGGCTACACCAGCAACGCGAGGTGCTTACGCTGCTGTTCTTGCCCCCATACAGCCCGGAACTCAATCCGATCGAGCGTGTCTGGAAACTCACTCGCAGGTTGGCCACCCACAATCGGCACTTCCCCGCGCTCGACGACGTCATAGATGCAGTGACAGAGCGTTTCGCTTTATGGGCTAAACCAAATCGACAACTGGCACGATTATGCGCCATTATTTAAGTCGCTCTGTATATATTGCCTTCTATGGAAGCCTCATTCGGATGTTCTTCAACGATCACGCTCCCGCGCACTTCCATGTGCAATACGCCGAGTACAAGGCGACGGTCGAAATTGAATCGTTGACCATTTCCAGTGGCGCCTTGCCACGCCGTGCCCAAGAGCTTGTTCTTGATTGGGCGGAGCTTCACCAGCAAGAGTTGCTCGAAGACTGGTGTCTTTGCATGGACAAGCAAGCGCCAAAACCCATTGCCCCCTTGAAGTGAGGTTTGGTATGGAGTGGGATGTTGTTGACGTAAGAAACATTGCTCCGCTGGCTCTGCGCGTTCAGTTTTCAGACGGAACCCTGGGTAAAGTTCAATTCGAGCAAAGCCATCTGACCGGAGTATTCAAGGCGCTCAAAGACCCCATGGTTTTTCAACAGGCGTATATCGAAGATGGAGCCGTCACCTGGCGTGGCGACATAGACTTGGCACCGGACGCGATGTATCGAGCGATAAAGGAAGCCGGCGAATGGGTGCTTCGATGACGCGCCGCAGTTAGCGGACAGGCTGGCGCCCCCCTGCGTTGCCGCGCGCGGCGGCCAGGCTCCGCTGAAGTTCTGGGTCTTGCCTGAGCCCGGCACGGGGTAATGTTGAAGTCTCCGGCCGCCGACATGGTCGCTGCCTTCACCCTCCTTCCACCTGTATATTGTGAGGCGCATCCGGAACCCGCAGTGGCGCGCAGGCACTCAAGCCAGGAGGGTATCGGCAACCACATTCGAGGGCTCCACATGGGTTTCCAATCCGCACCATCCGCTGCCGCCAAAGGTCGTTCCACACGGCTCCATGCCGCCCTCACGGCATTGCTTCTCTGTCCGGGCCTGGCCCTGGCGCAAGCCGACGCCGCCGCAGGTCGCACCAAGGTCGAAGCCGCCTGCGCCGCCTGCCATGGGGCCAATGGGTTGAGCGTGACCGATACGATCCCCAACCTGGCTGGGCAGAAGGCGGCTTATCTGGAAGCGCAGTTGCGCGCGCTCAAAAGCGGGTCGCGCCGCAATGCGGTGATGAATGCGATCGCGACCCAATTGAATCCGCAGGAAATCTCCAACGTGGCGGCGTATTTCGCATCGCTCCCGGGCGCATCCAGCGCAGCGACAAAGTCGGCGTTCCTGCCGGCCTTGGTCAAGACCAACGCCACCCTGCCTGCGGATTACAAGACCACCTTCGCCATGTACCAGACGGTCAATCGCCCGGACAACAACCAGGTGCGCTACCTGTACGCCAACGATATTGCGCTGCGCGCCGCGCGCGAGGGCAAGTCGCTGCCGGACGGCTCCCTCCTGGTGCTGGAGCAACACGCCGCCAGGCTCGGGCCCGACGGCAAGCCGGTCACCGGCAGCGACGGCTTCTATATCGCCGAGAAATTCCTGGCGTACACGGTGATGGAGCGCGGCGCCGGCTGGGGCCGGGACATTCCGGAAAACCTGCGCAATGAAGACTGGCACTACGCGGCCTATTCGCCAGCGCGTGAGTTGCGCCCGGCCAACCAGGCGGAATGCCTGGCCTGCCACCAGCCGCTGGTCAAGGACAGCTACCTGTTCTCCATCAAGGCGCTGACCGAGACGGCGAAAAAGCGCTAGCAGCCCCCGGACTCAAGGAACGCCGGCGCAATCCAGTTCGCTGAGGCCGCTTGCGGCCCCAACGCAAGCGCGCTGCGCCAGCGCGTTCTCAATGGTGATGCCCGTGCCCGCCATGCACATGGCGATGCGCGATCTCTTCGGCAGAGGCCTGGCGCACTGCCATGACCTTGCAGGCGAAGCGCAAGGCTTCGCCGGCCAGTGGCTGGTTGCCGTCCAGGTGAACCACCGGCCCCTTGATCTTCATGACATGAAACATCGTCGGCACGCCACTGTCGCTCACACCTTCCAGCGTGCCGCCCAGCTTCACCCCGGGCGGGAATTCGGCTCTGGGAATCGTGCGCACCAGGCTTTCGTCGCGCGGGCCGAAGGCTTCATCGACGGCTAAGTCCACGGTGACGGCAAAACCTGTGGCCTGGCCGTCCAGCGCGGCCTCGACCTTGGGGAACAGGCTTTCATAGCCGCCATGCAGATAGTCGATGGTATTGCTTTCGCGCAGTTTGCCTTGTGCATCGGTGATGGTGTAGCGCAGGGTGACCGCGGTGTCTTTGGTGATGTTCATGTGGGCTTGGCGGCGGTTGGATTTGAAGGGTTTGTGGCGCTTTCGCTTGAACGGCTGCTGCGCAAGACTTGCCACACCCGCGCCGGTGTCGCCGGCATGTCCAGGTGCGCGATGCCGAGAGGCCGCAGGGCATCGACCATCGCGTTCATCAGGGTCGGCAGCGCGCCGGTGGTACCGGCCTCGCCGGCGCCCTTGGCGCCCAGGAAGTTGCTGGGGCTCGATACGGGATGCTCGACCGCCCTGATCTGCGGCAGCAATCCGGCACGTGGCATGTAGTAGTCCATGAAGCTGCCGCTCTGCAACTGCCCGGATTCGCGGTCATACACACTGTGTTCGCCGAACACCTGGCCCGCCCCCTGCAGGATGCCGCCGTGCAATTGCCCTTCGACCAAGGTGTGGTTGAGCACGGTGCCGCAATCGTCGACCGCGACATAGCTCAAAACCTCGGTGGCGCCGGTGTCGGGGTCGATCTCGACTTCGGCCACATGCGCGCCGCTGGGGAAGGCGCGCGACAGCAGTACCTCGCCTTCCGCATCCAGCGGATGCTGCGCGGCGCCACGGTATTCGGCGATCAGGTCGGTGAGCGCGACGCCCAGGTCGGTGCCCTTGACGCGATAGGTGCCATCGACAAATTCGATATCATCGGCCGCGGCCTCAAGCCGGGTTGCCGCCAGCAGCGAGCCCTTGCGCACCACTTCCAAGGCGCCCAGCTTGAAGGCGCTGCCATATTGCTGCGTGGAGCGCGAGCCGACCACGCCGTTGCCCATCAGGGTCGCTGTGACCGGGTCGTTGGTGGAGAGCCTGATCTGCAGCGGGTCGATGCCCAGGGTGCGCGCCACCAGTTCCGGGTACACCGTTTCATGCCCCTGGCCGTGGTTTTGCGTTACCGCGTGCAGCACCAGGCCGCCATCGCCATCGAAGCGCAGCGCCACCTGGTCTTTCGGCGCCACGCCCCCGCCTGAAGGTTCGAGGAACAAGGCCAGCCCCAGGCCGCGCAGCTTGCCGCGCGCCTGCGATCCGGTGCGTCGCGCCGCGAAGCCGGCCCAGTCGGCGTGCACCACCGCCTTGTCGATCAAGCCGGCGAAATCACCGGAATCGTAGCTGGCGCCGGCGGCGTTGGTGAACGGCATGGCGTCCTTGGGAATCGCGTTCTTGCGGCGAATCGCCACCCGGTCCAGCCCTAGCTGGGCGGCGGCCTCGTCAACCAGTCGTTCCACCGCATAGGCCATGTCGGGGCGGCCGGCACCGCGGTAGGCGGTGGTCGGGCAGGTGTGGGTGAGCACGCAGCGATGGCGGCCGTAACCGGTGGTCACGCTGTAGGCGCCGCCGATGGTCAGGCTGCCGTTCATGGTGTTGATCAGCGGGCCGGCCGGGGTCAGGTAGGCGCCCTGGTCGCACAGCCAGTGCATGCGAAAAGCGCGAAAAGTGCCGTCACGGTCGAGCGCCAGTTCGGCCTCGATAGTGAGCGCACGGCCATGCGCCTCGGTGGCCAGTTGCTCGGTGCGGCTGCCGGTCCACTTGATGGGCGCGCGCAGTTCTCGCGCGGCCCACATCAGGATCACATAGTCCATGTAGGCCGCCGAGCGGGCGCCGAAGCCGCCGCCCACGTCCTGCGCGTGGATCCGCACCTTGGCCGGTTCCAGGCCGAGGATGTGACACAGCCCCGGGCGCATCATGGTGGCGCCCTGGTTGGGCACGTACAGGTCGAATTGGCCGCTGGCGGAGTTGAAGTCGACCAGGCAGGCGCGCGGCTCCATCGGGCAGGGCGCCACGCGCTGGCTTTCCAGGCGCAGGCGCACCACATGTTGGGCCGAGTCGATGGCCGCCGCGGTGGTGGCCTCGTTGCCGTACTCATAGTCGAAGGCGATGTTGCCGGGCACCGATGCATGCACCAGCGGTGCATCGGTTGCGACGGCGTCTTCCGGGTTGGCGATTGCCGCCAAGTCTTCATAGTCCACCGCGATCAAGCCAGCGGCATCCTGCGCGGCGGCTGCGCTGGTGGCGACCACCAGTGCCACCTCTTCACCTACATAACGCACGCAGTCGCTGGCGAAAGGGCGGCGCGGCGGCACGACGATCGCCTGGCCGCCACGACCGGGAAAGCTCACCAGGGTCCCGGGCGGCTTGAAGTTGGCGCCGCCGGTGTCCGCCGCGGTAAAGACCGCGGTAACGCCGGGCGCGGCGCGCGCCGCGCTGCTGTCGATGCCCTTGATCAGCGCGGATGCGCGGTCGGCGCGCACGAAGGCCGCGTGCAACTGGCCCGGCAGATTGACGTCGGCGGTGTAGCGGCCGCTGCCGGTAATCAGCCGGCGGTCTTCGCGGCGGCCGGTGAATGGGAAGTCGGTCATGGGGTCGGGGAAAGGATCAATTGTGTGTTCATGCCCCCATTGTCAGGTAGGTCCGCCAGGCGTGCAACAAACCGACAGATTTCCCTGGGTTTGAGTTGCCGTTGGCGCTTATCCCGGGCGCCTTCGCAGCGGCCCATGTCGTAGCATTGCGCCATGCCCCCGAACACCCCGCGCCGTCGCATCGCCCATCTCGACATGGACGCCTTCTACGCGTCAGTCGAGTTGCTGCGCCGGCCCGACCTGAAGGGCCTGCCGGTCGTCATCGGCGGGCGGCGCGCCGCCGCCGGCATGGGCCCGGAACCCTTGTCTTCCTACGCCGGCCGTGGTGTGGTCACCACCTGCACCTACGAAGCGCGCGCCTTCGGCGTGCATTCCGGCATGCCGATGATGAAGGCGCGCGCACTGTGTCCACAGGCACTGTCGCTGCCGCTGGATTTCGACGAATACCGCCGCTACTCGCGCCTGTTCAAGGCCGCCATCGCGGAGGTCGCGCCGACTATCGAAGACCGCGGCATCGACGAGGTGTACATCGACCTCACCGAACTGCCGGGCGACGCGCGCGCGATTGCCAGCGCGATCAAGGCGCGGGTGCGTGCCGCCACCGGCCTCACCTGCTCGATCGCGGTGGCGCCCAACAAGCTCTTGGCCAAGATCGGCTCCGAACTCGACAAGCCCGATGGCCTGACGCTCATCGACCCGGAAGACCTGGAGCCGCTGATCTGGCCGCTGCCGGCCAAGCGTATCAACGGTGTCGGCCCCAAGGCCAACGAGAAATTGGCCGCCCTCAATATCGTCACCATCGGCGACCTCGCGCGCGAGACGCCGGAATTCCTGATCCGCCATTTTGGCCAGAACTACGGCCGCTGGCTGCACGACTGCGCTTATGGCCGCGACGAGCGCCCGGTGGTTACCTTCTCCGAGCCGAAATCACGCAGCCGCGAAACCACCTTCGCCGAAGACACGCGCGACTTCGACCAGATCGCCGGCGTGCTGGTCAAGCTGTGTCAGCAAGTAGCGGAGGACCTGCAAAAGCGCGGCTACGCCGGGCGCACCGTCGGCGTGAAGCTGCGCTACACCGATTTCCAGATCGTCACGCGTGACAACACGCTGGAGATCGCGGTCAACGACGCGCAGGCGATTCGCAGGGCGGCCTTCGAGGCGCTTGCGAGGGTGGCGCCGCAACGCCGGTTGGCGCGGGCGATTCGCTTGATCGGGGTGCGCGTCGGTTCGTTGAGTCCGGAGGGTGCGGTGCCGTCTGAGACGGTGGTGCGGGGTCGGACACTTAGGTTGTTCTGAGGGTTCTACAACTTGTCAATGGTTCGCCATATCAGCATCGAGATCGAGTCCTGATGCCTGGCGTTCAACGTCTTGCAGGCGTGTCCGTGGCGGGCTGAATCGGAGCAAATGGGGCGCCTTCGCTCGCTGCCGATTCTGGAGTGACCCGAAATCGATTTATCCCAGCGGCCAACGGCCGCATGAGAATGGACAGCGGCCGTTCAGAGCGCGCGCGAGCTCGGAGATTGGCAGGCCGGTATCGGCCATCAAGAGTCATTCGCCGGCAAAACCTGTCGGGCCGGTTCAGACTGATTGCGGACGTCGGCATTTCTCCGAAGCAGCCGTCCAAAATGCAAAACGGGAGCCGCAGCCCCCGTTCTTAATTGCAGCTTTACCTGTGTATCAGGCAGCCGACTGTTGCTTCCTGCGACGCGCCATGAACCCAAGCAGACCAAGACCAGCCAACATCATGGCGTAGGTGCTTGCCTCCGGGACGACGCCGGTCACTTCAAAGGGGGTGGCATACCCGGCGGCTTGGGCAAGCGGCGAGCCGGGAATCGCTGGATCGCCTAGGACATCTGACCCTAGGGCAAACCGCAGTAGGAACGGACCCTTGACGGGTGCATAAGATGCGGAGAATCCGAACCCTGGCAGGCTCTGACCGAGTGCAACCCCAGGGGCATCGTCGTCGGCGTACCAGTCCCAACTGAGCGCAGCCCAACCAGGATAGCCTTGACCCCCGAATGGGTAGGAGATGCTTGAACCTGTGTCTATGTGCCAATACCAGCCACTCTCCTCCGAACCATTTTTACACGTCGCGGGGCATGTGATATTGGTAATACCCGCATCGGAAAAGTAGGGGATCAAGAGCCAGTACGCCCAAGGGTACGCTTCCAGACCGGGCGAGCCATTCGACACGGACTCGTTATGAATGGTCAACTCATATTTCCATGAGTCAGACCCAATCTGCGTCACGACCGAGGATACCGATGCTTTGGTCGGAGTAGGGTCGGGGATGATCTGGGCGCTAGCCGTTCCGCTCGACAGTCCGACAGCGACAGCAGCTGACAAGACCGATGTTTTCAAGCATCTTTCGAAACGTATGGACATCGCCAGACCCACGCGCGGCTTGCTTCGGAGTCGTGACCAGCGCTCTTGGCAGGCTGCCAAGGATGGTGCGCTAACCAGATTCTTGCTCATTTGAATTTCCCTTCACTCTTATACTCGGGTTGCATGCAACTTACTGGCTGATTTGCAGACGCGCTGCCAGTGCCTCAATCAATTGCACAACTACTTGTTTTTTGGAACCACAAACCAGACCAAATCTAGCAAGCAACTAAACCGACGTCCGACCGCAACAATTTCCGACACTTTTCTGAAGTCAAGGCAGGCAAAGGGGTCGGGGTCAAAATGACTTCCAATAGCCTTTGAAAGTCAGGCCGACCCACACAATCCGGCACGAAGAAAGTAACCGGTAAGTGTCCCTAGCGCAATAGTCCGCACGGGCTGAAGAATCGTTTAACGGTCAAGCGTTCGGAGGTAGCCCGATAGGTGCCGACAGGGTTACGGACTATGCTTGTACAGGGCTTCAACCCGATGGCATTTGCCCGTAGCCAACACAATCAACATAGAGCTACGAAATCTCGCGTTTGTTGACCTATGTCAACAGAAGCGCGAATACCAGAGTTGCGGAACTTTTCAGGTTGGATCACGGCAGCGATTTTTGAGGCGAAGGTGGCCGTCCGCTTCTGTTAAGGGTTGTCCGACACCTGCCCGGCGCATAGGACGGTCGTGCGCGAGACACCGAGCTGAGGGCAGGTGTTGGACAAGCCTTAACAGCAACCGCCCGACGGTGAATCGTGAATCGTTCGGCCGGAATCAGCCAGGAAGCTGCCGTTGACGGTTCGCCCGGCTACGCAAATCGACTAGGAGTTGCGGGTCAGTTGCCGCTACGGGTGACCGGCAACTTGCCGGCGGGCTGACCGGGCCATGGCCCCGGCCGCTTTGACATAATGTAGTGCATAAACTACAATCGTGTTGTGGCTATCGAGATCAAACAGACAGAGATCTTCCGGAAGTGGCGAGTGCGACTGAAAGACGAGAGGGTGCGAGCCCTGATCGCATCGCGTCTGGATCGTCTGGCCTTTGGTCACGCGGGCGATGCGGAGCCGGTCGGGGACGGCATCAGCGAGTTGCGCATCCATCATGGCCCCGGCTACCGAATCTATATCAAGCGCCAGGGCGACGAGATCATCATCTTGCTGTGCGGGGGTGACAAGAGCACCCAGAACAAGGACATCAGGGCCGCGAAACGGCTCGCGAAGGAATGGAGCACGTGAAATGCCCGGCAAGTTGACTACCTACGATCCCGCCGAAGACCTGGCCTCCGATGCGGCGATCGCGACCTTCATGGCCGAAGCGTTCGCCACCCAGGATGCGGGCTACATCGCGCATGCACTCGGCGTCGTCGCGCGTGCCAAGGGCATGTCGCAGATCGCCGGTCAGACCGGCTTGTCACGCGAACAGCTCTATCGTTCGTTCAGTGAAAACGGCAATCCCACGCTCAAGACCACGCTCGCGGTGATGAAGGCCCTCGGCCTCGAGCTGAGCGCCAAGGTTCCGCAAACGGCTTGACGGGCTACTTCATGATGCGTGCGTCACGCATTGCGATGGCAACTACGTCGGCATCCAGGGTGCGATTCCCGAGCGGTAGATTCAGGGTGTGAAGCGCGTCATGACCGGCCAGGGTCGGCGATGACGCAAGGCGCAGCAGCAACTGCGCATAGACTAAGAAATCTCATGACGGGGCCTACGGCAATACCCTTCGACCTGGCGCCGCGAGTCGCTGGTTAGCCGTATGATTCCAGTATGGAAAAATTCGTCACCCGCACGGTTCTCAAGGCTGATTCGCGCGACCTCGCCTATTGGCTTTCGCGGTCGGTCGAAGAGCGGATCGCGGCCGTCGAACTGTTCCGGCAACAGTGGTTTGCGCAGCACCCGCATGCTGAACAAAGACTTCAAAGAGTTTGCCGGATTACTCAACTCCACCGGGGTTGAATAGGTGGTGGTCGGTGGCTATGCGTTGGCCGCTTATGGGCATCCGCGCTACACCGGGGACCTCGACATCTGGGTGCGCTGCACACCCGCCAACTCCGCAAAGCTGCTCGTTGCTCTTCGCCAATTCGGTTTTGGCGCTCTGGGTTTGGCCGAGAGCGATTTTCTGGTGCCCGGATCTGTCGTTCAATTGGGGTATCCGCCGGCACGGATCGATATTCTTACCTCGATCGACGGTGTCGATTTCGATTCCTATTCGTGAATGTATCCGATGGTGCATGAGCGGTCAAAGGCGCACGCAACCACGGGAAACCGATCGATCGCTCAATATCCCTGACCTTTTTCCAGCCCAACGCGCCTGATTTCCTCTCTATCGGCGCATTTGCACGCGGATTGGTCGAAAGGCCACCCTTAAGCCCTGTCGAGAACCAGTCCGGATTTGCCCCTCAAGCCGCCTGAAACCGATCGAGCCGCACGGCCGGTGCGCACGATGGTGGCTGCGCGGCCAGCCCCGGATGAGTAAGGATGCGTTGGATCACGGCAGGCTCCTCAACTGGGGGGCGGCCATGAGCCGCGGCCAGATTGCCGGCGACATTCCGGGCCTGGTGGTGGGTGTCAATCGCCTGGGGCGGGCGGTGTGCCGCGACCTGTTCGGGGCCGACCAGCAGCGGTTTTGCGAAGCCCTGCTGGTGCATGCCGAGCCTGAGTTGCGCGATACCCGCTACTACGTGCCCGCCGCGCGCTCCTAGCCGCCGCCGCAGGCAGGCGCCGCCCCGCTCAGAGCCGGCCGCGCGGCGCGGCGGGGTCTTTCAGGACTTCAATTTCAAGCGCCTCGCCGGTCGCTGCCGGCTTGCGTCCGCCTGGCTCCAGCTTGATCCTCAGGCGCAGGTCGTTGCTGGAGTCCGCATAGCGCAGCGCGTCTTCGTAGCTGACGGCGCCCTCCTGATACAGGTCGAACAGCGCCTGGTCGAAAGTCTGCATACCCAGTTCGCGCGAGCGGCCCATCAGTTCCTTGAGCTCGTTCACTTCGGCCTTGAAGATGAGGTCTTTCACCAATGGCGAGTCGAGCATGATCTCGAAGGCCGCGACGCGTCCGCGTTGGTTCTCGCGCGGCACCAGGCGTTGCGAGACGAACGCGCGCAGGTTCAGCGAAAGGTCCATCAGCAGCTGCTGGCGCCGGTCCTCGGGAAAGAAATTGATGATCCGGTCCAGCGCCTGGTTCGCGCTGTTGGCATGCAGGGTAGCCAGGCACAAATGGCCGGTCTCGGCGAACGTGATCGCGTGCTCCATCGCGTCGCGGTCGCGGACCTCGCCGATCAGGATCACGTCGGGCGCCTGGCGCAGCGCGTTCTTGAGCGCGGATTCCCAACTTTCGGTGGTGACGCCGATTTCGCGCTGGTTGACGATGCAATGGCCGTGGGGATGGATGAATTCGATCGGATCCTCGACCGTGACGATGTGCCCGTAACTGTTCTGGTTGCGATGGCCGATCATCGCCGCCAGCGTGGTCGACTTGCCCGAGCCGGTGCCGCCGACCACGATCACCAGTCCGCGGGTGGTCATCGCCACGTCGCGCAACACCGGCGGCAGGCCCAGTTCCTCGAACGTCGGAATGCGCGTGTTGATCGTGCGCAGCACCAGACCGATGCCGTTCTGGTCGACGAACGCATTGACACGGAACCGGCCGATCGTGCCCGGAGCGATCGCGAAATTGCACTCCCGCGTGGCTTCGAATTGCGAGGCCTGCTTGTCGTTCATCAGCGCGCGGGCAAACGCCAGCGTGTGCGCGGCGCCGAGCGCCTGGTTGGCGATCGGCGTGACCTTGCCATCTACCTTGATGGCCGGTGGAAATCCGACCGTGATGAACAGGTCTGAAGCGCCCTTGCTCACCATGAGCTTGAGCATGTTCTGGATGTGTTCCAGCGGCTGGCCTTGATCCATGCGCTCCTCCAATCCCTGCGCAATCGCAGGTCCGCCCAGTATGGTAACCGCGCCCGGGCGCGGGAATCGCCGGAACTGGTGAGACGGCCCTAGATACAAGCCGGGCCGCCTGTCAGCCCGAACGGGCCATTCGGCCGCGGTTTCTCCACACCGCCTGCCGGATCGCCTTGCGCACCGCCTGGTCAGCCGGCGCGCCTGGCCAGACGCCACAACAGGTATACGTTGAAGGCCGCGCCGGACCAGCACAAAAGCGTGACGCCCAACTCGCCCAGGCCGAAGACCAGATCGCTGGCGGTAGAAGACAACTCGGCGATGAACATGCCGATCAAGGTCCAGGGCATGCCGGCCGACGCGCTGGCGATCAATCCAACCATGCCGGCGACGGAACCATCCGCCGGCCCGCCGCGCGGCGGGTCGAACGCCACCGCCGCCGCACACAGGGCAAGAAACACCAGGTAGGCCACGAGCAAGGCGCGCGCCACGCGGCGCAGGACGGCTTGCGACATCAATCGCCGGTGCCGCCGGCAATCAATCGCATCACGCGCTCCGCCGCGGCCACCATGCCCAGATGCTGGCGCCGCCGCTCGGGCGCGAGCGATTCGCCGATGACGGGATCTTCGCTGTACGAATCACGGTGTTGCTCGCTTGGCAATGACGCTTGCGCTTCGTCGATGCGCCTGAGTTCGCGCAGGCGCTCGCGTATGCGGTCCAGCATCGCCAGTCCGCCGCTTTCCTCCGGCCAGTACAAGGGCTTTTGCCGCACGTCAAACAGGTCGGTGTTGCTGAACACATACCCGCCGAGAAAGCCGGAGCACTCGATAAGGTCGTGGACCACGCTGCTGAAACGCGCGACACCGGCCACCAGAACTTCCACCGGCAGGGCGCCGAAGCCGCGTGTGGCGGGGTCGTAGACCACCGCCGCGTTGCCGGAGGGCAATGTCAGTCCTTCGATGTTTTTCAGGGCTTCGGGCACGACTTCGATGCCGCCGGAGCAAAAGGCCATGTAGCCAAACTTTTGCCGATGTTCCGCCGTGGCAAGCTGGTTGTAGTGAAAGCCGCCGCGGTCGCGCCACTGGACCTCGTACTTTCCAGCCGACCGTTGCACGATATCCATGCCCGCGAACGGGTCGATGTAAAAGCAGAAGCGCTTGCCCGGCGGCGCGATGGGCAAGTGCTTGTACCAGCTGTGCGCCTGCGAAACATGCAGCGCAAAGGCTTCGAGCTGGGCGCGCGTCGGCCGCGTGAGGTGGTAGGTCAGTGCCCGGTATTGATCGAGCGACATCGCCGAAATGGACATTGTCAATCCCTCCGTTTATCCATACCCGAGGCGAAATCGATGTTCCGCGATCGGCAATGCGCGCGGAAGATAGACCTGTGCGACAAGACATGCAAGTACCGTTGCGCCGGCGCGACATGCGTGAAGAGTTTGCCGGATTACTCAACTCCACCGGGGTTCAATAGCTGGTGGTCGGTGGCTGTGCGTTGGCCGCTTACGGGCATCCGCGCTACACCGGAGACCTCGACATCCGGGTGCGCTGCACACCCTCCAACGCCGCAAAGCTGCCCTTTGCCCTTCGTCAATTCGGTTTTGGCGCTCTCTCTGTATCGTTACGCGCTGCCCAATCGCTCGCTCAATCCGGCTTGATCTTGCGTTCGCGGATGATGGCCGAGTAGCGCTTGGCATCCTCCGCCATGACCTGGGAGAGTTGCTGCGGCGACATCGGCGTCGGTTCGGCACCGATACCTGTGATGGCGGCGCGCACCGCCGGCAGGGTGAGCGCGCGATTGATCTCGCGGTTCAAGCGCGCGACCAAGTCCGCGGGCATCGCGGCCGGCGCGTACACCGAGTGGGTGGTGCCGCCGTCGAATCCCGGAAACCCGGACTCGGCGAGCGTAGGCACATCCTGGAACTGCGAGGAGCGTGCCAGCATCGCCACCCCCAGCATGCGCAGCTTGCCGGCGCGCACGTGCGGAAACGAAATGCCCGGATCGAACGCGTAGTCGATCTGCCCGCCCAGCAGGTCCTGCAGCGCGGGCGCCGAGCCGCGGTAGGGAATGTGCAGGCTGAACACCCCGGCCTGCGCCTTGAACATTTCGCCGACCACGTGCGGCGAAGAGCCGTTGCCCGGCGTACCGTAGGAGAGCCGGCCCGGGTTGGCCTTGAGGTGGGCCACGAATTCCTTGAGGTTCTTGGGCGGCAGGTCGGCGCGCATCACCAGGAACAGGCCGATGCGTGCGATCGCCGCAACCGGCTGCAGGTCGCGGTTGGGGTCGAACGACAATTGGTTAAGGAAGGGGTTGATGGAGATCACGCTGCCGGCGGTTGCCAGGATGGTGTGGCCATCGGTGGACTTGGCGACCGCCTCGGCGCCGATCGCCCCCGCGACGCCGGTGCGGTTCTCGATCACGATAGTCTGACCGAGCGCTTCCTGCAGCGGCTGGGCAATCGCGCGTCCGACCACGTCGGGTGAGGAGCCCGGTGGCAGGTTGATGATCATGCGTACCGGTCGCTGCGGCCAGGTGCCTTGGGCCTGGGCGGCGGCGGGCGCCAGGGCACCGAGCGCGGCGGCCGTGCCGGCAGCGACGATACTGCGGCGTTTCGGGGAGGGCAGGTTCATTGCATGCTCCGGCAGCAGTGGTGGTTTCCAGCGCGAATTATCGTGGTGCCGGGTGTGCGATGTCTCGCCTCTTGATGGAGGGAAAACCCTTGGGATCGGGAAGACCCTGATCCTGCCGGCCCTGCAACCGTGTCCCGGGTTTCGGCCAGCGCGGGCGCCCGGCGGCCGCGCTGGCGCACGGTTGCGATTCGCCCGGGCGGCGGTTCAGGCAATGGTCCACCCCGCGCAGGCTGCTAGCCGATGTCGGTCCCCGTCGGCGCGAAGTAACCCGGACTGGCGCTGCGCCGCGCGCGCCAAGGCACGCTGATCTCATCGACCACCTCGGGACGGTACTGCTTCCAGAACGCGTCCTTTTTCGCAATACGGCCATCGCGCACGGTCACAAGCTCGATGCCGCGCAGGGAAAAAGGCTCGCCATCGCGAACCTTGCCTTCAACCAGATACGTCATGAAGATGCGATCGGCATTCAGACCGAAGGATTTCACGTCGTTGAATCGCAAGCGCTCGAACAGCGCATCGTTTTCCTCGATGCCGCGCAGGAAGCCGAGCAATCCGCCGGCGGCAACGTTGCCGATGGACTCTTCGATGTTCGCGCGGAAATAGCGTTCGATGGGGGCGAGCGCCTGCTGCCGGTCTTCCTTGGATAGTGCGATGGTCATGGTTTGCTGGTGTCTACAGATCGAAGAAACACAGCAAAGCCGTCACGTGAGCCACAACGCGGAAAGCGGCACCGCCCACAGGCCGGGTCCCATGGGAAGCGTGTCGGTCCCGTCGAACAGGACCGCGCCTGCCTTGAACTTCCTGCCCGCCAGGCTGGCTAACTTCCTGATGCCGGCAAAATCGGTTGACCGCACCGTCGCGGAGGCCTTCCCCTCCACGCCCACGAGGTTGCCGCGCGTGTCCTCGAGCACAAAGTCCACCTCCACCTTCTGCAGGTCGCGATAGGTGAATTGGATCTTGTATCCGGAAAAATTGGGGTATGGGAATTTCAACCCCCCCTTTTTTCACTATTCGTGGATGTATCCGGTGGCACATGAGCGGTCAAACCCGCACGCAAGCACGACAACCCCATGGATCGCTGCCTCGCTGCCGCGCTCGCTCACCAGGTCGGCTTCGGCGCCCGCAGCAGTGCGCCAGAACCAGGGGCTAGACCCCATGCGCCCTGCGCGCTCGCGGCGCAAAACATCCTCGATGACGAAGCTTTCCCAGCGCGCGCCGCGCGCGGGGTGGTTGGGTAGCACTTTGTGACCGGCGCCAACACATGATCACCGGAATATCCCGGAAGCGCGCGTCTGACTTGGCCCGCCGCGTAAAGGCATAGCCGTCCATCTGCGGCACCTCGGCATCGGTCAGGAGCAGGTCCAGGCGTTGCGCCAGCCCCGGTTCCTCCGCGTCAGCGCGTGCTGCAAGTGAGTTCGAACGCTCCCATGCACCCAGGCCGCTCACCGCCCGGGTGCAATCCACGTCCAGTCCGGTGAGCACCTGTTCGATTCGGTGACCAGCATCGCAACGGGTTTGCCGGCACGTTTGGCGTACACAAGCCAAGGTCGCGACCGGCCTTCGCCTGCAGGGTCAGGCCAGCCTGAAAACCCGTACCGAGCCCACCAGTGACCGCGCCAGATCCCGCAGCAGGCTCATGGCCTTGGCCGATTCGCCGACGGCGACGTGGGTTTCCTGCAACGTGGTCGAAATATTCTCGACATGGCGCGCATTCCAAATTTGAAATCTAATGCTTTTCACGCCTCATTGTGAGGCCACGCTTTCCCATAGCGAGCCAGGCGCCGGGTGGCTGGCGAGTTGTGTCAGGTTGCGTACATCGAGCAGGGAAAGCAGCAGGCCGCTGTCCGGCACATGGACTTTCGGCGATTTGACCTGACGCTTCATGACGTTGGTTTCCATGGGGCGCAACGATTCGCGCGCCTTCAGGGCGCAGCGGGACGCAAGGCGCACCCCAAGGCGCACCCCAAGGAATCAGGCCGGCTGTGGCGGGACAGGGGTATCGATCGGCCGCCGCACCGCGAGCAGTGTGCAATCGTCTATCAACGACGCATTGCCGCTGAACCGCGCCACGGCGGCGCGCACCGCATCGAGCATGGCCGCCGGCGTGTCGGCCGACAGCGCGCCCAGCATGGCGCGCAGGCGCTCCTCGGAAAACTCTTCGTCGGCGGGGTTGCAGGCTTCGGACACGCCGTCGGTGAAGCACACCAGTGTGGCGCCCGCCGCGAGCACCATTTCCTTGGCGACATAGCGCAATCCGGGAATCGCCCCGATCAGCGCTCCCTTGGGGATCGGCAGCATCGTCGCTTCCCCGTCCTTGACCAGCAGCGGCGCGCAATGGCCGCCGTTGGTGTAGACCAGCCGGCCCGAGGCCACATCGAGCACGCCGCAGAAGAGCGTGACGAACATGTTGGCGTCGTTGCCGGCGCAAAGCTGCTCGTTGACCCGCTGCAAAACCCGATCCGGCCGGCGCGAACTCATCGCGGCGATGCGCAGCAATCCAATGCTGCGCGCCATGAAAAGGGCGGCCGGTATGCCATGTCCCGAGACATCGCCAATGCAGAAAAACAGGGTTGTGTCATCGATGAAGAACGCATCGAACAGGTCGCCCCCCACCGCCGAGGCGGGCTCCATGGTCGCCGCGATCTCGATGTCCTGGCGGTCGGGAAACATCGGCCGGCGCAAGGGCAGCATCGAGGCCTGCAGTTGTCGCGCGGTCTCGAGTTCCTGGCGCAGGAATTCGAGTTCGAGCTGCTTGCGCTGCACCGCGAGCATGACCTCGTTGCTGCGCCGCATGCGCTTGGCGAGTTCGGCCAGCAGGTTGCGCGCCACCGCGGGAATCACGTTGAGCCGCTCCCAGAACAACGCGCGCGGCAGTACCAGCAGGCGCGCGTCGGTGAGCGAAATGACCAGTGCCGAAACCGCCTGGCCGTCAATGGCGGACAACTCGCCCACGCTTTCGCCAGGGCGGATCGGAATTCCGGCTTCCGCAGGCAACGCGGTATCCAGTATCGCCGCGAGTTGACCCGAGAGCAGGACGTAGACCGTGTCGTTGGGCTCGCCCGGCTTGAGCAAGGCGGTGCCGGCAGGCAACACCAACACCTCGCAATCGGCCAGGGCGTCCATGATCGCCGCTTCGTCGGCCCCGCGAAACAGCGTGATCCATGCGAGGCTGGCCATGCGCCGTTCGGATCGTTCGGCGCGACGCTCCAGTTCAGTCAGGGCCTCAACATGGCGGCGACTTGGCGCGCGCTTGAATCCAACACGCCGGCAGGCGCTTGCGTCCACACCTTCTCCCGTTACCAGGTCACCATGAACGTAAGATGGTTACGTTCCCCGGAACGAGTATAGCCAATGCGGTCGGCATAGCTGCGCATCATCGGGATTCCGAGGCCGCCAGGCTCGGCCTCGGCCAGCGAATCCGGGCGCGCCGCCAGCGGCGCGCTGGTCGGGTCGAACGCGATGCCCGCGTCGCTGATGTTGACGGCGGCCACGTTCAACCCCGCATCGCGGCGCACTTCAAGGCAGATGGCGATGGCGGCCTCGCGCGCGAGCGGCCCGCCGTGGGCGATTACGTTGGCAAGCGCCTCATCCATGCAGTGGTCGAGCCGGGTGATGCATTCCTCGGGCACGCCACGCGATTCACCGTTCGCCCGCAGCCATTCCGAGGCACGCCTGGACTCCGCGTTATCGGCGCGGATCGCCAATTCGGCCGTCCAATCGGCAAGCGGGGCCGCCATCATGGCTCAGGCCAGAGCTGCCTTTTCGGCTTCGGCGGCGTCCGTGAAGATCGGAATCAGCGCGTCGATGCCGGTGGTCTCGAGCGTCTTGGCCACGCCCGCATTGGCGCCGACAAACAGCACCATCCGGCCACCGCGCAGCTGTTGTGCCTTGGCGTTGGTGAGCAGGGCACGGATGCCCATCGATGCGAGAAACGTCACGCCGGTCAGGTCCACCACCACGCGCCGCACCGAAGAAGCCGCAAGCGCGGCAAACTTGGTGGCGATGGCATCGGTGCCCGCAACATCGAGCCGCTCGGAGATGACGATGCGGCGCAGGATTTCATTTACGTCTTGGAAGTCGATAGCCATGGGAGGATCGGTGCCGATTCAGGATTGACAAAATTGAGGTGGGTGTCACCGCAGCGACACCCGGCAAGATATGACGAAATTAAGACAATCATGTGACACGAAGCCAAACGGCGACCCAGCCTGTTTGAAATCCGTAGGCCGACCGGCCGCAAGCCAGACCGCTCACTGCGGAAGTTCTTTCCTTTATTTGACGAATAATCAATTGGTTGGTGAACATCATGACTACTTCACATAAGCGCAAGCGCCTGCCGATCGCGGTGACCGCAGGGTGCCGGCACCCGAACCGGGCGCGGCTTCACTCGCGAATATTCGCCACCTTGACGATGCGCGCGTATTTCTCGATTTCCTGGCGCTGGTAGTCGGCCAGCACCGCGCCGGCCGGCGCCATGGTGGCACCGGAGTCCTCCAGGCGCTTCCTCACCTCGTCGGTGGCGAGCGATTCGGCAAGCGCGCGAGTCAGCCGCTGCGTCACCGCCGGCGGCAGGTTGGCCGGCCCCCACACGCCGAACCAGCTGCTGATGTCGATATGCTTCAACGCCGGATGCTCGGCCAGCGCGGGGATGTCCGGTGCCGACGCGGCGCGCCTCGCCGCGGTGGTCCCCAGGGCGATCACCTTGCCGCTGCGCACGTGCGGCAGGCCGCTGGAGAGGACGAAGACGCCGAATTCCAGCTGACCGCCGACCAGGTCGGTGGTCAGGGGCGCAACGCCGCGGTAGGGAATGTGCACGATGAAAATGCGCGCGGCGTCCTTGACCATCTCGCCCGCCAGATGCAGTGCGGTGCCGACGCCGGATGAACCGTAGCTGAAGCGGCCGGGGTTCTTGCGCGCCAGCGCGACGAACTCCTCGATGTTCCTCACCTTCGCCTGGTTGGAAGCCACCAGCAGCATCGGCTGCGAGGCTACCAGGCCGATAGGCGTGAAGTTGCGCTGGGCGTCATAGCGGACCGCGGGGTTGATGAGCGCGCTGATCGCCATCTCGTTGTTGGCGCCCAGGAGCAGCGTGTAGCCGTCGGGCGTGGCCTGCGCCACGCGTTGCGCGCCGACGGTCCCGCCGGCGCCGCCGATGTTCTCGACCACCACCTGCTGCCCGAAGCGCTTCGCCAGCCCGGCGGCGACTGCGCGGCCGGTGAGGTCGGTGCTGCCCCCTGGCGGGTAACCCACTACCAGGGTCACCGGCTTGGTCGGGTAGTCCGTGCCCTGCGCCAATGCGGCGGGGATGGTCGCGGCGAGCAGCAGCAGCCCAAGCGCACAGGCGCGGTGCCGGGCGTGGTGGGCGAACGTGCGGCGCTGGTTCATTGCTTGCTCCGTGCAGGTTGGTGCGACGCGACCGTGCCGTCGATTGAAGATATTACCAGCCAGGCTGCGCCGCGGGCCTGTGCGCAAGGTGGTGCGCTGAACCTTGCCGGTGGTGGTCATCGGGAAGGCAGCGACTACCGCCGCCTGCCGCAGTGTCTTGAAACTGGTACCGAGACGCGGAAGTTTCCACACATGATTAAAGCGATGTAATCGGCCTTTTGGCTACGCGCAAACCGCGGCCCTCGCCGTAGCTACGGCGAGGGTTTGCAACGACGCCATGGGGTCGCAGGGCGCTTTCATGTGTCGGAAATTTCGGGTCACGGTACGAGCCAGGCTGCTGTCCCGGCACACCATTTACGGCGCGTCCGGCGCGCTCGAGGTCGGCCGGCCCATGGGGACCGCGCAAATGATCCTGGCGCACGACAAGGACTCGAGCGCGCGTCCGCGCACCACGGAGGCACTGCTGTTGCACTGCGCCGGCTACATCGTCATCGACTCGCGCTGCCGCCGTCACGCCCGGGACGAGATGTATGCCGAGGTCAAGCCGAAATGGTCGCGCAGGATGTTCCCGTCTCTGCTGGAGAGCGCCAGTCGTGGCAAGACCACGATCATCACCAAACACGGCAAGCCTTATGCGGCGATCGTACCGGTGGCGCAGGCCCGGGCGCGAACGCGGGTGGGGGAGCGGTTCATTGACTTGTGTGGAACCGGCCTGGGCATGTACGGCGGTGACGTTGCAAAGTACATTGACGAGCTGCGGGCGGAGTGGGAATGAAGCGCTGGCCAACCGGTACCGCAAGGCGCTGTCCCCCTGGGAAATTGTTGCCCTCGACGCCGATTTGGCCGCGCTTGCCGCGCGCTTGCGTGCCGGCCACAAGCCCAAGTTGCCCGATGCGATCCATGCAGCCACGGCCATTGCGTCAGGCTTTGCCGCGTTGATCACTCATGACCGCGATTTTTCCGATCTCAAAGGCATGCGTATCATCAACGGCAGTGCTTGACGGCTGAACCATACGACCAGAAAACTTTACGACGGCGACAAGCTCTCGATCCTGCGCGAGCATATCGACGATGAATCGGGCGTTCTGATTTCACCGCGAGTTTGCCCTTGAAGCAACTGGACCACCGTTCCTTCGACACCGGCATCGCCTGCGACACCCTGTCGCACTTGTCGGCCACGCGAAGCGGTGGCGGCGCGTTTCGGCGAGCGGCGTGACGCCACGGCATCTGCACGAATACGCGATCCGGAAATCGTGCGGACACTCGTTGCAGCAGGCGCGAGCAAAGCCATGCGCGGTAATGCACCGATCCAGAGAGAGGGTTCGATGGACCAATGCGCTTGCCGTTACGAACCTATCCGATCGCCCTAGGCGCGGTGCTGCTTCCAGAACACATCCTTCTTCGTGATGCGGCCATCGCGTACGCTCACCAGCTCGATACCGCGCAGGGCAAACGATTCCCCATCGCGATATTTCCCCTCGACCGCATAAGTCATGACGACGCGATCCGGCTCCAGGCCGAAGCACTTGACGTCTTCAAATCGCAATCGCTCGAACAGTGCATCGTTCTCTTCGATGCCGCGCAGAAAGCCGTCGACGCCTTTGCGAACGCGGCCATCAGGCGCATCGGCGCCGAATGCGAAATGCCACTCCGCGTCTTCGCACAAGATGTCGGCCAGGAGTACGCGGTCGCGCTTGAAGAAGGCTTTGCCGAAGCGCTGCATGATTTCTGTGGCGCTTGTGTCATCCATGGCGCATCCGGTTCAGTTGACGACGTCGGTCAGCACCCACAGGCCGGGCCCGGCCCCGGTGGTTGCGGCTTCAAGCGCCACATACTGGCCGGCACACAGGTCTAGCAGTCCTCGTGCGCCGAGCCACTTCGCCAGCATAGTCGCTGCAGCGCGATGAGGAGCTTGCGCATTTGCAATCCTGATGAAGCCGGTGCCGCGCTTGGGCGTTTAAAGGAAGCAGCCATGCGCGCGTTTAACCGGCACGCGCGAAGTAGGCGGCGAACGCATCGACGGCCGCATCAACCTGCTCGCGGTTCACATCCAGATGCGTCACCAGGCGGGTGCGCGGCCGGATCAGTGCCAGCACTCGGTGCTCTTGCAGCCAGGCGCCGAGCGCTTCCACGTGTGCCGGCGGCACGTCGACAAACACCATGTTGGTCTGCGCGGCATCGACCTTGAGCGCATCGACCTTGCTCAAAGCCGCGGCCAGGCGCTGCGCGTTGTCGTGGTCCTGTGCCAGACGTTCGATATGGTGATCAAACGCGTACAGGCCCGCCGCCGCCAGCACGCCGGCCTGGCGCATGCCGCCGCCCAGCATCTTGCGCCAGCGGCGCGCCGATTTGATCAAGTCGCTGCGCCCTACCAGTAGCGTGCCGGCCGGCGCACCCAGGCCCTTCGACAGGCAGGCCGAAACGGTATCGAAGCCGCGGCACAGATCCGCCACCGGCATGCCCAACTTGACGGCGGCGTTGAAAATGCGCGCGCCGTCCAGATGCGTGCCCAACCCGCGGCGCGCAGCCAGCGCCAGCACCGATTCAAGGTAGGCGCGCGACAGCACGCGGCCGCTGATGGTGTTTTCGAGAGTGACCAAGCGTGTGCGCGCGAAATGGGAATCGTCGGGCTTGATCGCCGCTTCGATGTCGGCTAGCGCCAGCGAGCCGTCGGGCTGGTTGGTCAGCGGCTGCGGCTGGATGCTGCCCAATACCGCCGCACCGCCGGCTTCGAAGCGGTAGGTGTGGGCATCCTGGCCGACCACGTATTCATCGCCGCGCTGGCAGTGCGCCATCAACGCGACGAGGTTGCTTTGCGTGCCGGTGGGCAAAAACAAGGCTGCCTGCATGCCGAACATTTCAGCGCCGCGCGCCTCGAGGCGGTTGACGGTGGGGTCGTCGCCGAAGACGTCATCGCCGAGCGCGGCCTCGGCGATCGCGCGGCGCATCTGCGCGCTGGGGTGGGTGACGGTGTCGCTGCGCAGGTCGATTGGGTTCATGGGCATAAATGGTTTGTCGCAAAATCAAAGGGTAGGTTACCGGAGGAGTGTCGTTTCTGCCCAAGTCCTCAGTTTTTTCTGAGTTCAGGCTTGCGTGACAGCAGGCATTGCGCCTGCCGCCAACTGCCGCCGCAACACCTTGCCCAGCATGTTGCGCGGCAGCTTGTCGACCAGCTCAAACGACACCGGCACGGCATGTGGCGGCAGGCGTTTCTTGGCGTGTGCGGTCAATTCCGCCAGCAGCTTTTCAGGACTCAAGCGGCTGCCGGACCGGCGCGCCACGAAAGCGTGAATCGCGTTGGTCTCGTCCCAGTCCGGCACGCCGATCACCGCCGCTTCGAGCACCCCCGGGTGCTCGTACAGCACCTCTTCGATGTCGCGCGGGTAGATCGGGTAACCGGCCATGAAGATCACATCCTTCTTGCGGTCGATCACGTAGAAATAGCCGTCCTCGTCCATGCGCGCGATGTCGCCGGTGTAGAGCCAACTGTCGCGCAGCGCCGCGCCGGTTTCGATCTCGCGCTGCCAGTAGCCGCGCATCAGTTGCGGGCCGCGCACGATCATTTCACCCGGCGTTTCGGGCGGCAGTTCGGCGCCGCTTTCGGGGTCGACGATCTTCGCTTCGGTGTCCGGCAGCGGCAGGCCGATCGAGCCGTGGCGGCGGCGCGCGCCTAGCGGGTTGCAGTGGGTGGCGGGCGCGGCCTCGGTCAGGCCATAGGCTTCGACCACCCGCCCGCGCGTCAATTTCTCGAACTCCTCCTGCACTTCCACCGGCAGGGGCGAACCGGACGAGACGCACAGGCGGATCGAGGCCACGCCGTATTTGCGCACGCCCGGAAAGTGCGCCAGGCTCTGGAACATCATCGGCACGCCGGGAAAGATGGTCGGCTTTTGCTGCGCGATGGTGGTGAGCGTTTCTTCCACATCGAAGCGCGGCAGCAGTATCAGCGTGGCGCCGATCAGGGCCGCGATGTTGACGCAGCCGGTGATGCCGTAGGAGTGCGAAAACGGCACCACCGCCAGCAGGCGCTCGTTGCCTGGGCGGATTTCCGGCATCCAGTGGCGCAGTTGCAGCGCATTGGCCGCCAGGTTCAGGTGGGTCAGCATCACGCCGGCCGGCACGCTGCCGGTGGTGCCGCTGGTGTACGCGATCACCGCCAGGTCGTGCATCTCGGGCGGCGGCAGCGGCGCGCTGCTGCCGCGCGCCAGCACGCCCTTGAAGGTATTGACTTGCGCCGCCATGCCCGCGCCGGAGCGCGCCAGGCCGGCGGCGGCCATGCTTTCGCGCAGCAACGAATACATGAAGCGCTCGCACACACCCATCATCGCCTTGAAAGAGGTGAGGATCACGCGCGTCAGCCCGGCGCCTGCGGCGATCGCCTCGATCTCGCCGCGATAAGAAGAAAGCGCGATCAGCACCCGAGCGCCGGCGTCGGCCAGGCGCGCCACCAGTTCTTCACGGGTAAAAAGCGGGTTGACGAACACCGCCACCGCACCCAGCTTCAACACGCCGTAATAGGCGATCAGGGCCTGTGGAATGTTGGGCAGCATGATCGCCACCCGGTCGCCTGGCGCGATGCCGAGCGCGGCCAGGCCGCTGCCGAAGCGGTTCGACAAGCGGTTCAGTTGCCGGTAACTCACCGTGCGGCCGTAGAAGCGCAAAGCGTCGGTGCCGCCGAAGCGGCGGCCCGCGGCTTCCAAAGTTCGCGTGATGGGCGCGATCGGCGCGCGAATCCGGTAGGGCGTGCGGCTGTCGTAATACTTGAGCCAGGGGCGCTCTTGCTCGAGCGCGCGCGCCTGCACGCGGCGTGCCGCGCGTTCCTCGGCCAGTCGCGCCGGGCCCAGAAAGCGCTCGATGGCGCGATTGACCGCATCCGGCCGCTCGACCATCACCTGGTGCGCCGAGACCGGGATCACCACTTCCTCGGCGCCCGGAATCAACTGCGCCAGGCCGCGCTGCGAGGCCTCTTCAAACAGGAAGTCGCGCTGGCCCAGGATCACCAGGGTCGGCACGGCGATCTTCTTCAGATATTCGGTGCCGTTCCATACCGACAAGGCATTGCGGTTTTGCGCGCTCACTACATGCGCCGGCGGATACAGGCGCGCCGCCGGCACCACGCGTTGCATGAAGCCCAGCAGCGGCGCCGGCAGGCGCAACAGTGCGCGCCCGGTCCACTTGAGCTTGAACCGCACCGCCGAGCCGATGATCACCAGGCGCTCGATGCGCTGCGGATACTGATTCACGAAATAGCTGCCGACTGCTCCGCCAAAAGAGTGGGTCACCAGAACGAAGCGTTCGGGCGCCTCCACCGCAGCCAGCATGGCCACCACGTCGGCGCACAGTTCCGGCACGTCATAGCGCGATTTCGGCGCATCCGACAAGCCGTGGCCGCGCAGATCGAGCGCGATGACGCGGCTGTCGTAGTGAAAGTGGTCGAGCTGGAAATGCCAGTAGGCGGCGCGCCCGCCGAAGCCGTGGATGAATACCAAGGTGCGCAAGGCGTCGCGCGGGCCGGCGTCGATCACGGAAAAACGATGCGGGCGGCCGCCATCGGCCGCGGGCAGGCTCAGGGTGCGGCGGTTGAGGTCGACATCGATGGCCATGGCCACGCATCATGACCTGTGGAGGCCAGTGGCGTCAAACCCGTGTTCGGCTCGTGCAGATGGCGCGGCCTTGCGCCGGGCTTAAGCGCGGCTGCGTTCGGCTTGGGTGGCGCCGTCCGACCGCGAAGCCGGCACTACTGTGAAAGCGGGAACAATTCGGTGCAGCAGCGTGTAGGCGCGCAGATAGCGCACTGCGGGTGAGCGCGGCGAATCTGCTTCAGGCGGCGGCACGCCGGACCCTTTGTAAACTGCGAGCCGGCCGGTGAGGGCATGACTGATTTGCGATGAATGGCGCAATTTCTCAGGCGTGCTGTTCGATGAACTCGATGCCGCGCAGGCTGATGCTGGCGGCGAGCTGCGCACCAAGACGCTCCAGGCGCACGAAATTTAGCGCACGCATGCGCCGCAGGCGCGGCAACACGAAGCACAGCAACTCGGCATCCGGGTAGGCTGCGGCGCCCGGAAACACCTCGCGCGCCAGTTCCGGCAGGGCATGGCGGCGCTCCGAGCGGGTGTAGAGCGTCTTGAGAATGCTGGTTTGCAGCTGATCCAGGCGAATGGCTTCGTTGGACAGCATCGAATCATGCATGAACAGGGTTTCGGGCATCGGGCTTGTGGCAATAGAGCTAGACCAGATTCCACAATACCGATGCAAAGCGCGTGCCATGCGCCGAGGAGGCGGGGGTTTTGGCCGCTATTTGCCGCGGACCTTGATGGTTTTGCCTGCCCAGGCGGGGCGCCGCGCCGGGCTTACCGGGGGCTTGGCCGGGCTTTTTGTCCGCGGCGGAGTCGCGGCGCTTGCGTCGACGGCAATGCCCCCCTCGGTGCTGGTGGCAGTGGCTGTGATTACCCGGATTCTCGCTTCACCGGCCATGACCACCTGCCCGGCATGGATCTTGGCCGTCTTGCGCAGTTCGGCTGCGCCATCGACGGTAATGCCGCCCGCGGCCACCAATGCCTTGCCGCCGCCTCCGCTGGAAGCCAGGCCCGCCAGCTTGAGCAACTGGTTGAGTTCAATGTAGTCGGTGGTAATCGGAATCTTGATGGTCGGCATGCGCTAGTCCTCATTCAGCCTTGCAGCGGGTTCAAGCTCACTTGCACCGCTTCGGTATCGTCGCGCATCCAGATGTCGGCGTCCTGGATGGTGCATTGCAGGCGCATGTTGCGCCGGGCCAGTTTGGCCAGCGCGCGCGCCGCTTCCGGATCGATGCCCATGACCTTGAGGTTGCGTGCGCGCTCCAGCTTGGGGCCTGCCTGCTTCCACCATTGCGGGGTGCTGCTGCCATAGGCGTAGACCGTGACGCGAGCGGCTTTGCCGCAGGCCTTGAGCACCGTGCGCTCGTCAGGCTGCCCCACTTCGATCCAGTGTTCGACCGCACCGGTCAGGTCGCGCTGCCACAAATCGGGTTCTTCGACATCCGACAAGCCCTTGCCGAAGGCCAGCAGCTCGTGCGCGTTGAGTGCGAATGCCAGTACCCGCACCATCATGCGTTCGGCCGTCTCGGAAGGATGGCAGGCGATGGTGAGCGGATGATCGGCGTAGTAATGCCGGTCCATGTCGGCCACCTGCAGGTCGGCCTTGTAAATCGTCGATTTGAGCGCCATGCCGCACTGTAACCGCACATGCGGCTAACGGCTCCGCCCCGGTCCGGTGTCGCTCACGGATTGCAAGCGGCCGCAGACCCGACTCGCACGACCGGCCTGTACTGCGGCGAGGCACTCGGCGCCTACTGTCCGCCGGCGTAAGCCTTCACCACCCGATAGAGGAATTCATGGGCCTCGAACAAAGACTTGACGCGAATGCGCTCGTTCAAGCCATGCACCCCGCCGCCATCGGGGTCGCGGAAAATGCCCGACAGGCCATAGGCCGGAATCCCGGCGTTGTTCATGTAGCGGCTGTCGGTGGTGGCCACCAGCATGGTTGGCACCACCGGCACGCCGGGCCACATTTGCGCGCTGATGCGCTCGGCCGGCTCCATGATTTCGCGCGTCAAGGGTGGCGCCGGCGAGAGCGTGGCCTGGCCGACTGGCGTGATGCTGATCCTGTCGTTGGCAAGCACGGTGGCCAGGGTCCGGGTGACCGATTCGATCGATTCGTCCGGCAGCACGCGGCAATTGACGGTGGCGCGTGCGCGCTGCGGCAGCGCGTTGGTGGCATGGCCGGCCTCGAGCATGGTGGCCACGCAGGTGGTGCGGTAGGTGGCGTTGTGCGTCGGGTTCTGCGACAAGCGCGCCAGCGCCTGCGCATCCGGCGGGTCCTTGATGATGGCGCGCATGTCGGCGCCGGTCTGGCCGCCCTCGATCGCGGCCATGCGCTCGAAATAAGTGCGCGTGGTGGCCGACAGGCGGAACGGAAAGTCGAAGGCGCCCAGGCGCGCCAGCCCGCCGCTCAAGTGGGTGATGGCGTTGTCCTTGACAGGTGCCGAGCTGTGGCCGCCGCGGTTGGTGACCTCCAGCGTGTAGGTCTGGAATACTTTCTCGCCGGCCTGGATGCCCATGCGCACCGGCTTGCCGGCCGCGTCGAGCATGCCGCCGGCACCTTCGTTCAAGGCGAACTCGGCATCGATCAGGTTGCGGTGGTGCGTGAGAAGGTATTTGGCACCGTTGAAGGGCGAGGGAATGATCTCTTCATCGCAGGTGGCGGCGACCACGATGTCGCGCTCCGGCCGGTAGCCTTCGCGCTTGTAGCGCATCAGGTTGTCGAGGAACGCCGCCACCATCGCCTTGTCGTCGGCGGCACCGCGCGCATAAAAGTAGCCGTTTTCCTCGATCAGCTTGAACGGGTCGCGCGCCCAGTCTTCGCGCTTGGCTTCCACCACGTCCAGGTGCCCTAGCAACAGGATCGGTTTTTTCGCGCCGGACCCGCGCAGGCGCGCCACCAGGTTGCCCTTTTTGGGGCCGCCGGGTGGCACGATGATGTGAATGTCGGCTGCAGCGATGCCGCCTGCGATGAGGCGCTTCTTCATGGCCTCGGCGGCCACGGTGCAACTGCCGACCGAGTCGGTGGTGTTGATTTCCACCAGTTCCTGATAGAGCGCGCGGAATTGCTGCTGCGCCGGGGTCAGTGTCATGCCTTGCGCCAACGCGGGCCCCGAGCATGCGCCCCACAGCGCGCATGCATGGACGGTGGCGACAAAGATCTTGCCTGCAACGTGCAACATGAGGATTCAACCCGCTCGATCTGAATCGCCCAAGCATACCCGAGCGCTGGTTGCCGCCGCCCGCTTTAGTTTCTGCGTTGCGGCGCGGCACCGCGGGCATCCTGCTCCCAGCCGCCAAGCTTGAACGCGAGACCCGGAATCAGCGCATACACCAGGAACGAGACGCCGACCACCACGTAGAGCAGCGTCAGCGAATGCAGCGCCACCGCGAGCGCGCCACCGACCACCGCCACCACCAGCCGCACCAGGCTGCCGATGAGTGACCATTTGAGACGCCCCGCCCCTTGGCAAGCGAAAAAGAAGGCCAGCCCGAAGCCGAACGGGGCATAGAAAATGCCGACGATATGCAGATAGGCGTCGGCCGCCGCGCGCGTGGCGCTGGCGGCATCCGGGATGAACCACTGCGTCCACCAATGCGGATTGAGCGCCAGCAGCACGCCGATGGCGCCTGTCACCGCGGCCATCAGGAGCGAGCCCACCCAGGCGATGCGCGCGGCGCGCGCGTGCTTCCCGGCGCCAACGTTGCGGCCGACCATCGAGACCATCGCCGAACCGAAGCCGAGTACCAGCGGAATCAACACGTACTCAAGGCGCGCGCCGACGCCGTAACCGGCCAGGGTGGCGATGCCGAAATTGCCGGCGTAGCCGGTCAGCACGATCACGTTGCCGTTGGAAATGAACGGGCTGACCGATGCCGGCAGGCCCACCCGCAGTACCTCAAAGGCATCGGCCCGCGACAGGGGCACCGGACGCAGGTGCAAATTGCCGGCGCCGCGCATGAGTGGCCACGCCAGGATGCAGGCCGACAACGCGTTGAGCGCCACGAACGAAAGCCCGGCGCCCGCCACCCCGAGCGCCGGCACCGGCCCGGCACCGAAAACCAAAAGCGGGCACAGGCCGACATGCAGGAGCGCGCTGCCGATCAGGCAGGCCGCCGGCGCACGCATGCTGCCGGAGCCGGTGTGCATGCTGGAGAGCGCGTTGTTGACCCAGGTGGCAATGGCGCCGGCGAACAGCGGGAAGGCATAGCTTTGCGCCAGCTCCAGAATCGGCCCGCCCCCGCCCATGGCGCGATACAACAAGGGCCCGCAGGCCAAGAAGCCCAGGCCGATGCACAAGCCCAGCACGATCTCGATCATGAGGCCATGCCAGGCCACCGCAGTGGCGCGCCGGCGGTCGCCGGCGCCGAGCATGCGCGCCACTGCGGATGCCACCCCGCCGCCCATCGCCGCGCGTGACAGTTGCACCATCAGCATCGAAAGCGGGAACACCAGCGCCACCGCGGCCAGCGCCTCGGTGCCCAGGCGCGCGACGATGTAGCCGTCATAAGCGATGGTCAGCGTTTGCGCGAAAAGGCCCAGCACATTCGGGCTCGCCAGACGCACCAGGGTGGGCACGATCGGGCCGGCCAGCAGGTCGGGCGGTTTGGAAGACATGCGAAAGCTTGCCTGAAACATGGGCGCGTCGCTACTCGGGTGTCGGGCAGCTGTGCCGCCGGTGCCGGCAGTCCTTGCCGCGCCAGCTAAGGGTGAGACCCGCACGGGCCGGGGCGCCGCGCTTGCAGCCGTCTCTTGCGCCCATCTTGCCCAACTGCCAAACTACCGGCCATGCACGCCACTCTCACCAAACCCGGCCGGCTGGCCTGGCAAGACGCCCGCCACCTGCTGCTGATCGCCATGCTGGCCCTGCCGGTGATCGGCTATGTCAGCGGGTCATCCGGCAAGCTTTCCCTGCTGTTCCTGGTAGTGATCGCCATTATCGATGCGTTGATCGGCACTCGCCCAGGTGCCGCGAGACCGCACGCCTGGCCCGCCATGCGCCATGCCTGGTTCAGCGCCTTCCTCTACCTCTACGCGGTGCTGCAGATCGCGCTGATCGCGTGGACACTCGGCGTGATCGCGGCCAGACCAAGCATCGAAGCCGCCCTTTGGCTGGGCGTGTCGATCGGTTTCATCACCGGCGGCTTCGGCATCACCATCGCGCATGAACTGGGCCACCGCCCCGGCCGCTTTGATCGCTTCGTCTCGCAGGTGCTGCTGGTTACGGTGTGCTACGGCCACTTCTATGTCGAACACAACCGCGGCCACCATGCGCGTGTGGGCACCCCGAACGACCCGGCCAGCGCGCGCCTGGGCGAATCGTTCTACGCCTTCTACCTGCGCACCGTGGTCGGCAGCTTCGCCCATGCCTGGCGCCTGGAAGCGCTGCGTCTCGAAGCCAAGGGCCAAACCGCCTGGTCGCCCGCCAACCGCAACGTCGTGTACATCGTCGCCACACTTGCGCTATGCGCCATCGCGTGGGGTGTGGCCGGCCCCATGGGCGTGCTGTTCTTCCTGTTCCAGAGTCTCGTGGCCTTCACCCTGCTGGAACTGGTGAACTACGTCGAGCACTACGGCCTCACCCGCCAACGCAATGCCGATGGCCGCTTTGAGGCGGTGCAGCCGCACCACTCCTGGAATTCCGATACCTGGTTCGGCAATGCCATTTTGATCAACCTGCAGCGCCACTCCGATCATCACGCCGATTCCTCGCGCCCTTACGAAACCCTGCGCTCGATCGATTCGGCGCCGCAGTTGCCCACCGGGTATGCCGGGATGATTCTCCTGGCGCTGCTGCCGCCGCTTTGGTTTCGGGTGATGGATTGGCGGGCGCGGGAGGCAGCGCGGATTGGCGCTTGATTGGGTGCAAGTTGATTTCAGGAAGAGGACCGCTGGCTTTCAAGGGAATAGCAACCAAGCGCTTTCAGTAACCCCCATATCGGCGCATGGCTGAGTCGAGTCCAGGCAATTCCGGGGTGGGCGAACCCTTATGTCATTCTGCCTGGCGACCGCATCGCACCGAAGTGGTAGCGCAAACGTGACGCAACACTCCTGCAAAGAACAGACCGTCGATCGACCGCGACGTTTGCCGGCTATTGACGACAACCCGGGAGGACCATCATGCTGAGCGGCAGCTGTCTATGCGGTGGTGTCCGGTACGAGATCACGGGCACGCTTTCGGGCGCGCTCAACTGCCACTGCACCATGTGCCGCAAGGCGCACGGCGCAGCCTTTCGCAGCCGTGCCCGCGTGAACGCCGCCGACTTCCGCTGGGTACAGGGCGAAGAACTGGTGACTTATTACGAATCGTCGCCCGGCACGCATCGCGGGTTTTGCCGCGTCTGTGGGTCGCCCCTGCTGAGCCGGTTCGATGACTACCCATCCAACTTCGGCCTGCCGCTTGGCGCGCTCGATGTCGATCCCGGGGTCAAGCCAAAACTTCATGTGTTTGTCGCCGACAAGGCGCCGTGGTTTGACATCACCGATGCGCTTCCGCAGTTTCCGGCGCTTCCGGAGAAGAAGCCGCCATGACCGTCCGCAGGGACGGCTTTCGACTTGATGTTCGAAAGACCCCGTTGAAGATCGAGGGTCGGCGGAGAGAATCGCCGCATCAACCCGCCACCGAACCAGGAGAATCGAGATGAGCAACGATCAGCGCTACAAGACCTTCGCCGATTTCTACCCCTTCTATCTCGACGAGCACAAAAACCTGGTGTCGCGCCGCCTGCATTTCGTCGGCACCAGCATCGCGCTCATCATCCTGGTGACAGCGGTGGTCACGCAGGTGTGGTGGCTGCTCGTGGCGGCGCTGGTTCAGGGTTATACGTTTGCGTGGGTCGGGCATTTCTTCTTCGAGCGCAACCGGCCGGCGACCTTCAAGTATCCGGGGTACAGCCTGATGGGTGACTGGCGGCTTTGGTGGGAAATCCTGACCGCGAAGCGTCCGTTCTAGCGCGGCGGCCTGATAGGGCTAACCATGAGTGTCAGGCCGTCCACGCGGGAATGACTCGAACGTGGGCCTGCGGTGGCGCCCGCTGCGCATTGCGCCGGCCGCGCATTGCCGATAACCTTGCCGCCTGTCCGACCAGACCCGGCGCAACCATGCAAGCACTCGAAGGCATCCGCATCCTCGATTTCACGCGACACATGTCGGGGCCCTATGCGACGCTCCTGATGGGCGATTTCGGCGCCGACGTGATCAAGATCGAATCGATGCCGCACGGCGACCCGACGCGCACCATGGGCACCGCTTTCGTCGACGGCGAATCCGGCATGTTCCTGATCTGGAACCGCAGCAAGCGCAGCGTCGCCATCGATACCCGCAAGCCCGACGCCGGCGAAATCCTGCGCCGCCTGGTGAGCGGCGCCGACATGCTGGTGGAGAACTTTCGCCCCGGCGTGGCCGAAGCGATGGGTATCGGTTACGAGGCGGTCAGTGCGCTCAATCCGCGCCTGATCTACCTGTCGATCACCGCATTCGGGCGCAGCGGACCTTATGCGCAGTCGCCGGGCACCGACCCGGTGGTGCAGGCGATGTCGGGTGTGATGTCGGTCACCGGCGAGCGCGGCGGCGACCCGGTGCTGGTCGGCTTGCCGGTCGCCGACTACACCTCGGCGATGGTTGCGGTGCAGGGCGCGCTGCTGGCCCTGTTCGCACGCGAACGGACCGGGCGCGGCCAGCGGGTCGATATTCCGATGTTGGGCGCGCTCACCTTTGGCCTGACCACCCGGCTGGCGAACTACTGGTGGGGCGGCAAGGAGCCGCAGCGCGAAGGCAGCGCCCACAGTTCGGTCGCGCCCTATCAGTTATACAAGGCCAGCGACGGCGATGTCGTCGCCGGCGCCTGGACCCGCGACACGTGGCCGCGCTTTTGTGCCGCTCTGGGCTTGCCTGAACTCTGCGACGACCCGCGCTTCGCCAGCAATCCGCTGCGCATGGAAAACCGTACCGCTCTCAATGGTGTCTTGTCGGCAGCCTTCGCGAAGCGACAAGTGCAGGAGTGGGAGCAGGAATTCCGTGCCGCCAATGCCTTGTTTGGTCCGGTATTGACCATTCCGCAAGTGCTCAAGCACCCGCAGATGGAAGCGCTGGGCATGGTGCAATCGATCGACCATCCCAAACTGGGGCCAATCCCGCAGTTGGGCCCGCCGATCCTGATGTCGGATACGCCGGGGCGGCTGGATCGTCCACCGCCGGCTTATGGTGAACATACCGCCGAGGTGCTTGCCGAACTCGGCTACTCACCGGCCGAGATCGGGCGCCTGGCCGACAGCAAAACCATCGACATGCCGCAGTCGGCTGCCTGATGAGCAAGAGCCCGAAAGTCGCGGACTTTTCCACCCATTTCTCCGGGCCGGTGGCGAGCCGCCGCATGCTGCAACTGGGCGCCGATGTCCTGAAGATCGAGCATCCGCTGCATGGCGACGGCAATCGGCAGTTCCCGCCGCTGTTCCACGATGAGGGCATCCACCATCTGCATCTGAACGCCGGTGCCCGCAGTGTGGCTCTCGATCCGAAGTCGCCGGCATGGCCGCGCGCGGTCGCGGCGATCACTCGCTGGGCTGATGTGGTGATTGTCGGCAAGCAACCCGGCGCGGCGCGCAAGCTCGGGATCGACGCCGCCAGCCTGATCAACATCAATCCGGACCTGGTGTACTGCCTGATCACCGGCTACGGTGTCGCCGGCGAGTGGGCCGACCTGCCGGCGCACGGCCTGAACATGGACGCACTGGCCGGAACACTACCGCTCGAATGGGTAGACGGTGAACCTCGGGTGCCCGAACAATACCGTTCGGTCGGCACCACGGTTGCCGGCATCGAGGCGGCGCTCGGCATTTACGCGGCGCTGCATCGTCGCAGTCAGGAAGGTGGGGGCCAGGTGGTGCATGTGTCGATCTGGGAATCGGCGCTTGCCACCTTGTGGCGCGACGTCGCGACCTTCGCCAACACCGGCAAGCCGTGGCCGGCCTACCGCGATCTTGGGCCGCGCTACGACGTCTATGCGGCACAGGACAAGCAGGCCTTGCTGGTGTGCCCGATCGAGCGTCATTTCTGGGAACGGTTTTGCGATGCGCTGGGCCTATCCGCCGAGCTCAGGGCGCGCGGCGACTGGGCCAGCGGCGTCGACATGGGAAAGGACTACGTCGCGCTTGGCGAACGGCAGTCGATCGCCGCCGCCTTGCGCGGCAGGCCGCGCGCGGCGTGGATCGCCATCCTCGGCCAGGCGCAGGTACCGGTCGCACCCGTGCTGGATTGGCGCGAGGTGATCAACAGCCCGCATGCGCAGGCCAACGGCGCGATGGCGGGCTACGTGTGCAATGGCCATCAGGTGCGCGTGCCGGCGACTCCGGTGTCGATCACGGTGGCGGCGGCGCTTGAGCGCCATGGCGGGTTGGCAGAGGCGCATCGCGCCAAGGCCGATGTGGTGACGCGCGCGCCGGCACTGGGCGAACACAATCAGGCGGTGTTTCGCGAGCTCGGCATCGATGTCTGAGCCGTGGGGCAGGGGAAAAGCATGAGCGCAAGCGTGTTTGAAGGCATCAGGGTGCTCGACGTCGGGCACATCGTGGCGGGGCCGTTTGTCGCTTCAGTGCTGGCCGATTTCGGCGCCGACGTGATCAAGATCGAGCCACCCGGCAAGGGCGATCCACTGCGCTGGATTTATCCAAAGGGCGATGTCGGCCTGTTCTACAAGATGCAGGGCCGCAACAAGAAATCGATCACCCTTGATCTCAAGCAGCCCGAAGGCCAGGCGATCTTCCACCGGCTTGCCGCCGATGCCGACGTGGTGGTCGAAAACTTCCGCCCCGGCGTGATGGAGCGCTTGGGCTGTGGGTGGGATGTGTTGTCCGCACTCAATCCGCGCCTGATCATGTGTCGGCTGTCGGGCTTCGGGCAGACCGGGCCGTACAAGGACCGGCGCGCCTACGGGCGCATCTCCGAGGCCTTCGCCGGCTTCGCCCACATCACCGGCGAGCCCGATGGCCCGCCTTCGCATTCGCACATGTCGGTCGGCGACACGGTGGCCGGCACCTGGGCGGCGATGGGCGTGATGATGGCGCTGTACTGGCGCGATGCGCGCGACGGCGGCGTCGGCCAGGTGGTCGACATGGCGCTCTATGAGGGGCTGTTTCGCCAGATCGAGCAACAGGTGGTGATCTTCGACCAGCTTGGCAAGGTACTCACGCGCAGCGGCAGCAATCATCGCGACGTGCCTTATACGGGGCTGTTCCGCTGCAAGGACGGCGGCTACTTCTCCTTTTCCGCCGTCACCGAAAGCAGCGCCGGCGCCATCCTGCGTGCGGTCGGCATGGCCGGCGACGCGCGCTTCAACACGTTCACCGAGTGTGTGCGCCATCGCGATGCATTCGCCATGGCGATCGGTGACTGGATGGCGGCGCGTACCCTGGCCGAAGTGGAGGCCGCGTTCGTCGCCTGCGACGCGCCCGGCAGCCGGGTGATGAACGCCGCCGACCTGGTCGCCGACCCGCACGTGCAGGCCCGCGAGATGGTGATCTCGGTGGCGGACAAGGACCTGGGCACGATCCGCATGCAGGGCATCGTCCCCAAGCTATCGCAAAGCCCGGGCGCGGTGCGCCATGCCGGACAGCGCCTGGGTGAATCGAACGACCTCGTGTACCGCGACATGCTGGGCATGAACAAGGCGGATATGGAAGACTTGCGGGCGCGCGGCGTGATATAGCATTCGCGGGTGGTGGCGCCCTGCGGGTCGCCGCGACCTGCAACCAAAGAAGACAGATCAGGAGACAGTGAAGATGAAACGCATTCCGGCAATCATGTGGATGGTGTTGCTTGCAGCGCTGACCGCGAGCATGGCGGCGCACGCCCAGCCCTATCCGCAACAACCGATCCGCTTGATCGTGGCCTTCGGCCCAGGCAGCGGGGCCGACGCGATGGCGCGCGTGATCGCCGAGCGCCTGGCGCTGCAACTCAAGACCAGCGTGACGGTCGAGAACCGCGAGGGCGCCGGCGGGTTGATCGGCGCGTCAATGGTCGCCAAGGCGCCCGCGGACGGCTACACGCTGCATTTCGGCGTGACCACCATGACGGTGAGCCCGCATCTGCAAGCCGTCCCTGCCTTCGATCCGGTGAAGGACTTCGTGCCGATCGTCAAGGTGGCCGAACTGGCGCTCCTGATGATCACCGGCAACGACGCGCCTTTCAAGTCGCTCAAGGAACTGATCGCCTACGCGAAGAAGAATCCGGGCAAGCTCAACTACGCGACCTCCGGCAAGGGGTCGCCCAGCCACCTGGGCGTGGAGATGATTCGCAAGGCCACCGGCATCGATGTGCGCGACGTGCCCTACAAGAACATCGGGCAGGCCACCACCGACGTGATCGGCGGCCAGGTGTCGTTCTACTTTCCGGGCATCACCGGCGCGGCGCCGCAAGTCAAGGCCGGCAAGGCCCGTGGCCTGGCGGTGGGTTCGGTGCGGCGCTCGGCGCTGGCGCCCGAGGTGCCGACCGTCGCCGAAGAGACCGGGATCGCGGGGCTCGAGGTCATCACCTGGTACGGGCTGCTCGGGCCCGCCGGCCTGCCCAGGGAGATCGCCAGCCGACTGCAGGCCGAGACCTTCAAGGCGCTCGAAGTGGCCGAGGTGCGCGAGCGCATCGTGCGCACTGGCGCCGAGGTCGTGATCGCATCAGGCGAGGAGTTCGCCGCGCAGATCCGCGGCGACAGTGCGCGCTATGAAAAGCTGGTGAGGGAGCTGGGTCTGCGGGAATGAGGGGTGCTGCCCGCGCAAACGGCGCATGGCGGCACGGAAATGCGCGCACAAAAAGCCGCCCGATGTGATTTACCAGAAAACTGGTAAATTTGTCTATTTCTGGTAAACGTTTTAAAAACAATGACATAATGCGGAATGACCCAATATTTCTCGGCCCCTTCCGATAACCAGCTGTCGCCGGAAAGCCTGCGCATTCTGGCCAACACCGAACAGTATTACGAGCAGTGGGTGACCTTGCGCCGTTTGCGCCAGTCGCTTCCGAAGAAGGTGGTCTGGAAGCAGGTTGCCGGCCGAGACTACCTCTACATTCAGCTTGCCGGCGAGCGTGAGCCAAAAAGCAAGGGCCCGCGCAACGCGGATTCCGAGCGTCAGCATGCGGCGTTCACTGCCGCGATGGTCGACACGGAAGCCAAACTGCAAGGGGTCGAGACAAGCCTTGCCGAATGCATGGCGCAGCACAAGGCGCTGCGGCTGCCACGGGTGTTGGCGCTGCCGGGTGAGATCCTGCGCGAGCTTGATCTGCGTGGCTGGTTGGGCGCGAGCCTGCTTGTCGTGGGCACCAACGCCTTTGCGGCCTACGAGATCGAAGCGGGCCAGCGCTTCGCTGCCGGCCTCGATGAAACCGAGGACTTTGACATGACTTGGCTCGGGCATCCGGAGCCGATGCTCCGGGGCGGCACGCGCCAACCGCTACTTGCGGCACTACGCGCGGTGGACGTAAGCTTCGATCTCAATCATCACAGGCCCTATCAGGCGATCAACCGCAAGGGGTATGAAGTTGAATTGCTGGCCGCGCCGTCGGTGATACCGTCGCTGCACGCGTTGGGCGATTTCAAGCCGATTCCCCTGATCGAGCAGGAATGGCTGCTGTTGGGCCGCCCGGTGCGGCACATCATCTCCGACTACGCCGGTGCGCCGGTACCGCTGGTGGTGCCGGATCCGCGCTGGATGGGCTTGCACAAGTTGTGGCTGAGTGCGAAGCCGGAACGCAATCCGCTGAAGAAAGGCAAGGATGCCCGACAGGGTGATCTGTTGCTGATTGCGGTCGCCGAGCGCATGGCGGCCACCTATCCGATGGATTCCGATTTTGTGATGGAACTGCCGCCTGAATTGCTACCTGTATTCAACCAGTGGGCCAGAACGCATGACTTCATCCCGTCGAAGGCGCGGCCATCGTGGAGCGCGCGTGAGGGGAAAGCATGACGCGGCCAAGATCGCAAAGAATTCGTGCCCGGGACTCGCACCCTTGGTGATCCTGCCAGCCCATTCTTCCGCAGGGCCGTGCAGCGCATCGATGGGAGCAACATACGATGAATGGCCGGCGCCGAAGTCGTGATCGAATCTGACGAAGAGCATGCCGCATAGATCCGCATGGCACTACGCACTGTTCCTGATCCGCAGCCGAAGCTAGCGCGACATCGCCATCGATACCCACAAGCCGGACACCGGTGAAACCCTGCGCCGCCTGCCGACGGGTGCGAAAATCCTCCGCGTTATACTGGTGTTTGGCAATCAACATATCGGTAGCGCCATGCATCTCACCGCCGTGTTCCAGAAAGTTGCTGAAGGCTATATCGGTTTCGTGGAAGAGCTTCCCGGAGCCAATACGCAAGGCGCCACGCTTGAAGAAGTCCGTGCGAATCTGGCTGAGGCTGTGGATTTGGTTCTTGAGGCCAATCGCGTACTTGCCGAAGAGTCGATTCTCGGAAAAGACGTCATTCGCGAAAGATTGCTGCTGCCTGCGGCATGAAACGGGACGATCTTCTTCGTCACCTTCGGCAGTGCGGTTGCGTTCTTCTGCGTGAGGGCGGCAAGCATTCCGTGTTTGTGAATCGCGCCACCCAGAAATCAACTGCGATCCCTCGCCATCGCGAGATAAACGATTTTCTGGCGAAGAAGATTTGTCGCGATCTAGACGCTCAAGAGCCTTCGTAATTCAAGGCGTCTTGAATCGAATTTCGCCAAGCGCGCGGGTAAGTCGAACACGACCCGTTTCTCCGCTGTCGCCGAGCGCATGGCGGCCACCTATCCGATGGATTTCGATTTCGTGATGGAACTGCCGCCTGAATTGCTGCCTGTATTCAACCAGTGGGCCAGGACGCATGACTTCATTGCGTCGAAGGCGCGGCCATCGTGGAGCGCGCGTGAGGGGAAAGCATGATGCCCAGGTCCCATCCCGGCGGTCAACCGGACCGCGCGCATAATGCGGCGTAAGGTTGCTTACCCCGTCGTTCGGCGCTGAATCAAATGACATCGCGCAGCAGTCAATCGGGCATCTTCGCGAATGCGCCGTGGCTGACCGATGAGGGTATAGACCTCTCTCTGTACCCGATCGACTCGGTCTTCCGGCAAGCGCTGTCGCCAAACGCGGAGGCGTTTCGCACCGGCTGCACGCTACTCGGTTCGATGAGCCATGGAGGGCGCGCCGAGGCTGGGGTGTTTCTGCTGGGGCTGCTCCGGCGATATCCCGATGACTACGCGCGTCTTGCGTTGATCGCAGAAGCCCTTGGGTACTTCCCGACGAAAGCAACGGTGGATGCCCTGGCGTCGGAACTGCGTCGCGTCAAGGGCTCAGGCTCCACGCGAGGCTACCTGCGACGCATCATCGACACGCTTGAGAAATTTCCGGCGCAACTCATCGACGAGCAGATTGAGGAACTGTCGTCCGACCCACGGGTTGGCACACGCTTCCGTCAACGCCTGCGATCAATGATTTTTCGGAACATGGATTTGTGATCCCAAAGCGCCTGACCGCACGTCCCAACCGTACGCGGCGTGCCAATTGGAAACAGGGCAGTCGCGGGCTGGTGGGCGTAGACGTTGGGAGCGTTAGTAATGGAAGCGCAATTGGGCGACCAATACGCGCCACCTTCGATGCGGTACACCATCCGATGTTCGTCGGTTATGCGGCGTGACCAAATGCCGGACAGCGCATGCTTCAAGCCCTCGGGCTTTCCTACCCTGGTGAACGGTTTGCGTTGGATCTCTTGCATCAGTTTGATGATGCGCTCGACCATGCGCTTAACCTGCTTTTGCCGGTAGAGATATCCCTTCCACGCTTCATCCGCAAAAACCAGCTTCACGTCATGAGCTTGCGCCCAATGCCTTTGCCGGCATTGAGTTGCGTCGCTGTCGAGAGCAGGCGCTCGACGTTGGCAGGTGTGCGCAACAGATAGGCGGTTTCTTCCAGCGACTTGTAGTCCTCGAGCGAGAGCATGACGACCGACTGTTCGCCGTTACGCGTAATCGTCAAGGCTTCGTGGTCGTTGCAAACCCGATCCACGGTGCTGGCGAGGTTGGCACGAACGGTGGCGCTGGGTAAGGCCTTGCGCGCCTACCGGTTGCGGCCGCGCCAGCCCGCGTGAATCAGAAGCCGTCGCCCGCTCGCGCCAACCGCCAAGAGCGCTCCGTCCGGGACTGCGCTGATCCGTGAATACATTCGCAACCAGGAACAAGAGGACGAGAGGCTGGACCAGCTCGGCCTATGGCAATGACCGGCCACCGATAAGGTGGCCCCAAGAATGCAGGGTCGCGTTTGCGACCTCGTTCAGCCGCTTCGAGCGGCTCACATTTGAAACCCCCCGGCTCTGTGTAGGTCATTGCATCCATGGTGTTGGGGCTCCGGATCTCTACGCATTAATGTCCAGTGATTGATTTCGATTGTCCAGCAGGCGAACAAGAACGCGCCGCATCTCGAATCGGTCGGTGGGCGTCTGCGAGGCGAGCTGCGTGTCTCATGGCAGCCGTCGACATTCGCATCAAACATGTAAGCGACTAAGTGAATTTATTGCGCTGCAATAAATTTCGCTTGACATGATTCAATCGATTGATTTAAAGTTCAATCGATTGAATTAATCGTCGAAGCCATCAATGAGTGCAGTCCCGAATCAAGCCTGGTTCCGCCCGGAAGACGAGCATCCGCGCAATAAGTTAGTGCTCGCTGCACTCAAGCTCTTTGCTGAGAGGGGTTTTGGCGGGGCCTCAACGCGTGACATCGCAGACGCAGCAGGCGCCAATGTGTCGGCGATCCGCTATTACTTCGGCGACAAGGCCGGCTTGTACCGCGCTGCTTTTACCGAGCCGCTCAACGAAGTGCCCGAGCAAGGCTGTGCCGATATCGACCTGAGCCTGCCTTTACCGGCCGCGTTGCAGCAATTTTTTGCCGATTTCCTGACGCCGCTCAAGCGCGGCGAAGCCGTGCGCCTGGTGATGAAACTGCATTTTCGCGAAATGATCGAGCCCACCGGCGCCTGGGACGAGGCGATCGAGGCGGAGATCAAGCCGCAGCATGCCGCCATGGTGCGCCTGCTGCAGCGGCGTTTCGATATCGCCGAGGCCGACCTCGACGTGCAGCGTCTGGCCTTTGCCATCGTCGGCATGGCGGTGCAGTACTACGTAGGTCTTGACGTGGTGGCGGCGATCGCGCCGGCGGTATTGGCCGATGCCGAGGCGATCGACACGCTGGCGCTGCGCCTGGCCGGTTATGCGGCGGCCATGATCGAAGCCGAAGCCGTGCGGCGCCGTACGCAGTTGACATGAGGCGCATGACATGCAACGGATGAACCCAATTACTACGGCGACCGTACCCGCGAAGCGGCTGCTGAGTGCCGTGCTGGTCACCCTGCCGCTGGGCGGATGTGCCTTGAACCAGGGCATTTTCGGCACCTTGGGCCCCACCTATCAGGCGCCCGCAGCGCCAGTTTCACGCTGGCATGCGCCCGCGCAGGCTGCCGGCGTGCCACAAATCCAGGCGCACGGCGGCAGCAACGAGGCCTTGAAAACCTGGTGGAAGCAGTTCGACGATCCGGTGCTGACCGAACTTCTCGCCGCCGCCCAGCGCGAAAGCGCAAGCCTGGCGCAGGCCGCGTCGCGCATCGAACGCGCGCGTGCCGATGCGGTGGCGGCGAATGTCGCCGGCAACCCCTCGGTCGATGCCACCGCCGGTGCCAGTCGCTCGGCGTTTTCCTTCGGCGGCCCGGCGGTGTTGCGCAGCCAGGCGCAGGTGGGCCTGCAAAGCAGCTGGGAAATCGATCTGTTTGGCGGCCTGGCACGGCAGCGCGAGGCGGCGCGCGCGCAACTCGAAGCCAACATTGCCGCCTGGCATGACGCACGCGTGGCCCTGGCCGCCGAAGTTGCCCATGCTTACCTCAACATGCGCTTTTGCGAAATGCAGATCACCCTGGCGCAGGCGGATGCTGCTTCGCGCGCCGAGACTGCGCGCTTGACCGGAATCGCCGCTGGCGCCGGCCTGCAGGCGCCTTCTTTCCTGGCGCTGGCGCGCGCCAGCGCCGCCGATGGTGCTGCCGCCCTGGCGCAGCGTCGCGCCGAATGCGAAATCGGCATCAAAGGCCTGGTCGCGCTGACCGCCATCGATGAAAGCGCTTTGCGCACGATGCTGGCCGGTGCACCCCAACTGGCGGCGCGCCTGCCCAAGCCCGCGCAATTCGCCATCGACGGCGTGCCGGCCGGGGTGTTGGCGCAACGCCCGGACATCGCCGCCGCCGAGCGTGCCGTCGCTGTTGCCAGCGCCGAGATCGGCGTCATGGAAGCGAATCGCTACCCGCGCCTGACCCTGGCCGGCAACATCGCGCCCACCCGTTCCCGGCTGGATGGCAGCCCGACCATCAGTGTGACCACCTGGTCGATCGGGCCTTCGCTGATCGTCCCGCTGCTGGACGGCAATCGGCGCGCGGCCAATGTCGAGGCTGCGCGTGCCGATTACGATGCGGCGGCCGCGGTCTACCGCGGCCGGGTGCGCGGCGCGGTGCGCGAAGTCGAGGAAGCCCTGGTCAAGCTGGCCGGGGTTGCCACACGTCTGAGTGACGCCCGCGCCGCCGCCAACGGCTATCGCGAGAGCCTGGAAGGCGCGCGCACCCGTCAGCGCGCCGGCCTTGGCAACCTGATCGAACTTGAGGACGCGCGCCGCACCTCGTTCGCAGCCGACGGCACGGTTGCGGCACTCGAATACGAAGGCGTGAGCGCCTGGATCGCGCTGTACCGCGCGGTGGGCGGCGGCTGGGACGGCAAGACCGACCTGGCACAAACGCGCTTGAAGCCTTGAGGATCATGACTATGAAACATCCCATGCTGAAATACCCGACCACGCTCGCCCTTTGTGCCGCACTCGCACTTGCCGGCGTGAATGCCCAGGACAAAACGTCGGCTGACGCCAAGGGCGTGGCGGTCAAGCCCGGCAAACCTGCCTTGACCGTAACCCTGATCCAGCCGTCTGCCCGCGAGGTGCCGCTGCGGCTTGCGGCCAACGGTTCGGTCAATGCCTGGCAGGAAGCCATCCTGGGTGCGGAATCGAATGGTTTGCGCTTGAGCGAAGTCCGTGCAGAGGTGGGCGCCACGGTCAAGCGCGGCCAGGTGCTGGCGGTGTTTGCCACCGACACCATTGCCGCCGACCTGGCGCAGGCCAGGGCTTCGGTCGCCGAAGCCGAAGCCACCCTGGCAGAGGCGACCGCCAATGACCGTCGCGCGCAATCCATCGCCGGCAGCGGTGCACTCTCGGCGCAGCAGGTGGCGCAATACGCCACCGCGGAGAAAACCGCGCAGGCGCGATTGGCGCTGGCGCGTGCACAGCAGGCCGCGCAGCAATTGCGCCTGGATCACACGCGCGTGATCGCCAGCGACGACGGCATCATCTCGGCGCGCAATGCCACGGTCGGTGCGGTGGTGCCGCAAGGGCAGGAACTGTTTCGCCTGATCCGCAAGGGCCGCCTTGAATGGCGCGGCGAAGTCACCGCTACAGAGTTGGCCAAGCTCAAGCCTGGCCTCACGGTGGCCATCAGTGCCGCCGGTGTCGGCAGCATCGAAGGGCGGCTGCGGGTGATCGGTCCGACGGTCGATGCGGTCAGCCGTAATGCGCTGGTTTACGTCGACCTGCCGGATGCCACAAAGAAAGGTTTCAAGCCGGGCATGTTCGCGCGCGGCGAATTCGCACTCGGCGGCGCCAGCGGGCTCACCGTGCCGCAAGATGCCTTGGTGCTGCGTGACGGCTTCAGCTATGCCTTCCGCGCCGGCCCGGTGCAGGATGGCACGGCGAAGGTCGCCCGCATCAAGCTCGAACTCGGGCGGCGCGTGGACGACCGCGTGGAGGTGATCGCGGGCCTGGCCGCTACCGACCGCATCGTCGCCAGCGGAGCGGCTTTCCTGGCCGATGGCGACACCGTCAAGGTTGTCAAATGAACGTCTCGGCCTGGTGCATCCGGAACCCGGTTCCGGCCCTGATGTTCTTCGTGCTGCTGTGCTTCGGCGGCGCCTTGTCGTTCTCGGCGATGAAAGTGCAGAACTTTCCCGATCTCGACCTGCCGACCATCAACGTCAGCGTCGCCCTGCCGGGCGCTTCGCCGTCGCAACTGGAAACCGACGTTGCGCGCAAGATCGAGAATTCGCTCGCCACGCTGCAGGGCCTGAAACATATCACCACCAAGGTGCAGGACGGCAGCGTCACCATCAGCGCCGAGTTCCGGTTGGAAAAGGCGGTGCAGGAGGCGCTCGATGATGTGCGCTCCGCGGTCGCACGGGTGCGTGCCGACCTGCCGGGCGATGTGCGCGACCCGATCGTCACCAAGCTCGACTTGGCCGGCGCGCCGATCCTGGCCTACACGGTGGCGTCAAGCCGCTTCGACGAAGAAGGCTTGTCGTGGTTTGTCGAGGACACCATCGCCAAGCGCCTCTTGCTGGTGCGCGGCGTTGGCGCGGTCAACCGCGTCGGTGGGGTCACGCGCGAGATCGGCATCGCGCTCGACCCGGCGCGCTTGGCCTCCTTCGGCATCACGGCGGGTGAAATCTCGCGCCAGTTGAAGCAGATCCAGCAGGAAGCCGGCGGCGGCAGGGTCGACATCGGCAGCGCCGAGCAGGCGGTGCGCGCCCTGGGCAACGTGCGTTCGGCCGAAGAGCTGAAGAACATCGAGCTGACCTTGCCCGGCGGTCGCCGCATCCGCCTGGACCAACTGGCGAGCGTGACCGACGGCATCGCCGAGCCGCGCTCGCTGGCCCTGCTCGACGGCAAGCCGGTGGTCGGCTTCGAGGTCACGCGCAGCCGTGGCGCCAGCGAGGTCGAGGTGGGTGCCGGCGTGCGCAGCGCGATCGCCGAACTGCGTGCCGCCGATGCGGAAATGAAGATCACCGAAGCCTTTGACTTCGTCAACCCGGTGGCCGAGGAATTCGACGGTTCGATGCTGCTGCTCTATGAGGGCGCGATCCTCGCGGTGATCGTGGTGTTCCTTTTCTTGCGCGACTGGCGTGCCACCTTCGTCTCGGCGGTGGCCTTGCCTCTTTCGGTGATCCCCGCCTTCATCGGCATGCATTACCTGGGCTTTTCGCTCAACGTGGTGACGCTCCTGGCGCTGTCGCTGGTGGTCGGCATTCTGGTCGACGATGCCATTGTCGAAGTGGAAAACATCATGCGCCATTTGCGCATGGGCAAGTCGCCGTTCCAGGCCGCGATGGAAGCGGCGGACGAAATCGGTCTGGCGGTGATCGCCACCACCTTCACACTGGTCGCGGTATTCCTGCCGACCGCCTTCATGAGCGGGATTGCCGGCAAGTTCTTCAAGCAATTCGGCTGGACCGCTTCATTGGCGGTATTCGCATCGCTGGTGGTGGCGCGCATGCTCACCCCGATGATGGCCGCCTACATGCTCAAGGCCACCTCGGACCGCATCGAGAAGGACGGCCGGGTGATGCGCAGCTACATGGGCATGGCCGCCTGGTGCCTCAGGCATCGCTGGATCACCATGATCGCCTCGGCCGCGTTTTTTGCCGGCTCGGTGGCCCTGATTCCCCTGTTGCCGACCGGCTTCATTCCACCCGATGACCTGTCGCAAACCCAGGTGCATGTGGAGTTGCCGCCAGGCTCGACGCTGGCGCAAACGCGTGCGGCGGCCGAGCGAGCGCGCGCCCTGATCACGCCGGTGCAATATGTGAAGAGCGTCTACACCACCATCGGCGGCGGTGCCGCCGGCAGCGACCCGTTCGCGCCGCAGGGCGCCTCCGAGGTACGCCAGGCGACACTCACCGTGCTGCTGGAGGCGCGTGGAGAGCGCGCGACACGCAAGCAGGTGACCGAACGGCAGTTGCGCGAAGCCCTGTCGGAATTGCCCGGCGTGCGCACCAAGGTGGGTCTGGGCGGCTCGGGCGAGAAATATGTTCTGGTGTTGACCGGTGACGACCCGCAGGCTTTAAGCGACGCGGCGCTGGCGGTGGAGCGCGACTTGCGCACCCTGTCGGGCATCGGCAGCGTGGCGTCTTCAGCCGCGCTGATCCGCCCGGAATTGTCGGTGCGGCCCGACTTCGCGCGCGCCGCCGATCTGGGCGTCACCACCGCGGCCATCGGCGAAGCCCTGCGCATCGCCACCATCGGTGACTACGACGTGGCATTGCCGAAACTCAATTTGTCGCAGCGCCAGGTGCCGGTGGTGGTCAAGCTCGACGCTCGAGCACGCAAGGACTTGAGCGTGCTCGAACGCCTCACGGTGGCCTCCTCGAAACCGGAAGTCGGCGCGGTGATGATCGGTCAGGTGGCCACCCTGGAACTGGGCAGCGGCCCGGCGGTGATCGACCGCTACGACCGCGCGCGCAACATCAACTTCGAGATCGAAGTGGCAGGCACGCCGTTGGGCGACCTGACCGCGGCGGTGAAGGAACTGCCGTCGATCCGCAACCTGCCGGCCGGTGTCAAGCAGGTCGAGATCGGCGATGCCGAGGTGATGGGGGAACTGTTCGCCAGTTTCGGCCTGGCCATGCTGACCGGGGTCTTGTGCATCTACATCGTTCTGGTGCTCTTGTTCAAGGACGTGCTGCAGCCGGTGACGATCCTGGCGGCGCTGCCGCTGTCTTTGGGAGGTGCGTTTGTGGCACTGCTTGTCACCGGAAAAAGCTTCTCGATGCCTTCCTTGATCGGCCTCATCATGATGATGGGCGTGGCCACCAAGAACTCGATCCTGTTGGTTGAGTACGCGATCATGGCGCGGCGCGACGGCAAGACCCGCCTCGAAGCCCTGCTGGACGCCTGCCACAAGCGGGCGCGGCCGATCATCATGACCACCATCGCCATGGGCGCCGGCATGCTGCCGATCGCACTGGGCAGCGGTGTGGCCGACCCTTCGTTTCGCAGCCCGATGGCGGTGGCGGTGATCGGCGGCCTGATCACCTCGACGCTCCTGAGCCTGCTGGTGATTCCGGTGGTGTTCACCTTCGTCGACGATCTGGCGCAACTGGTCGTGCGTCTGTGGGGTCGGACCCGCGGGCGCGCAGCGGCGAGAACGGCCGCGTAGATTGGCAAGCCGGGTCAGGGCGAATGGCACGTACCTGAAGATCTGTCACCCCCGAGCAGGCGGGGGGCCGGGCTATCCATGCCTCGAAGGCCTGGCGCAGCAACCCTGCGCGCGGACGCTCAGTAGCGGCGGTAGTAACGATACCCGCCGTACCCGAACCATGGGTGTGGCGGGCCCACCAACACTGGTGGTCCGTAGATCACCGGTGGCGGCGCGACGATCACAACCGGCGGCAAGGTGACCACCGGCTGCGGCGGATAGTAGACAACCGGCCGAGCCGGTACGACGGTGAAGCTGGCGTTTCGGCTCAAGCCTGAACGAGCACGTACACATCCACTGCTGCGTCATCGACGGTGTATTCGAACCAGCCGTCGCCCCGGACGATACGCCGGGCGTCACCTTTCATGCCGCCCTCGAACTTGACGCGGCGGCGTTTGCCGACGCGCAGGCGCGCGTGCGAACACTTGTCCCGCACACCTTTGTCAAACGCGGCCTGATCGACCAGGATGACGCCAGCGAGATGCGCGCCTGGGCGCACGACGGTGGCTTTTCCGTGGATGGCTCGGTGCGCATCGAGGGTGCCGACCGGGTGGGGCCCGAGCGGCTGCTGCGGCATTGCGCGCGTCCGCTCTTCGCGCCGGATCGTCTGCACCAACGCGATGCCGAACATCTGGTCTACCGCAAGCCCAAGCCGGTGCGAGGAACGGCGCCCGGCGCACGCCCGACGGCCCTGGTGCAAACGCCACTCGAACTGATCGACAAGATCGCCGCCCTGGTGCCTCCGCCAGGGGCACATCGCCATCGCTACTACGGCGTGCTCGCGCCCCACGCCCGACTGCGGGCGGCAGTCACCGCCCAGGCCCCTGACGCCGTCCCGCCAGCGCCGACTTCTGCCGCAACCGGCGAAGAGCCCCGTCATCGTGCCGCGGCCCGGTATCTGTGGGCCATGCTGCTGGCGAGAATCTATGCGGCGTTCCCCCTGCTGTGCCCGATCTGTCACGGCCAGATGCGGATCATCGCCTTCATCAACGCTGCCGGTACCGTGGGGAAAATTCTCAATCACATCGGCGAATCCACCCAGCCACCACGCATCGCCCCAGCGTGTGGGCCACCGCTGTGGGAAGCGGCAGCGGCGGTCGAAGCGCGCAACGATCCTCAGTGGGATTGGTCAGCCCAGCCCGCGCCGGAGATCGAGTTCGATCAACGCATCGGCTGATAGGTGCGGTGGGACAGCTCGTGCCTGATGACTGGACAGTGGCTGCCGGCGGCCACTGTCCAGTCATCAAGCGGTACTTGCGATGCTATTCGGCGGGGCCTTTCTGCAAATCGCGACCCATGCCCCATGACGGCCCAAACCCGGCGATTGACGGCTGCACCCGGCCTCAGCCATACTCCCCGAAAGGCCTTTGAATTTCCTATCCATCCCCTTTCCGCCATGCCTGCCACGCCCACCGGCATCATCGTCATCTGGAACGACATCGGTGAGGATATGCGTGAGCAGTTTCATCAATGGCATTCGCTCGAACACATTCCGGAGCGCGTGGCGATCCCCGGATTCATGCGCGGGCAGCGCTGGTTTGCCGAAGCAGCGTCACCGCAGTACCTCACCACCTACCTCACGCGCGACCCTGCGGTGCTGACCAGCCAGGCGTATCTCTCCCGTCTGAACCAGCCCACGCCCTGGACCCTGAGCACGGTAGCGGCGTTTCGCCATACCTGCCGGGCCGCAGGCGCGATTCTGTGGCAGGCGGGGCCTGGCGATGGCAGCGGCGGTTGCATGCTGACGGCACGCATCAGCGCGCCTGGCATCGACCCGGCAACACTGGCCGCAAGCTGGTCGCACGGCGTACTCAGGCAAATGGCGGCCGCCGACGGTGTCGGCTACGTGCGGCTGGTGGCCAGCGCCACCAGTGCCAGCCGCCTGCCCACTGCTGAGCGAGCCATTCGCACCGGTGATGTCGACGAGCCCGACCTGATCGTCCTGATCGAGGGATTCGGCGTGCCGGCGCAACTGCGCAGCGCCTATGAGGCTGCCGCCACAGACGCGCCATTGCTCAGTGCGGCCCGGGTGGATTTGTACTCACTTCAATTTGGGCGCACCGCGTAGCCTGCGCATCGCGCCGCGGACCACATCAAATCGCAGTGCGATGATCACTGCAATCGTGACCCAGATGACAAGCGAGATCGGACGTGTCAGGAAGGGTTCCAGGCTGCCGTCCGACAACACCAGGCCGCGGCGCAGGCTTTTTTCCATCAAGTCGCCCAGCACAATGCCCAGCACCAGCGGTGCCATCGGGTAGTTGAGCTGGCGCAGGATGAAACCGATGATGCCGAAGGCCAACATCACCCAGATGTCAAACACCCGGCCGGCGATGGCAAACGAGCCGACCGTGCACAGTACCAGGATCACTGGCACCAGCAGGGTTTGCGGCACCTGCAGCACGCGCGTCATGAGCTTGGTCAGGGTCAGGCCGTAGAACAGGATGCCGAGCGTGGCAAACAGCATCATGGCAACCACGTCGTAGACAAACTGCGGTGACTGCACCATGATCATCGGGCCCGGCTGCACGCCATGAATCAGCATCGCCGCCATCAGGACCGCTGCCGGCGCCGACCCCGGGATGGCCAGCGTCAACACCGGGATGACGGCACCCGGCACGCAGGCGTTGTCACCGGTTTCAGCGGCCATCAGCCCGTCGATCGAGCCCTTGCCAAACGTCTCGGGCACCTTGCTCGCACGTTTGGCCGCCGCGTAGGAAGACCAGGCTGCGATGTCCTCGCCCACTCCGGGAATGATGCCAATTCCGGTACCAATACAGCCTGAGCGCAGAATGGTCTTCCAGTGGCGCACGATGTCCGCTATTCGGGGGATCACCGTATCGAACGGATTGATCTTCACCGGCGGCCGCCGCGTCTTCATCACCACCAGCAGTTCGGCAAAGCCGAAGGCGCCCACCAGTGCCGGCACGAGTGAAATGCCGCCCGCCAGATCGCGGCTGCCAAAATGGAAGCGCTCGAAGGCATAAATGCCTTCCTGCCCGATGGTGGCCACGAACAGGCCCAGGAAGCCGGCCATCCAGCCTTTCAGAGGATCGTTTCCGGTCAGCGTCCCCGAGATGACCACACCGAAGACGGTGAGCCAGAAGAATTCATACGCGCCGAACTTGAGGGCCAGTTCACCCAGCAGTGGCGTGAACAGCGCCAGAAAGAACATGCCGATCAGGGTGCCCAGCACCGAACCGGAGGTGGCAATGCCCATGGCGCGCCCGGCCTGCCCTTGCCTGGCCAGTGCATGGCCATCCAGACAGGATGCGGCCGAAGCCGGGGTGCCTGGAATGTTCAACAGAATGGCCGAGCGCGAACCGCCGTAGATGGCACCGACGTAGGTGCAAATGAGCACCAGAAGTGCCTGAGCGGGCGGCATCTTGAGGGTGAGGGTGGTCATCAGCGCCAGGCCCATGGTGGCCGTCAGCCCGGGCAGCGCGCCGATGATCAATCCTGCGAGTGTGGCGGCAAACACGTAGAACAACGAAACGGGCGTCAGGAAGCTCCCGATCGATTGTCCGAATGCAATCAGTCCGCTGAACATGGCGCAGGCTCAGGGCAGACGCACCAGGAACCACTCCTGGAAGACATAGCTGACGAGAAATGCCGTGCCCGCCCCCATCGCCAGTGCGACGGCAATCCCCCGCCCGGTCTGATGGCGCGCCTGGCGTTCGCGCCAGTCAAAGACCAGTATGACGCCTGTGACAAAAATGAAGGTGGCCAGCCAAAACGGAATCCCGCCGCGCCCGACCGCGCCGGCCGCATAGGCCAGGCCAAACAGAAGAAAGCTGCCTACGCGCAGCCAGGCGGCCCGGGTCGGCGCCGCCACGCTCCAGCTGGTGGCACCGATCCGATGGCCGTTTGCCCGGTACGCGCGCCAGGCCAGCACCCCACCTAGCAGAAATAGCACCGCGCCGAGAATGCCGGGGTACAAGCCGGGGGCCGTATAGAGTTTTGCTCCCTGACTCTGCAGTCGATCCATGTTCCAGCTCGCCACCACAATGGCGAAGCCGAGCACCATCCATACCAGCGCTGACAGAAAGTCGGCACGCGCTGATACGGGCGTCTCGTCTGCCGTGGCGTCGCCAGGGCTGCCTGGGCTCTCACCTGTCATGATGTGCCGACTGGGCCTGGCTCAACCCGTGAGCGCGGCCGCGCCAGTCCGCCCCGGCGCAAGACTGGCCCGTCGTAGCAGACGAGCAAGCATCTTTCGTCGGAGCGGCCAGCCGCCGCTGGGAGAGCCTCTCCGCTTCAGGGCCTTGGAATGCCGATGGTCGCGGGCGAAATTTTCGCCTGCCCGGCGTCAAACTTCTGCCAGGCCGCATCGGACACAGCGGGCATCGCGATCTTCTGCGCCTCAGCGCCAGCCGTCACGACCATCAGAGCACCGCGGCTGGTCGCATATTTCTTGATCACTTCGGACTTGGCAATCTTGTCCATCCAGATCTTGTCGAGCGTGGCCGTCACTTCCGCCGGCACACCTCTGGGGACGAAAATGCCGAAGTAGCTCACCGGAACCTTGAAGCCGGGTACGAAATCGGACAGCGGCGGAATCCTGCCGTAGCCCTCAATTTCAATGGCCTTGTCGCCCACGACCGCCAGCGGACGCAGGCGTTTGCCGCGAATCATCTCCGACTGCTCGGACGACAGCTGGGTGGTCACATCGGTCTCCCCTGCCACTGTGGCGATCACGGCCGGGTTGCCGCCATCGTAGGTCACGTGCTTGTACTTGACTCCGGTGGCGCCGGCGATCTGTTCGATCGACGTGTGTCCGCTGGAGTTGACGCCGGCCGTGGCAATCGATACCTGCCCCGGACGCGCCTTCATCGCATCGAGCAGCCCCTTCATGTCCTTGTGCGGCGAATTGGCCGGCACACTCACGATGGTTGGCAAGGCCAGGTGCAAGTACAAGTGCCAATCCTGGACGGTGGTATCCACCATACCCATGATCTTGTAGGAACCGAGGTCTTTCGGTGCTCCGGAGGTCCAGGTGTAGCCATCCTTCGGCGCTTCAAGCGCATTCTTGGTGCCAATCGAACCGGAAGCGCCAGGCTGGTTCAGCACCACGATCTTCTGCCCAAGTGCGGCCTCCAGATCACCGGCGGTGACCCGAATCATCTGGTCAGTTGCCCCTCCTGCCGCCCAGGGAACAATCACATTGATGGGCTTGTTGGGTTTCCACTGCGCCACGGCCGGTGCGGCTGCGCTCAGCGCTGCCAGCAAGACCACAAAACGCTTCATGCCAATTCTGATCATGCCTGTCTCCTTGGTAACGGTTTAGTTAATTATTCTCTCGCAAGTCTGACAAAGGAAGCCGCCTCTGTCAACCGCCGGCTCCGCTTGATGGATTGGCTCTGGCCGCACGTACCGGTGGCGGCCACACTCCGGTGACGTTATCCGACGGGCCGCAGCGGCCGGCTGGCGCCACCACCCCAACGCGGCAGACCTGACAGCAACTGCACGATGCCGGCCGCCAGGCCCATGCCGATCCCGACCTGCATTGCCAACTGGTAATTGCCGAACAAATCGAACAGGCAGCCACCGCCAAACGCACCCAGCGCACTGCCGACCTGGTGACCGGAAAACGCCAGTCCCTGCACCATGGCTTGCCAATGCAGCCCAAACATCTCGACCACGGCACCGGAGACTAGCGGTGCCACGCCCAGCCAGAGAAAGCCCATCAGCGCGGCAAATACGATGGTGCTGTCCGATCTCGGCGCCGCATTGAAACACCACGCCAGCACCAGCGAACGCACGATGTAGATGCCGCCGAGCAGCGCGGGCTTGGACCAGCGCCCGCCGGCCCCGCCGAAGAACAGGCTGCCCAGCACATTGAAGGCGCCAATCGTGGCCAGTGCCTTGGCGGCCAGCATCGGTTCCTGCCCGCACAAGGCCAGGTACGAGGGCAAGTGGGTGGTGAGAAAGGTCAGCTGCAGGCCGCACACAAAATACGCGCCGGCCATGACCATGAAGGCGCGATGCCGAAGTGCCAACCGCAGCACGGCGGTGGCCGATTCCGCGCCCTGCCCGAGCTTGGGTCGCGGCGCCACGGCGATCTTGTCGACGCGCCCTGCCATCCACGCAAACGGCAGCATGATCAGCGCCACCGCGGCAAAGCCAAACACACCGACGCGCCAGCCCCAACCTTCGGCAAGCCACTGACCCAGCGGGGCCGTGAACAGCGCGCCGAGTGAGCCTAACGCCGAGACCATGCCCAGCACGGTACTGCGTACTGCCGCAGGAACCGGACGCGAAGCGACTGCCATCGCCATGCCGGAACCGCAGCAGGCCGGCGCGGCACCGGCTACCAGCACAACGCGAAAGCCGTAGCGGGCAGCCAGCGCGCCGGCCACCGGTTGCAACAAGCCCCAGGCGATGTTCAGGATCGCAATGGCCATGGTGAAGTCGGCCACCATGATCGAAATGTCCTTGATGGCCGGCTGCACAAACAAGCCGGGGCTCTGGCGCAAGCCCATCGCGAGGCTCAACATCAGGGCGGCACCCAGCAGGATCGGCGCCGCCGCCCGAATGGCAGCGCGATCGTCCTGCCCGCTTCCACTCATGCCTGCTCCAGCAATTGACGAACCGCAGCTTCGATGAAGGCGGCATCTTCCGTCGACTGGGACGGATTGTCGGCCCGATGACCCCAGACCAAGGGAATCGGTTTGAGTTCGGCCCGCGCCAGGTGCTGCATTTCGCGGCGATTGTCTTTGACGCGGAAGTACAGGTCATGGTCCCCCGGCATCAACAGCACGCGCGCGCTGATCGACGCCAAGGCTTTGGGCAGATCACCGTCGACGTCGGGATGTGCGCTGATGTCGCCATGCAGCCAGGTCCACAACTGCGCCAGCAGGTTGGCGGGATCGCGACGTGAAAAATTGGCTTCCCGGAAACGCACAATGAAATCTTCGAGCGACGAAAAACCGATGTTGCGCCACACCTCTTCGCGATAGAACTCCTGCGAGAGCGCCCAACCGGCATACACACGGCCCATGGCGCGAAAGCCGCGCGCCGGCCGTGCCATGAAAGCGCCATCGACATAAGCCGCATCGGCCGTCAGGGCCGCACGCACCCTTTCGAGGAAGACGGCGTTATGCGGCGCACAACGGGCCGGGCCGCACACCACTGCGATCCGTTCGACCAGCTCGGGAAGGCTACGGCCCCAGTGGTAGGCCTGCATCGCTCCCATCGACCAGCCGTACACCAGCTTCACCCTAGAAATGCCGAACACCTCGGCGAGCAGGCGGTGAAAAATGGACCGCTGCGGCCGGTTTGCAGCCGGCGATACCCGAGTCCGACAGGTTGCTAGGTTGCGTCGCGCTCACTTAAGCGGGAAATAACCAACAACCTGAAAGTCTCGTCGTTCCCGAGTAGTCGGGAACCCAGGGTTTTTGTGTAGCAATGGCTTGGATCCCCGCATACGCGAGGGTGACAAACGCTCAAGTGAGCGCCATTCGGGTGAGGTGCGCGAGCCGGGGCGCTCAGTAGCGTCGGTAGTGGCGGTGCCCGCCGTAGCCAATCCAGGGGCGCGGCGGGCGCACCAGTACCGGTGGTCCATAAATCATCACCGGCGGGGGGGCCGCTATCACCACTGGCGGCGCGGCATATACCGGCTGCGGCGGATGGTAGACAACGGGTCGAGCCGGCACGACGGTGCAGCCGGCGGCAAGGCTTGCCGCGAAGGCGGCGATGGCCAGGGCGAGGGTTTTCATTTCGGGTCTCCTCGCACTTCAACGCCTGAGGGCGGCCAATCGATGGCCGCGAGATGTTGCGAGATGTTCCACGGCGCGGCAGGCCGTGCAGTACGACCGACCGCAGTTGCTCACATGCTGTTACAGATGCAGGCCGTGTTGCCATGTGCGTAGCGGCTTGCGGCGCGGACGCATGACATGGCGCTTTGAAAAGGGAGTCCCTGCTAACGCAGGGTCGCCGTCAAGGCGCGTTTCCGCTCGCTGCAATCGAACGCGTCGCCGACTTGCGCCAGCGCAACCTCGAGCCTCACCTGCGAGTCCGCCACCGGATGCAACAGTTCACCAGCTCGGGCCAGCCACACGTTGGTCAACAGGGCGCGCAAGCCGGCGTCGATCTGTTCGAGGTCGCCAAGCCAGGAATGGCGCCCAAACTCTTGCAGCGCCATGGCATTGAGTTCCTCGGCGGCATCCTCGAGCCTGGCCAAGTTGTTGTGCACGTTGTGCATTTCAAGGGAGAGCAGCCGGTCATACAGGCAGGAGTCCTGCGGAAGCTCGCTCGCGATGTGCACTTCCTGCGGCGCTTCACCGAGCATGACGATCGCGATGAAACGTGCGCAATGCATGCCTGTGGCCGGATCAAACGCCGCATGGCGCGTGAGTTCGACCCCAACCGTACCCTTTTGCTCGGTGGCGCTCAACACCACATCTTCGGGCGCCGCGGCGACCATGGCACGCAGTTGGCGGGCGCCGTGTTTTTGGTCGACCACTGGCGCTAGCCTGGCTACCTTGAAGCTCAACTGCGAAGCGGGCAGCTCCTCGCAGCGCTTCTGGAACTCGGCCGACATTTGTTGCGCCTGGGCCGAGCTTGCCACGCAGAGAAGGAATGCGAACAGGGTTTTCATGCGTGCTCCGGGCCTGGCCATCTGGTTTGTCGGAACGGCTTGTCACACCCGTGCGATCAGCTTCGGCCAATGCACGGCAAGCGATGCCGCGTCAGTTTGCTAACGGCGCAGGTGGCGCAAATGTGAGGCTTTGCCCGGGCGAATGCGCGCATAATTCCCTTCATCATTGACCGCCAGTCGTTACCCTGAGGAAGTTCTGTTGCCGTGATCATCGCCGTCGTTCAAATACCGATGCCGCGCAGGTCGCGCGAGGCTGCCACCCTGGCGCAGACCAAGTCAGCGCCGACATTTCGCGCCCTTGCCGACAAGGGGCTCCTGCGCAAGGATTACCTCAATGGCGATGCGGGTGGTGGTGGCGTTTACTACTGGACGTCGCGTGCCGCAGCCGAGGCCTGGTACACGCCTGAATGGCGCAGCAAGGCGAAAGCCAGCTTTGGCGCCGATCCTGTGATCACGTACTACGAAACCTATGTCACGGTGGATAATGTGAACGGCGAAACGATCGTGCGTACTTGAACGTTGTTTCGATCGACCCGCATCGATGTTCCCGTGAAGTGAACTGCCACCACCGCGGCGACTTGAGCCGCGCACAGGGGCCTTTACATGATCAAGCACATAGTTGCCGGCGACCTCGAAGTCGCCTATGAAGAGTCCGGCCCGGCGTCCGGCCCGCCGGTCATCCTGCTGCACGGCTTTCCCTACGATATACGTGCCTATGATGCGGTGAGCCCGCCGCTTGCGGCTGCCGGCTGCCGGGTCATCGTGCCCTACCTGCGCGGCTACGGCGCGACGCGCTTTCTCTCGGCCACCACGCCGCGCTCGGGGCAGCAGGCTGTGCTGGCCCACGACCTGCTGGCGCTGATGGACGCATTGAAGATCCCGCACGCGGTGCTGGCCGGTTACGACTGGGGCGGACGCGCCGCCTGCATCGCCGCCGCCCTATGGCCGCAGCGCGCGCGTGGCCTGGTCACCGGCAACGGCTACAACCTGCAGGATATTCCCGGCTCGGTCAGGCCACAGGCGCCCGAGAACGAACACCGTTTCTGGTACCAGTATTACTTTCATGGCGAGCGCGGCCGCGCGGGTCTTCACCAAAACCGGCGCGCCTTGTGCAAGCTGCTGTGGCGCCTGTGGTCGCCCAACTGGCAGTTCGACGACGCCACTTTCGAGCGCAGTGCGCCCTCGTTCGACAATCCGGACTTTGTCGACGTCGTGGTGCACTCCTATCGCCATCGCTTCGGCCTGGTGCCGGGCGATCCGCAAGTCGAAGCAACCGAAAAATTGTTGACCGCATTGCCGAAGATCGGCGTACCGACCATCACCCTGGACGGCGCCGGCGATGGTGTGATGGCCCCCGAAGGCGCCGCCCGGCATGCGGTGTTCTTCACCGGGCCTTACGAGCGGCGGGTGATTCCCTTGGTCGGGCACAACCTGCCGCAGGAAGCGCCGCTGGAGTTCGCGGAAGCCGTGCTGGCGCTGGTGTGAAACGTTTGCGCCTGTAGTGTCCGGCAGGCTGCAAGGCCCTGGGTATCCCACCCTTGAAGAGCGGAGCAGGCGCATGGACCAGGAAAAAATCAAGGTCAAGGTTACCGACACCGGCAAGACCATGGACGTGGTTGTACTCAACAAGCGCGCCCAGGCGATCCAGATCGTGCTGGGTGAGGGCGTGCACAGCGTCAAATGCGATCTTGCGCCCACGCGCAACGGGCAGGCCTATGTGGGCAGCGCAATGGGCCGCGAACTGGTGTACGAACGCAGCCGCGAGCAGGTGCAGGCGGACATCGACCGCTTGAATCCGCATTTGCGCAATTCGCGCGGACGTTGAGACTGGGACAGTAGCGGGCGTTTGCGCAGGCGACCTGGGTCGCCGTTAAAATGGCGGGTTCGGCCCTGCGCGCGAAGGGCCCCAGGCATCCGATCCAGCCGTTGCCACTCGCAGCGCATCACCGAGCAAAAAGCGCATGCCTTCACACCCTATTTCCAACCCCGCGGCAACCGGCGTGGCCGATGCCATCGTCTCTGTGCGCGGCGTCGGCAAAACCTACGCCAGCGGCTTCCAGGCGCTCAAGCATATCGATCTGGATATCCGGCGCGGCGAGATTTTCGCGCTCCTGGGTCCGAATGGCGCGGGCAAGACCACGCTGATCGGCATCATCTGCGGCATCGTCAACGCCAGCCGCGGTACGGTCACAGCCGACGGCCATGACATCGTGCGCGACTATCGCGCGGCGCGCTCGGTGATCGGCCTGGTGCCGCAGGAACTGCATACCGATGCGTTCGAGTCGGTGTGGGCCACGGTGCGTTTCAGTCGCGGCATGTTCGGCAAGGCGCCGGATCCCGCCCACCTGGAAAAGGTGTTGCGCGATCTTTCGTTGTGGGACAAGCGCGACGCCAAGATCCTGACGCTTTCCGGCGGAATGAAGCGCCGCCTGCTGATCGCCAAGGCCCTGTCGCACGAACCGAAGATCCTGTTCCTGGACGAACCCAGCGCCGGGGTCGATGTCGAGCTGCGCCACGACATGTGGCGCATGGTGCGTGAATTGCGCGAGCGCGGCACCACCATCATCCTCACCACCCACTACATCGAGGAGGCCGAAGACATGGCCGACCGCATCGGTGTGATCAACAAGGGCGAACTGATCGTGGTCGAGGACAAAGAGGTGCTGATGAAAAAACTCGGCAAGAAGCAACTGACCCTGACCCTGCGGCAGCCACTGACCCGAATCCCCGCGGCGCTTGCCGGCTTGTCGCTGGAGTTGTCCGCCAACGGCGCAAGCCTGGTCTACACCTTCGATACCCAGCAGGAGGAAAGCGGCATCGCCGCGCTGCTGCGTGCGCTCGCCGGACACGGCATCGACTTCAAGGACCTGCATTCCAGCGAGAGTTCGCTGGAAGACATTTTCGTCAGCCTGGTGCACCGGCCGGCGGGGCCAGGCACATGAATACCCATAGCATTCGCGCGATCTACCGGTTTGAGATGGCGCGCACCTTTCGCACCCTGATGCAGAGCATCGCCGCACCGGTGCTGTCGACTGCGCTCTATTTCATCGTGTTCGGTGCGGCGATCGGCTCGCGCATGGGCGATATCGACGGCGTCAGCTACGGCGCCTTCATCATTCCGGGCCTGATCATGCTCACGCTGTTGAACGAGAGCGTTTCCAACGCATCGTTCGGCATCTACATGCCCAAATGGTCGGGCACGATTTACGAATTGCTGTCAGCGCCGGTGTCATGGGTCGAGGTGCTGATCGGCTATGTCGGCGCGGCGGCGACCAAATCGGTGGCGCTGGGCCTCTTGATTCTCATCACTGCGAGATTCTTTGTCGCCTACGAGATCGCGCATCCGCTCTGGATGTTCGCGTTCCTGGTCCTGACGGCCGTGACCTTCAGCATGCTGGGCTTCATCATCGGCCTGTGGGCTGACGATTTCCAGAAACTCCAGGTGGTGCCGCTGTTGATCATCACCCCGCTCACTTTCCTGGGCGGTGCGTTCTACTCGATCAACATGCTGCCGCCGGTGTGGCAGAAGGTGAGCCTCGTCAACCCGGTGGTGTACCTGATCAGCGGTTTTCGCTGGAGCTTCTACGGGGTGGCCGACGTGCATATCGCGGTGAGCGCCGGCATCACCATGGGCTTTCTGGTGGCCTGCCTGGTGTTTGTCTGGTGGGCTTTTCGCAGCGGCTACAAGTTGCGCAGTTGAAATGGCGGTAGCTGCGCGTTGCCAAGCC
>JBEIFV010000008.1:0-84119 GCA_040382235.1 Burkholderiales bacterium
GAGCGAAAATTGGCCCCAGCGAGGACAGTTTTTGCGGGATTCGAAGGCCCATAGCCCAGCTATGGGCCAAGAAGACGGTGAAAAATGGACCGCTGCGGCCGATTTGCAGCCGACGTTTCCTAAGTCCGACAGGCTGCTAGCGCCGGCCAAGACTTCGGCTGCCGTCGAAAGCCAAGCGCGCCCGGAGCCGCAGCAGGCCCGCTACGCCTCGAGCAACGCCTTGGCCGCGTTCAGTTGGTCGTGTTCGAAAGCAGGGACAAAGCCCGCCAACTCTTGGGCGGTCAGCCCAACCGCAGGGCTCAGGGCCACTGCCTTCCAGTTCGAGACCGCCTTGACCACCTCGGCAAGCACGGCGACGGCTTCTGGTGCCGCAAGCGAGAAGTAGTCGGCGCGCGCCACCAGGGTCGCCACGTCCGTTATAGGCCCATCGTCTTCCGACAGCCAGGTTTTGGATTCGCGGGTCTTGTCAGGGAACGGGTTGAGGTCGAAGGCGGGAGCCAGGCGCCAAAAGTCACCTTCGACGTGGAGAAACCCCAGGTTATGCAGATGGTCGTCGATGTTGGTGATGAGCAAGTTGAACACCAGCCTGCGCCACATTTGTTTGACGTCGTGTTCCGGGTCAAAGCCGTTGGTGCGGATGGCATCGGCGATTTCGAAGTAGGTGCGCTCCTCGTTACGCGTTGCCTGAAGCACCGAAGCTGCCGACAAATAGGGGATTCGCAAGTCATCCACGGTTCGGTCGAATCGCTCGATGATGGCGACCGCAACTTTCTGCAGCGCCTCGATGCGGGATTGCGCCGCGTCGATGCCGGCGGTCCTGGCCAAATGCAGCGCCAGCACCTCGCCGCGGGTAACGTCCCGTTCGTCGTTCACGCTCGGGAACTTGCCCAGCGAAAGCCGGCCATTGCGGTCGATGACCGTGCATTTTGGTCTGAGCCCCCCCAGCGATGTCCCTCTTCCAAGCAGGTAGGCCAGGTCTGCCGCGGATTCCTTGTTCTCTTCCAGCGCCCGGCTGGCGTCGAACATTCTTTGCAGGTCCACCAGAGGGGGTGTGGCGCGGCGGCCTTCCTCCGGGGTTTTCAGGTATCTCGCGCTTAAGTCCCTCAGACGCAATGCCCCGATACGACTGAAGTCGTCCACCGCCAGCAGGTAATCCATCTCGGTCAAGGGCGGCAGATTTTCCGCACTGCGCCGTTTGGCGTGGTCGCGTGCAACGACTCGACGGCCCCAGGTGTCCGGCGCCGTATCGGCCAGCGCAAAGTGAAAAACCGAGTCCTGGGGGGAGGGCGCCCGTCGGCGCTGGTAATCAGGCGTCAGGTCCAGGTCCGGAGATACCTTAAAACGGTCCGTCCTGGCAAGCCACTCCGGGCCATAGGCAAAGGTCGTGTTTTCGCGCGCACCTTGCTTGACGAAAGTCAGTTCCCCGACCAAGGCACCCGCATTGCCGATGCACACGGACACGGTCTGCCGAACATCGGCCGTGCTGGATTTGGCGCCGCGCGGTTTCTTCACAATGCACCCGTGGGTACCTGTTTGGTCTTGCGACGTATGCGCTGGGGCAACTGTTCGTCTGCCAGGGTGAGCCCTATTTCGTCCCTGGAACTGTCCAGCAAGGCGTTGAGCTTCTCGATCTCCCCGAATACATACAGGGCCCTGCCAATGAAATGCAGCGGAATACGCAGGTCGCCTTTTTCCATCCGCTTTACGGTGGAAATTGACGCGCCAATGCGCAGTGCCAGCGACTCCTGCGAAATGCGCCTTCTTCGTCTAGCCAGGGCAAGGTCGCGGCCCAGTTTCAGGATGGCGCGCTCCACTGGATTCGGCACTGGCAGCGATTGAGCTTTACCGCTCTTCTGTGAACTTTTATTAATGTTAACGGCTTCCATAGAGGCCATTATACAAAAAGTATCCGATTTGGTGCAAGTAGTTTTACTGTAATAGCTCTCACATGACTCTTTATATGACTTGCAGGCTTTTTCCGGAGCTATAAAGTACCTCAACAACCTGATGGGCGGCGCCATAGGAATCTCGCAGACCGTGGATTGCCAAGCGAATCGGCCAACTGCGTTTTACGCCACATCAAAACAAGGCCCCTCGAGAAGCCTGGAGGGGCCGGAATGACTGCCGTTTACGACCAAAGGCACCGTCCATCTGAAGGACTGAAAAGTCTGGTCCCTTGAATATGCAACTCAGGCGTCGCCCCGATTCGGGGAACGACGCCTGAGAGTGCGCGCCTAAGCCGTCCCGCCCGGCGTTCCGGCGTCGGGATCGGCGGGCGGCCGCCTGGGCGTGAACTGCGATTTGCCCTGCGCCATCTTCCGGCGCAGGTAGGCGGCCTTCACATCTTCGGCCAGGCCCATGCCCTCGCCGCTCTGCGCCAACCGGCGCATCATGTTGGAGGACGAATACATCGCCTCTTTCATGAATTCCTCGCGCGAGCGGCGCGCGGCGAGTTTGCGGATGGCCTCGATCACCCCGGCCACCCATGGGTTGTTGGCAAACCGGGCTTCGGCCTGCGCCAGCAGGCGATCAACCGCATTCCAGTCCCCGGCCCCGGCCGCAGCCCGCGCCTCGACCAGCAGTTCGGCGGCGTCGAGTTCGCTCAAGCGCCGCACGACCAGCTCGTCCTCGGCCACGGCAGCCATGGCCGCAGCTCCGAGGACGGGCAGCGACAGCAGTGCCGGTGCAAGCGGTACGGGCGCACCTTCGAGGTCCTCGCCGCGGGCGGTGACTTCCAGGAAGTGCAGCGACTTGCCCTCCTCCGGTATCAGCGCCTTCGGGATGCGCAGGCGCAGCACCGCCCATGCTTCGGCACCCCATGCGAGGTCCGGCAGGCGCCACCCGTTGGCCGCATTGCCGGTGAACGTGTTGAGCATCTCCACAACCACACCCGCCGGCACGTTGACACTCAGGCGCAGGCCCTTGATGCACAGGTTTTCGATCAGGGCGAGTTCCTGCTGGAAAGGTTCCATCAGGTCGTCGGCGGTTTCGCCGTAGTAATTGTTGCCCTGCGCCGACTGCGCCATCTCGATCATCAACTGTTCGTTGAACTCGCGCCCGAGCCCGTAAGTGCTCGTAGTCACCCCCTGGGCGGCCAGCTCGGCGCACTGCTTGGCGATCTCGGCGGTGTCGACCACGCCCTCGTTGGCGCAGCCGTCGGAGAGCAGGATCACGCGTGTCAGGCCGGCGTTGTCCGTCCTCTGCGCGATGCCGGTGAGGCTGTCCGCGCCGGCGCGCCAGCCGCCGTGCAGGTTGGTGTTGCCGCCGCTGTGGATGCCGGCGATGGCCTCGCGCAGGGCCTGGCCGTCGCCGCGCGGCTGGGCCGGGCACAGCAGGTGCACGCGGTTGTCGAATTGGACCAGCGCCACCTGGTCGTCGGGGCGCAGGCGGTCGATCACGAAATTGGCGCAGCGCATCGCTTCGGCAAGCGGCTGACCGCTCATCGAACCGGAACGGTCGATCACCAGCGCGAGGCCGTAGGGCGGCCGCTCAGCGACGTGGCCCTCTGGAGCGGCCGGTGCCTGGATGCGCACCAGCACCTCGACCTTGTTGTCGAAGTTGGCGAGCAGCGCCGCACGTCGGGCGGTGGCAAGTACGGGGATGTTGTGAAGGGGATTGGGGTTCATATCGTTCTCCTTTATGTGGCTGGAACGGGGATCCTCAGGCCCGGGTAGGGCTTGAGGGGGCCGGATCATACGCCCGAATTTCGAGACGCGGAAGACCATGTGGCAGTCGATGGGGCGGATTGGGCGCGGGACCTACTGCGTTTTGGTGAGGGGCCCCCGGCGCAGCCTTGAGAATCACCGCCGCCAGGGTCTGCGCGTCGCGAAACTGGATGATGGAATCGGGCATTTTTCGCTCCTGGCTGATGGGTTAGACAGGCTACAGAATGGCTGGCTCGCCACATGAGCTCGCACTTTCCTTTGGCACGAATCAGAGCCCAGGCCGGCACACGCGCCGCCTGCTATAAACCGGGGGGATCAGGTCGCGTTTTGCACTTATGCTTAGCCTGTCGCCGACCCCAGGCACACAATGTGGGCGCGGGCCTGGCGCAGCATGATGCGTACCCGTTTCGGGGAGAAACATGATGGACTGGTTTGAACGCCTCACCGGGTTTCGCGAACAGGACTACGCCACCACCCGCCAGAACCTCGATGTCGACGGGAAGCAGCTGCATTCGCTCGTCAACGGCGCCTCGTACGGCATCGGCGATTTCGAACTGGCTTCCCTTGAGGCCCTGCGCGAACGCGTGCAACGCGGTGGTGGCCTGCCCGGCAAGTTGCAAGTCAGCGTGGTCGTGGGTGACGTGCGCCAGCTGCACTGCGTCCCGCAGTACGCCGGCGCGCTGTTCCAGGTGGCGTCGCAATTCAACATGTTGGAAATGGTCTCGCCGCAAGTAACGCCCGAGCAGGGCGTCACGCGCTACGAGGACGACCATACCCAGGGGCCGGGCTGCGCCATCGCCGCCGGGGCAGCCACGATCTACCGGAACTATTTCGTGCCGGTGGGCGACGGCATCGGCCAGACCAAAGATCGCCAGCTCAATGGATTGGCCGAAATTGGCGAATCGTTGAGCGAATCGCTCGGACAATCGGTTGAAAGCCTTTGGTCCATGCAAAACGGCTATGCGCTGTGTTCCCAGGCGGGCTTGAGCGCCATTGCCAAGCAGCTAGCGAAACTCGGACCGGATCAAACCGATGCATTGCGCGCCAAGCTGCGCATCGGCATCCACAGCGACGTGGAAGTCACCGATGCCGACGATTCGCCGCGGCCGCGGGTTTCGCAGGCGTTTTGCGGGGCCTTGCCGGTGGCCAACAGTCGCGTAGCGGCCAGCTACTGGGCGGCGTTTGCCACACTGGTTCTCGAGGCGGCCTACGAAGCCACGATGTGGGCCGCGGTGCTCAATGCGCAGCGCGACGGGTCGAACATCGTGTTGCTTACCCGCGTTGGCGGCGGCGTCTTCGGGAATGCGGCGGATTGGATTGATATCGCGATGCGACGGGCCCTGCTCCTGGTGGCGGATTGCGGCCTCGACGTTCGGCTCGTCAGTCACGGTTCGCCGGACCCGCGGTTGGTGCAAATGGCGAGCGAGTTCGGTCAAGCCAGCAAGCGTTGATCACATTGGCGCTCGGGCCGCTACCGCCCGGCCAACCGTGCGCTTTGACGTTTCAAGGGCTGGCAGACAAGCCGGCCGCGGTCACGCTTTTCGAGGTCGAAAAGGGCCTCATCAGCCGGGTCGACCTGTGCATGCCGGAGCTCTACGTGCAATAGCTTTCGGTTGACGCGGCTGGGAAGTGGCGACGGAACTTCTTTGACCAGTCACCAAGGCGGCGCCGCCCTTGTAGCTCGCGTGGCGAGCCCGTAGTATGTGACTTTCTCCAAGATGCTCACTAATTCCGTGAATCAGACCGAAAGGCTCTACAAAATCGAGCAAATGCTCTCGGAGAACCAGGCGGTTCCGATCGAGACCCTGCTCGAGCGGCTGGAAATCTCGCGTGCCACTTTCAAACGCGACCTCGATTACCTGCGCGACCGCCTGCACGCGCCCATCGTGTGGGACCGCGGCCAAGGCGGCTATCGGTTCGACGGGTCGGCTGGCCGTGGCACGCGCGCCGGCCCCAAGCACGAACTGCCCGGGCTGTGGTTCAACAGCAGCGAGGCCTACGCGCTGCTTGCAATGCAGCAATTGTTGAAGGAGATCGAGCCCGGGTTGCTGTCCGGCCAGGTCGAGCCCCTCAAAACCCGCCTGCGCGCGCTGCTCGGATCCACCGACCACGATGTCGACCAAGTGGAAAAGCGCATCAAGGTGGTGCAGGTCGGCGCCCGTCATGCCAACCCGGCGCTGTTCGCCGAGGTGGCCAACGCCGTGCTGTCACGCCGGCAGATCCGGATTGCGTACTTTTCACGCGGCACCGGTGAGGACACCGACCGCACCATCTCGCCCCAGCGCCTGGTGAACTACCGTGGCAGCTGGTATGTGGATGCCTGGTGCCATTTGCGCCAAGACCTGCGCAGCTTCTCGGTCGATTCAATCCGCAAGGCGGACGTGCTGAACGACCGCGCCCGCGCCGTGGCGGAAAAAGACCTGAAGGAATATTTCGAGACCAGCTACGGCATATTTCGCGGCAAGGCGACCAAGGTGGCCAAGCTCAGGTTCACGCCAGAGCGGGCGCGCTGGGTGGCCAATGAAACCTGGCATGCGCAGCAGAAGGGCACCTTCGAGGAGGACGGCAGCTATGTGCTGGAGCTGCCGTACCACGATGACCGGGAACTGGTGATGGATGTGCTGCGGCATGGGGCGGATGTGCAGGTGCTGGGGCCGGCGGAGTTGCGGCGGGCGGTGGTTGCGCAGGCGCGGGCGGTGGTGGGGCGGCACGATGGCCGGTGAGCCGAAGTCTCTAAAGGCGAAGGTGGACGGCGCTGGTTACGCGCAGTTCCTGGCCGCCATGAAGGCGCGGGTGTCGCACGCCCGAACGTCCGCCGCGCGCGCCGTCAACCACGAGCTCGTCCTGCTGTATTGGGATATCGGGCGCGGCATCGTCGAAAAAGGACAAGCGGCGGGTTGGGGAGATGCCGTCGTGGCCCGGTTGTCGGCGGACCTTCTGGCGGCTTTTCCCGACATGCGCGGATTTTCCGCTGCCAACCTTTGGCGCATGAAGCAGTTTTATCTGGCGCACACGTCCCCGGAATTTCTCGCACAGGCTGTGCGAGAAATGGTCGCGGCGGTTCCATGGGGGCACCATGCATTGCTTCTGGGGCGCTCGCTGGAAGCGGCTGGTCATCTCTACTACCTGCGTGCCACCGCGCATTTCGGCTGGAGCCGCAATGTGTTGTTGAACCAGGTCAAGGCCGGCGCCTATGAACGCGCGGTGAAGGAGAAGAAGGCCCACAACTTCGCCTTCGCCATGCCTGGGCATCTATCCGGAAAGACTGAGCGATGAAGCAGGGAAAGAAGTCGAGCATCGAGGTCCAGGGAGCAACGATCGGCATACTCACGCGGCCGGGTGGAGATTTTATTTCCCTGACCGACATGGTGCGAAATTTTGACGGTGGGGGTGCACTGATCGAGCAATGGCTCAAAAACAAGGATACCGTCCTGTTTCTTGGTGTCTGGGAAAGATTGAACAACCCCGATTTTAATTCCCTCGAATTCGAGGGAATTAGAAATGAAGCGGGCCGCAACAGTTTTTTCCTTTCTGCCAAGAAATGGATCGAACTGACGAGAGGCAAAGGCCTGATCGCGAGTGCCGGGCGATACGGCGGCACCTACGCGCATAAGGACATCGCTTTCGAATTCGGTTCCTGGCTCAGCCCGGAATTCAAGCTTTACCTGATCACCGAGTTTCAGCGCCTCAAGGACGACGAAAACGACCGCCTCAAACTCGATTGGAACCTCCAGCGCACGCTAGCCAAGATCAACTATCGCATCCACACCGATGCGATCAAGGACACGCTGATTCCGCCTGCCGTCACCAGGACACAGGCGTCCGCCGTCTACGCCAGCGAAGCCGACGTCCGGAACGTCGCACTCTTCGGCCAGACGGCGAAGCAATGGCGCGACACCCATCCCGGCGCCGAAGGCAATATTCGCGACCACGCGCCACTGGAGCAACTCGTCGTCCTGACCAACCTCGAAAGTCTCAACGCCGTCTTCATCCGCCAAGGCCTGGCGCAGCCCGAACGCTTGCGCACCCTCAACGGCATTGCCATCTCACAAATGAGCACGTTGCTCGCCGCCGGCAACTTGAAGCGTCTCAAATGAAACCCATGCCCCTCAATCGCGAGCTTGCCCGCCCGGTGCTGCCAGGCTGCGAATATCCCAATTGCTTCATCGAGGCGCCGGGCTGGAACCATCATGGCAGGTGAACTTGCGCATGCGCCAAAGGGTGCGAGTGCCAAGGCGGACTTCGCCGATTACGCGCCCTTCCTTGCCGCAGTGAAGGAGCGGGTGCGGCATGCCCGTACGTCGGCAGCGCAGGCGGTCAATCGCGGCTTGATTCTTCCGTATTGGGATGTCGGGCGTGCCATCGTCGCCAAGCAAGCGGAATCGGGTTGGGGCGACGCCGTTGTGGAGCGTCTGGCCGCCGATCTCCGAGGTGCATTCCCGGATATGAGTGGTTTCTCCGGTCGCGACCTGCGGGACATGAAGAGGATGTGGCTGGCCTGTTCCGGCACGGACTTTTGGCGACAAGCTGTAGCCAAATTGAGGACGGTGGGCGAACGAGAAGACTTTCTTCAACAGCTTGTCGAAGAAGTTCCGTGGGGGCAGCACCTTCTGATCCTGAACAAGCAGGCCGAGCCGAAGGCGCGCCTTTACTACCTGCGCGCCACCGCGCATTTCGGCTGGAGCCGCAATGTGTTGTTGAACCAGGTCAAGGCCGGCGCCTATGAACGCGCGGTGAAGGAGAAGAAGACCCACAACTTCACCCTGGCGCTCCCCGAGCACATAGCCGAGCAGGCCGGCGAGATGATGAAGAGCCGCTACAACCTGGAGTTTCTCGGCATTGCCAAGGCGGCCAAGGAGCGCGAGCTGGAAAACCGGCTCATCGATCGCCTGCAGCAGTTCATCCTGGAGCTGGGCTACGGCTTTTCGCTTCGTCGGCCGCCAATACCGCTTGGCACTCGGCCGCAAGGAGTATTTCGTCGATCTGCTTTTCTACCACCGCTTCCTCAAGGCACTGGTGGCCTTCGACCTCAAGATCGGCGCCTTCGAGCCGGAGCATGCGGGCAAGATGGACTTTTACCTCAACCTGCTGAACGACCGCGAGCGCGCGCCCGACGACCAAGCCTCGATCGGCATCATCCTGTGCGCGGAGAAGGACGACGTGGAAGTCGAGTACGCGCTCAAGTCCAAGGTCAATCCGATCGGGGTGGCGGAATATCAGCTGCAGGCGCGGTTGCCGGCGGAGTTCAAGGGGCGGTTGCCGACGGCGCGGCAGTTGGCGGGGGTGGTGCGGGGTGCGTTGCCGGATGAGAGGCAGCGTTAGTCATGGGCAAGATCTTCTTCGAATTCGCTTGCCAGGCCGAAGTTCTGCGCGAGTCCTTAAGTCTCTGAACGACGCAGCGATGTCATGTAACGAAGACACAAATCAGTGAAGCTTGCACCAAATAGCTGTCCGTTTTGCTCGATCGAGCCTTCACGAATCATTGATGAGCGCGAATCGGCATTTGTGACGTGGGACAAATATCCAGTCAGCCCTGGCCATGCTTTGATTGTTCCCAAACGACATGTGGGAAGCTGGTTTTTAACTACTCGGCCGGAGCAATGTGACTTGAATGAACTTCTTGAAATTGCCAAGTCGCGTATCGAATTGACGAATTCGCCGGATGGATACAACATTGGCATCAACGATGGCCCGGCAGCCGGCCAAACAATTCCACATCTTCATATTCATTTGATACCGCGCTATCGCAATGATCGAGAGGATCCCAGAGGTGGCATACGATGGGTGATACCGGAAAACGCGAAGTATTGGCCATGACTCGAGACGAAATCCTTCGTGCATTTGAAGGGGTTCGAGTCTGGCAAGGCGGCGGGCAGCGCGCGCCGCATAAGCCGTTGCTGATACTTTTTGAGTTGGGCAGACTCGCCGCAGGAGAGGCACCTTTCATCGAGTTTTCCGAGGCAGAACCAAAGTTGCGCGCACTGCTTGAGGAATTCGGGCCGTGGCGCGCGCGTCAATCGCCAAACCTACCTTTTTGGCATCTTCAAACCGACGGGCTTTGGGAACTGGACGGTCCCCGCGTGATCCTCGACCGCCCGCCGGGCGCTTCGGCGACAGCCCGCGAATTGCGCGACAACCATATTCGCGGCGCCTTTCCTCAGGCGCTTCGCGATGCACTCAAGAACGATCCGGCCCTTCTTGCGACCTTGGCACGGCGTATTGTCGATTCTCATTTTCCAGATTCAATACGAAGCGAGGTGCTTGCGGCCGTTGGACTCGCGGATATCGAGTCTTCCGAGTTCTCGAGTGCACCGACGAGGCGACGCAATCCCGCTTTCCGGGAAAAGGTCTTGATGGCCTACCAGTACAGGTGCGGCGTGTGCGGACTTGATTTGAGGCTTGGTCGGCAAACGATTTGTCTTGAGGCTGCCCATATCAAATGGTTCCAGGCAAATGGGCCCGACGAAGTTCACAACGGTATCGCCCTTTGCTCGATGCACCACAAGGTTTTTGACTTGGGTGTTTTTATGATCCTTCCGAACACGTTCGAGATGATTTTTAGCCAAGAGCTGAACGGAAACGATGAGGCGCGAGACAAGTTGCTTTCTTACCACGGCGCGAGCTTAATCCTGCCGCAAAGCAATGAGTACAAGCCTCACGGCGAGTTTCTCGACTGGCACAAAACTGAAGTCTTCAAGAAGCCGGCGAGAACATAGAAAAATCGGAAAGATCAGCCTCGGCGAGCCGTCTGATGACAACGGGTACAAACTCATCGCAGCCGTCATGACCGTGCCAAGCGGGGAAATAGCCAATGGAGGCTGATCAGCTTTCCGTCTTTACGATCGGGCATTCGAATCACCCGATCGAGAAATTTATCGAACTGCTGCGCCTGCACCGTGTCGACGCGCTTGCAGACGTGCGCTCGGCGCCGGCCAGTCGCTTCAATCCGCAGTTCAACAAGAAGCCGCTGGCGGAGTCCCTGAAGCAGGCCGGTATCGCCTACGTCTTTCTCGGGCGCGAGCTCGGGGCGCGCTCGGAAGATCCAGCCACTTACGAAAACGGGCGCGTGCAATATCGCAAGCTGGCCGCCACGCCGTTGTTCCGGTCCGGCATAGAGCGGGCGGAACAGGGCGCGCGCAAACTGCGGATTTCATTGATGTGTGCGGAAAAGGATCCGCTCGATTGCCACCGAACCTTGCTGGTGAGCCGCGCACTGGAGCGGGATCAGGTAGCAGTCACGCATATCCTCGCCGATGGCGCGCTGGAGTCGCAACACGACGCGATGCGCCGTCTTCTCAAGCTTGAATCCACCGGCTTGGGTGACATGTTCGATGCCGAGGAAACGCTCATCGAATTGGCAGTGCAAAGGCGTGAAGAGCAGGTCGCTTATCAGGATGTGCGAGTGGTCCTGGCCGGAAGCTGATGCGTCTGGTTGATCATTGAGTGTGACATTGCACTGGACTGCAAGTTGTGTCCAGCGATGCCGCGACGGGCGCGGCGCAATGTGAGTCGATCGCACGCTTGGCTCGCCACGTGAGCCAGCAAATCCGTGTTGCGTTTTTGCACCTTGACCTTGATTTATCAGTCAAGAACGCGCATAATTCGATCTGCATCAAGAGACGGGCTCATGGTCGTAAATCAGCCCCGCCAACCTGCCAATAGATTCCTGGGCAAGGTGGTCAAACGATGTGGTCGCCATAGCAGTCAAGGCGACAACCAAACGGGAGTTCGGCCCTCCCGTAACTTGTTTACCGGAGGGCTTTTTGTTTTTCTAGCACCAGCAGCACAGGGGGATTTGATCCGTATTGCGGCCCCTGGGCATTCCGCCCGAATCCGCGCTAAAAAGGAGAATCATCCATGCTGTTTGCCAATGCGTTGTTCACGTCCGAGTCGGTATCCGCCGGCCATCCGGACAAACTGTGCGACCGGATCTCGGACGCCATCCTCGATGAATTTTTGAAGCTTGACCCGAAGTCGCGCGTCGCCTGCGAGACCTTTGCCGCCAGTGGCCGCATCGTGGTCGCTGGGGAATTCCGCACCACGCGCGCGGCCGATTTCAACGCTGTCGAGCACGAGGCGGAGGCGATCGTGCGCCGCACCCTGCGCGCCATCGGTTACGGCCATGCCAAACAGGACATCGACCCCGACACCTGCGAGGTCGAAATCCGCTTCAACCACCAGTCATCCGAAATCGCCGGCGGCGTCGACCGGGCCGATGGCGTGCAGGGCGCCGGCGACCAGGGGCTGATGTTTGGCTATGCCGCCCGCGAGTCGGAGTCGCTGATGCCGCTGCCGATCCACCTGGCGCATCAGCTGGTGCATGCGCTGGAAGAAGCGCGCTCAAGCCGCCGCCTGCCGTTCCTGCGGCCGGATGCCAAAACCCAGGTGTCGCTGCGCTACGTGGATGGCCGCCCGGGCCCGGTCGAGGCGATCGTGGTTTCCACCCAGCATGACGCGTCCGTGTCGCTTGAACACCTGCGGCAGGCGGTGCGGGAAGAAATCGTCGATCGCGTCATCCCAGCCAGCCGGCGCAGCACCAGTTGCCGCATCCTGGTCAACCCGGCCGGCACCTTCACCGTCGGCGGGCCGCTGGGCGACACCGGCCTCACCGGCCGCAAGATCATCGTCGATACCTACGGCGGCGCCTGCCCGCACGGTGGCGGCGCATTCTCCGGCAAGGATGCCTCCAAGGTCGACCGTTCCGCCACCTACATGGCGCGCCACCTCGCCAAGCATTTGGTGGCCGCCGGCATTGCCGAGCGCTGCACGGTGCAGCTGGCCTATGCCATCGGCGAGGCCCTGCCAGTGTCGGTGGCGGTGGATTTCCAGGGCACGGGTGTGCGCGAGGAAGAAGCCGTGGCCCTGGTGCTACGCGAGCTCTTCGACCTCACGCCGGCCGGCATCATCCGCACGCTGGACCTGACCCGGCCGATCTTCAGCCAAACGGCCGCGGGCGGGCACTTCGGGCGCGAGCTGCCGGACTTCACCTGGGAGCAGACGCCACAAGTGGGCGAATTGGCTGGTCGCTTGAATCATGGAAATTAGCGGATCGGCCACGGCAGTGCGGGGGCCGCGGTTCGTTGCGGCTGCGCCCAGGCGAATGTGCCCCGCAAGAAGGGGTGGATACAACCGGGAAAGGATGAACCTATGTCGTTTACCGTGATGGTCGCAGACAATTTTCACTATGGTGATGAAAACGAAACCTACGCGCTTGGGCCCTTTGACGAACTTGATGCCGCCGTTTCAGCGGCGATGCACATCATCGACGAATACCTGGAGTCCGCGTTCAAGCCCGGCATGACGGCGGCTGCGCTGTATGACAGCTACAAGTCATTCGGCGAAGATCCGTACATTGTGCCGGCGGACCCTGACGAGTATCGCTTCTCGGCGTGGGAATACGCCGAGCAACGTTGCGCGGCCATTTGCTCTGCCGGGCGGGTTTAGAGGAAGAACATCGAGTCACCGGGGATCTGCGCCTTGCGTAACGTAGCTTCCGGATTCCCGATATCGCATTACCGCAGCAAAGGGGGAGTTGATCCGTATTGCGGCCCCTGGGCATTTCGCCCGAACCCGCGCTAAAAAGGAGAAGCACGCATGTCCAATTCCAAAGCCGTTCCCACGCCCCTCGACCTGGAGTTCCGCCCGGCGTCCTACTTCTGGCCGCTCGGTCTGGAAAAGCACCTGCTCGCGCGCGTCAAGGGCGCGCAGCGCAGGCAGGCCCTGTCGGCCCTCATCGACGAAGGCCGTCTGGACGAGATCCCGGAACTCCTCTTCAAGTCCGCGCTCGATGATGAAGAGCGCGCCATGATCGGCCGCCTCCACCCCATGTTCATGGGCGGCGAATACCTGCCCGATATGGGCGCCAGCGAAGTGGAGATCGCCCGCATCGCCATCCGTTCCACCACGGGCGATGTCGCCAGCCTGTATGCGCGCCGCAGCGCCAGGCGCATCGTCTACCGGATGGTGGATGAGTACGGCGGCGATACGCTGCAGGGCCGCACCTGGCGCACCTCGACCCGCCCGCTCGCCTTTGGCGCCATGGCCGACTTTTTCCTCGGCGCCTGGAACCTGATCGAGGTGCTGGATTGCAACTACGAAAACGACGTCAAGCGCATGCTCGGGTTCTTTCGCGCCGATTCCGCCTTTTATCCCGACTTCGACCGCTACCTTCGCCAGCTCGTCACCGAGCGCTTCGGCGCCGCTGCCGCAGCGGCGGAAGCCGACGCCGCAGGTTCAAGCCCCGCCCTTTGAAAGGAGCCCCAGCATGAAAACCGCAACCCCCAGCCTGCTCGCCCGCGCCATCGAGATCGCCGCTGCCGCCCATGCCACCCAGGTGGACAAGGGCGGCGCGCCCTACGTACTGCACCCGCTGCGCATGATGATGAAGCAAACCACCGAGGCAGCGATGATCGCGGCGGTGCTGCACGACGTGGTCGAGGACACGCCCTGGACGCTTGCGAAGCTGCGCGCCGAAGGGTTTCCGGAAAAGGTGCTCGAAGCCGTGGCCTGCCTCACCAAGCGCGAAGGGGAGGACTACGCCGCCTTCATCGCCCGCGCCGGCGCCAACCCGATCGCGCGGGCGGTGAAGCTGGCCGACCTGGAGGACAACATGGACTTGAGGCGGATTCCGGATCCGCTGCAGAAAGACCTTGATCGCCTGGCCAAGTACCGCCGTTCGTGGGAAACCTTGAAGGCGTTGCAGGCCCGCGTGCAAGGCATCGAGCAGTAACGGCAGGTTCACCACCGGCCCGGGCAGCGATGCTCGGGGTTGGCGGTGGAAAGGCCAAGGCAGTGAAGGGGGAGTTGATCCGTATTGCGGCCCCTGGGTATTTCGCCCGAACCCGCGCTAAAAAGGAGATTGCCGTCATGCTGTTTGCCAATCCGTTGTTCACGCCCCAGCCGGTATCCGCACAGGGCGGTTTGTGATGGCCACGACCAAAGCGTCACGCTTGTCCCCGCGCAGTGCCGGCCAGGGCGCCACGGTATCCGCCGCCCAGCCGCAAGCCGTCACCGTGCGCAAGAAGGCCAAGCCCTGCCGCCTGCGCGCCATCGACGTGGTGAGCTTCGACCGTTACGAGCCGGTGATCCTGGCCGCGCTGGTCACCGAGGACCCGCTGCTCATCATCGGGCGCTCGGGCACCGGCAAGACCTTCCTGCTCAACACCCTGTCCGAGGCCCTGGGTCTGGAGCACCGGCACTACAACGCCAGCCTGATTTCCTTCGACGACCTGGTCGGGTTTCCATACCCGAACGAGGACCACACGTCGGTGAAGTTCCTGGAGACGCCGGCCACCGTATGGGGCGCCGAGTCGGTGCTGATCGACGAGATCAGCCGCTGCAAGCCGGAGCACCAGAACCGCCTGTTCTCCCTCATCCACGAGCGCCGGGTGCAGGGCATCGCCCTGTCCAAGCTGCGCTTTCGCTGGGCGGCGATGAACCCGTGCTCGGCCGACCAGGACGGTGTCGAGTCCTACACCGGGTCGGAGGCGCTCGATCCGGCGCTGGCCGACCGTTTCGCCCTTTTCGTGCAAGCCAGCGACTGGCTCGACCTCGACGAGTCCGAGCGCTCGCACGTCGCCTCACCCGCCGGCGAGGGCAAGATCGCCAATGACGGCGGGCAATTGTGCGCGGCGGTGGCACGCTGGCGCTCGGAGTTCGAGGTGGCGCTGCTTGCGCCGCCAAAGATCGCGCTCACCTACACCACCACCGTGGTCACCGCGCTCAACGGCGCCGGCATCCGGGTCTCGCCGCGGCGCGCAAGGCTCATCGCGCGGAGCCTGATCGCCGCGGCCATCGTTTCCGGGCACACCGACAGCCCGCTGTATCGCCTGGTGCTCAATTGCAGCCTGCCGCACGACACCTGGGGCGTGACGCCGGCCAAGGAGGCGGTCGCGGCAGCCCACCGGCTGGCATGGGAGGCGGCAACCGCCGATGCGCCGCGCTGGATACACGCCTTCCTGGCGCAACCGGGGCTGGCCGAGAAGGCGCGCATCCTGCTGGAGGGCTGCACCGATCCGGACGAGGGTTCCCAGGGCATCGCGCAGTGGCTCGCCTCCGAGACCCGCGAGCGCGCCGGCGCGCTGGCATTCGCCTTGTACCCGGCGGGCGTGGCGGGCAGGCTTCCGGTCGGGGCCGAAGGCATCAACGACCTCGGGCGGGTGGCCTCGCCGATCCTCGCCGTCGATGGCGAACTCGAATGGCGGGTGGCGTTCAACAACGCCTCGGCGCCGCACCCCGAGACCTCGCGCATCTGCGCGGCGGTGGCCAGGCTCGAAGGCCCCAGGCAGGCGCGGGCGCGACAGTTCTTCAACTGGTGCCTGCTGCAGGGCGTGGTGGTGGCGGACCCGGAAGCGATCGAGCGCGAGATCGACGCCGTGGTCGTCATGCTGCGTGAGCGGGGGGATGCATGAACGCGGCGCTTGCATCCAACTGGGCCGCTCATCCGGCCCTGAACTGCAATACCGGCGGCCCGTCGAGCCGGGTGCGCAAGGAGCACATCGCCTCGACCCTGCTCGGGCGCGATGATGGCCTGATCGACTGCCCGAGCGTGGTGCGCATCGCGCTCGACTTCGGCCGGGGCGATCCGGTCGCCTTCATGCGGCGCCTGCTGGCCGAGGAAGGCGTGGCCGGCCCCGAGTCCCTGCGGGAAACCCTGGAGCATCCAAAGGGCCGGCTGATCCGCAGGCCGTGGAACTGCGCCAGGCCGGCCAAGGTGCGCGCGCTCGAACCGAAGGTGTTGCTGCGCGACGCCCTCATCCTGGGCCTCACCAGCGAGCAACTCTACGACCCCGAACGGCCGGTGCTGTGGACGGCAAAGAGCCTCACACGGCAGGTGGAACTGTTCGACCCGCGGGGTTTCTACGCATGAAGCTCGATGCTGCCCGCCTGCAGGGAATCGTGCAGGAACTGATCGACGAGAACCCGTTCGCGATTCGCGCGCTGTTGCGCATTTCGACCACGGAACTGAGCGCCACGGTGCCGACGGCCGCGGTGACCTGCGAGGCGCGGCCACGCCTGCTGGTCAATCCCGGCTTCGTCGCCGCGCACTGCGCCACCGAGGACCATGTCAAGGCGCTGCTCTGCCATGAATTCCTCCATGTGCTGCTGCGCCACACCGAGGAAAAGCAGCCGCTCACCCGCGCGCGCCACCTTGCGTTCGACGCGGTCATCAACGCCATCATCCACCGCCAGCATGGCGAAGCGTATTCGTCGTTCATGGCGGCGTATTACGCCGACTCTCCGGGGCCGCTCAAGTTGTTGCGGCCGCAGACGCAAGAGGAGGGTGCGGCGTTTCGGACCGGAACCCAGCCCCAGTGGGTGCAAGCCTGGAATGCGCTCTATGCCGGCCGCCTGGTTGCGGACGACATCGAGGCACTGGCCGAGAGCATCGACAAGGGCGCCGGTACAGGGGATGCCGGACAAGCCATCCCGGAGCATGGCGAGGAATGGGGTGCAGGCGACCTGCTTGGCGACCATGCCGACCAGGAGGCAGCCGTGTCTCCACAGATTCAGGAAGCGATCGAGCGCGCCCTGCGCGAGATGGACGGCCACGGCATCTGGCGCTCTCCGGGCACGCGCGGCGCCGGGGCGAACCCCTATGCCGCGCTGGTGAGCGGCGCGAACGAGCCCCTCAAGCGCTGGCGCGCCAAGGCCCTGGCGGTGCTCAGGCGCTACCTCACGCCCGACCCGCGTTCGCGCAACCGCCAGGACACGCCGACCGGGTACGCCTTGCCGGTGCTCTCGCCGTCCGACCGGCGCGCCATGCTGCGCTCGCTGTGGCAACCCTTCCTGCCGGAGGCGCAGTGGCAGGGGACGACGCCGCGCCGTACCGGCACCACGCAGGTGTACCTCGATGTCTCCGGCTCGATGAGCCACGAAATGCCGATCCTGATCGCCCTCCTGGGGCAGTTGGCGCGCCACATTCGCCGGCCGTTCTGGGCCTTCAGCGACGTGGTGGCGCCGGCGGTCATCGAGCGCGGGCAATTGAAGGCGCAGACCACCGGCGGCACCTCGATGGCGTGCGTGCTGCAGCACCTGGCGAAGACGCGACCCGCCGCGGCGGTGGTGGTAACCGACGGCTTCATCGAAGCGGTGGACCCCAAGCTGGTCCAAGCGGCGCGCGGCACCCGGCTGCATGTGCTGCTCACCCGCGACGGCAGCGCCAACCAGCTACAGCGCGCCGGCATCGCCTACACCCAACTCGACAAGGTACCCCAATGATCCGCATGAGCGAAATGGTATTGCCCGGCCACCCGGACAAGTTCTGCGACCAGGTGGCCGACGCCGTCATCGCCGAGGCGATGAAGATCGACGCCGACGCCTACGCGCAGGTGGAGGTGGCAGCCTGGTCGGACCAGGTGTGGGTCAATGGCGGCATCTGCACCCGCAGGCCGATGGAGCGGCCGCTTGTTGACATCGTCCGCGAGGTGGGCCGCAGCATCGGCTACACCGGCGGCAACGCCATCGACGCCGCGCGCTACCAGGTGCGGGACGCGGTGTGCAAGGAGGTGGGCGACCCGACGCGGTGGTCAACGCACGTCAACGACCAGTGCATCATCGTAGGCTGGGCGGGCTATGACGCCAGGACCCGCTACCTGGCGCCCGAGCACTTCCTGGCGCACGTGTTTCGCGAGGCGCTCACCGCCGCCTGCCGGCCGGTGTGCAACGGCGGCGGCGGGCCGCTCGCGGGCGAAGGGCCGGACGGAAAGCTTCTGATCCGCCTGCGGGAAGAAGGCGAGCGCTGGCAGCTCGAACATGTGCTGGTGACCTTGCAGCAGCGCGGGTCGACCGCGTTTCTCGACCTGTGTGCCAGCATCAACGCCGTGCTCGCCGATGCGTATGCGGCGGTGCAGGCGGCGGATGGGCGCTGGCGTGCGCCGTGGCGCGAGGTGGAGCTGCTGGTCAATCCCAACGGCCCGCTGCTCAACGGCGGCAGCGACGGCGACAATGGCCAGACCGGGCGCAAGCTGGTCATGGACTACTACGGGCCGCGGGTGCCGATCGGCGGCGGCGCGCTGTCGGGCAAGCACCTGTCGCACATCGACCGCGTCGGCGCCTATGCGGCGCGCGACGCGGCGATCCGCGCGGTGCAGGGCGGCGCCGAAGAGTGCCTGGTGCGGGTGGCCTATGCGCCCAACATGGCCGACCCGCTGGAGGTGAGTTGGGAGATGACCGGGCGCGGCGAGCGGGTTCCGAAGGAATTCTTTCGCCACGACGCGATGATCAGGCGCTACGGCGCGGCGGCGATCGGCCCGGCGCTGGCGTGCGGGAGGCATTTCTACGATGAGAGGCTGCCGTGGAACCGGGGTGGGTTGGGTGACGGCCGTGGGCGGGTCGCTCCGGCGGAGCAGGTGTGCCGGGCGACGGCGGTGAAACTGACCGCGTGAGGCCGGAATGGAGAAACCGGAGATGAAAAAGCAAAACCCCTACGAGTTGCGCCCGTTGTGCATGATGCCGTGAATGCGTTCGGAGACGGCGATGATGGCGGCAGTGCTGCACGACGTGGTTGGGGATATGCACTGGACACCGGGGACGTTGCGCTAGCGAGTCCATTGTCAAGAACTTCTCAGACCGCCGTTACGTTGACATGACTACCACCTTCGCCGGGGCTTCCGCGGCCGCCGGCTATATCGTGGCCTACGCGGTAGTCTTTGGCCATCTGAAAGAGTAGACGCCGGCGTAGAACTTGCGCTTGAGATATTCAAGATCCGCCTCCCAGTGAGAAATAGCGGTAACAAGCCTCTCAGGATCATTCCATTTTGCGAGTCTTGTATGTGAGGCAAGCACGTTGGCCAATTTTTTCAGGCGCGTTGCGGTGCGCGGTTTTCCCCATTGGAGCATGTACTCGCGAGAGTGGACTGGAGGAATTTCGCGCAGGTAAACGTCTTCCAGAATCGCTCTTCGCTTCTGCGCGGTTACTCCGCTTCTTCCGACCCTGTATCCGATGAAGCCCAGTAAGCCTTCCTGAACTTGGAACACCTCATCGCCAATCGACCCCGAACCTTCAGGCGCGTCGGTGGTGGGCCACTGGAAGTGCTCTTTGAATCCTTTAAGACGCTCCTCAATCAGCTCTCGCAGCAATCGCGCGGCACGGCGCTCGCGGTATAGCAATTCCGTGTAAAGCATGTGGAGACGGGTGGGGTCCGACCAGTCCTCGGCTGCGCGTTCTTGAAGTGTGGTTGTTCTATCGTTGAAATATGGACGGTCAAGCATGTTGTCCCTCTGCGATGGGTCGAACTATTTTTGAAAAGAGCGGTGGTCCGCGCTGTCCCTATCGGCGCGAGTACAACTCTTGAAGGGCCTCAAAATCGGCCGCGGGATCGCTGCGAAATTCCGGCAGCAACTCGGCGGGTTCTGTAGTCACCACGCTCTTTGTGAAGCGGGTCAGCGGCACCTGGCGGCGACTTCGATCGCGGTCGACAACCAAATCGACGATCCATCCCGTGGTGCCGAGGACGAAGCGCTGCAACGAAACGGTCTCGCTTTCGACCTTGTCTTCATCATTCTTCCAACTGGCCACGACCTGGCGGTCTTCGGTGAGCGCTGTTCCGAGATCGTGAATCACATGCCGGTTTCCTTTATCCAGGTTTGGCAGGTCAACCACCACTTTCTTGTGAAACCCTTTCATCGGTACGTTTCGGTACGCAAGCATTTTCTTGAGAACGCCCCGGAACGGGGCCGTGTGGGGCATGAATAACCCGGGGTCGATCTGGCTGGTGACATTGAGCAGGGTCAACAGCGCGTACGCCTCGTGTTGATCTAGCCACATGCCGGGCAGGTCGAACTTGGTGCGGTACTGCCACGGATCGTCCTCGTCGCCGTCATAGACGTAGGCGTTGCGTTCCGGATCGTAGCTGATAGGGGCGCGCAGCCGGTCACGCATCAGCGTGATATCACGCATCACAGTGGCGCGGCTGACCTCGAATTCATCCTGGATTTCGCGCGTGCTGACATAGCCCCGATTCTTGATCAGGAAGTGGATGCGGGAGATTCGTTCAGCTTCGCTCATTTTCGACACTCCTTGGCTGACGGCGCGGTGGTGGCGCTCAGGCCACATCGCATCGTCGCCTTGGCATCATGCCTGAAAGTTGATGGCACTCCGGACGTTCGGGGATGCACGGCTTCAGTTGGGTTGCTGTGCCTGCGGAGCCGCTCGCAGGATGATCGACGCCACCAGGCGGATCCGCTCAGCGGCCGGATGGGAAGCTTCGTCCTGGTCAACGTCGTCCATCTCCTCGCGATAGGCGCCCTTGGCATTGCGGTATTCCGGCTGCAGGGAGCTGACGCCGAATTCGATATCGCCCAGTTGCCAGTTGAGGCCGCTGGCTTCGGAAAAGTCCTTCGCCTGGGCGAGCGCGTCCTTCACGATGGAAAGTCGCAGGTCTTGTACCGCCCCTGCCACCTTTACCGCCGGCAGCTGATGGTTTGCCTTAGGCTCGGTGAGGGAAAGACCTTCGCTGCTGGCCATGCGGGCGCGCTCGGCAAGGTTGTAGTTCTCGCCCAGGGGGGCGCGGGCGGTTGCTTCCACCGTGACGCGCTCGAAGCCGCTGGAGTCGCCCTGCCGGCGCGGGGCCGTCAGGACCCAGTCGACCGGAATGAAGTTCGTCAGCGTCTCGCGGACGCGTCGCTGCAGGGCGGTATGGTTGCGGTCGGCGCTGCTGACCAAAGCGTTGACGGTGATGGCGATGCGCACGGAATCGCGCGGCACGTTCTTGTGGGCGGTGGTGCGATAGCGCAGGGTCTGGGTATCGTGGAACTGGATGGTGGAATCGGACATTTCATTTTCTCCAAGGGTGTGAATTCAAAAGAGCAGGAAGGGCGAGGCGCGCAGCGCACGCCTCGCGGAAGGAGTTAGGCCGCTGCGCCGTCGAGCTGGCCCGCGTCAGAGTCGGCATCGTCGCGCGGGTCGAAATAAGCCTCGACGCAGGCGCGCATGGTGTTGGCGTGGATCTCGATCACCTTGGCAAGCGGTTCCTGATAGCCGCCGGCCAGGTTCCACACCAGTGGAATGCCAAGGCGCGCCGCAGTGCGGAACACGATGCGATCGCGCTCCAGAAGCTGCTCGGTGGTGAGATAGCCGCCCAGCGGGTCTTCGATGTGCGGATCGGCGCCGGCCTGGTACATCAGCAGATCGCAGCCGGCAAACGCTTCCACCAGGCCAGGTAGTTGCTCCAGGAAGGAGCGCGCCTCGCTTCTGTAGCCGTGGCCGGCTGTGATGTGGCGTACGCTGGATGCGAGGCACAGGTGATCGATGATGTCGTCGGTGCCGTCGCCGTAGTGCTCATCGCAATCCAGGATGCCGACGCGCTCGACCTGGCTTTCGCCCAGCAGGACAGCGGTGGCGACCATCAGGCCATTGAAGGTGCAAAAGCCGTGACAGCTTGCGTAGCTGGCATGGTGAAAGCCCGAGGTGGGCGACACCGCGACCTGACCGTTGGCCAGCGCCTCGCGTGATGCCGACAGGAAGGAGCCGGAGGTCCAGGGAAACGAGGCGGCCACATCGGCGCGGCGGTTGCCGAAGCCGTCCCGCTTGCTGAGATCGAGCACGGCGTCGACGTGGTCGCGGTCGTGGGCCAGCGCCAATTGCTCGCGGGTGACAGGTGTGGGACTAACGATGCGGATGGGCATGCGGCTGGCCTGCCAATCGGCTACGACCAGGGCCGGCTTGGCCGGGCTGTTCGAATACGACTCTGGTCGTGCGACCTGGTTGGGGTGATAGAAAACGGGGATCTGATTGAACATGGAAGGGTCCTTTTCGAAGAGATGAACGAGCCGGGAATGCGGAAATTCGCATTGCGCCGATCAGTGAGAACAGTATGAAGAGGGGGGTGTGTCACCGAATGACACTTGCCCGAGATTCACGCTTCGCGGCCCAAAGTTTTCTGCATCACCGGGCCGGTGCCTGCTGCCAGCTTGCCGCGCAGGGCCTGCCTCTCATATGGGCTTGACCATCCGAGGTAGTCTTCAACGATCGACGAACGCATGGCGCGAAGATTGCTGCCGAACCAGCCGGTACTGTGGTAGCAGCATGAGAACTGCCGTTGCAGCCACGATCGACGCTTGCTGACCGGCCAGCCATTCCAAGCGAACGGAAACATCTCTAGGTACGGAGCCATTGGCGTCGCCGGCTCGTCCACCGTCAACTTGCGAAATAACTGGAGCAATTCGGACGGCTCGTCGGCATCTGCTTGCCGAACATCGATGCGTTCAAGCGAGTACATCCAACTCGCGGCGGTGTAGGTGTCGAGGGCCAGAAGTTGCCCGATCAATTCTTCGAGAGAAAAGCCTGAGCACAAGACCAGGCAATCGCCGTAAGACATGTTTTCATACCTGTCCGGCCGGTACTCCGACGACGTGACGAATCCGCGAAATGTCTTGTAGAGAGCGGCGACCACTTCCCTGCGATCGGCCGAGATTCGATGATTGAACGGCGGGTGCTTTTGGCGCCCAGTCCATTCCATCTCAAGCAGACCATGCCGCCAGGTAAATTGGCCCGAGGGTCCCTCGCAATCCCACGTGAATGCGCAGACTTGACATCCCACCGCTATGGCTTCGAGCCAGGCGATGTAATTCTCAAATGGGCATTCGGTGCCGCTCAGTGTCACGCTGGTGGTGACAAGGTGCGGGGGGCTCTTGTCTTCTCGACCCCAGCGAGGAGAGTCTGGGTCGGGTAACCATTGTCGATCGCTCGACCAGCCTAGTTTCAACACGAGCCAGTCGCCCTGGGGTTCGTGCCGGAAGCGTGCCCGCAGGCCGCTGCTGACATGCTTGAAAAACGGTTGATGTTGCATTGAAAGTCCTTTCGGTAAGTGAAGTTCGGGCACTCGCCTCAAGCGACCGCCTCGTGCGCCCGGCTCCGGAGGAGCGGGTCTTTATTTGGTTGGGTTCGGCGCGTTCGCCGCGGCGGTCTAGGCCGCCATCGGCGAACGGTTGCCGGTTATTGGGCGGCGGGGGTTTCGTTGGATTCCCCGTCGCCAGTGAGCTGCCTGGCCAAGAGCTGAAAATACGCAGCAAGACACTTCCGCTCATCTGCATCGACTTCGATCCAGAAGTAGTTCTGCGGACGCGGCTGGCGGCGCTTTTCGTCCCACGCCAGTCTTGACGGCGGATCGGCGTACACCACCTTGCAGCGGTGCAGCTGTCCCGCCTCGTTAAGGACGGTGAAGCCGTCCTGGAAATTGCGTGCTGGGTATATGCCTCTGACGATGCGTAGTGCCAGCTCGCGCGCCGCGCGGTGGGAACGCGGCGCCTCCAAGTGGCCGATGTCGGCCACCACAGGGTCTCTGTGTTTCATGTTTTCTCCCGAATTGTTTAAGAACGCGATGCGCCGGTCGCAGGCGTGACAACGCCTGCCCCGGCCGCGGGCGAACCCGCGGCGGGTGACCGATCGAAGCGCGACGTGCCTTAGGTCAAGGCGAGGCCTGGACGACCGGCGACACGCGGCTTCGAGCGATCCAACTTCCCGACGGTGTGCACGACTTGTCCATCACGAGAGAAAACCCCAATGCAGAAAACACAAAGCCCTCCAGTAAATACGTTACGGGAGGGCCAACTTCCCGTTTTGTTGCCGCCTTAATTACTCTGGCGACCACATCGTTTGACCACCTTGCCCAGGAAAAGTTGGCAGGTTGGCGGGGCTGATTTACGAACTTGAGCCCATCTCTTGATGCAAGTCCCCATCATACAGAATAAATCGTCTAAAGTCAAATAAAAACGCCAGGAAATAACGCTCGGATTCGTCGAGAAACAATCAAGTGTGGATCGTAGCCGGGCGGGTGTGGCACAGAGTGCGTCACCCCGCCGGCAGGCTAAGAAAAAACTCGCCTGCCGGCCCGCTTGCGGGTGGCGAAAGCGGCTTGCGCGGTCAGCGCGCTCCGCCACTCCCGAACCGCCGCGCCTGCACCTTGCGCGCACGCCACGACGCGGATTCTTCCTCCAGGCCCTCGGTCCTGAAGCCGGCAAGGTGCCGCACACGGCCGTCAGCGGCGAGGGCGCCAGCCACCACGTCCGTACCCTGTAGCCTCATGTCCTCGCCGTCGCCCAACGCGGCGAAGGTTGGCGCGCGAGAAGAGGCTGCTGGCGGAAGACGAGAACCTGTGTGCGCCGCTGTAGCCCCAGCGGCCCTGCTCGCAGCAAGAGACGGGAATGGTCAGCTTCTTGCCGGCCGGCACCAGGATGCTGATGTTGAGAATGCGGTTCTGTCGCGCGCCGCCGAGTTGCTCGCCGTCGACCAGCAGTACACGCGTGTTCCTGGGTGATCACGGTCGCCATCGGTCAAGCTTGTCCGAAGAAACCGTCGGATTCCAGCGCCACGTGCATCTGCCGGAGCGCTTCCAGCGCCCCCAGCGCCAGCCCGATTCCCTTGGTCTTGCCCAGCTGCGGTGCGCGCGGGTTGATGCGGATGACGGGCCGCTTCGTGCCTTCGCAAAATGCGCGGACCGAGGGCACGTCGGTGCCGGCGCCCAGTTCGATGACCGCCGGCCGCCTGGACCGGCCGAGCCAGCGCTTGAGCGCTGCCTCCTGGGCGTTGGTGCGCGCATGGTTCCAGTCCCAATCGCCGAACATCAGGATGTTCGGGCGCGCCAGGCCGCCGCAGTGCGGGCAATTCGGCAGTGCCGAGGTCAGGCGGCAGCGTTCGGCATCCACCTCGGGTGTGAAGCCGCTTGCCGGCCAGATGTCTTCGCTGCAGCTATCCAGGCATTGCAGGTGGTGGATCGACCCGTGGCATTCACACACCGCATCTGCCGCGAAGCCCGCTTTCTGGAACTGGCCATCGACATTGCTGGTGAAAACGAAGGCGCCGTGCTCCAGAGCTGCCCCGATTTCCTGCAGCAGCCGAAAACCCTCGTGCGGGACCGTGTTGCGGTACAGGTCCAGGCGGTGGCCGTAGAAGCCCCAGGCGAGCCGCGGGTCCGATTCAAACGTGCGGGGACTGGCTGCGTCGTAGAACGAAATGCCGGCCTTGCCCAGCGCCGGGTAGGCGCGCCAGAAGCCGTTGTCCCCACGGAAATCCGGCAGGCCGGAATCGACTCCGATTCCGGCGCCCGCGCCAATCAGGAGTCCATCGGATTCCCGGATCAGGCGCGCGGCGAGTTTGATCAGTTCGGCTCTTTCCATGCGCCAATTATGCAGGGACGGTGGCGCAGAATATGAGCCAGTTGCTGACTATGCTTGTGGAATCTTCATTGCCGGAGTGGATCATGCCCGACCCGAAAGAACCTCAGCCGCCAAAGCCCGCCGGAGAGCCAACTGCTGACGACTTGTTGTCTGAAATGGACGACGCATCCCTCCATGGCGATTGGCAAGCCGAACGTGAGCGCTTCCGGCAACGATTGACGTTTCGCCTGGGCGACCTACCCGTCGTCGACCACGGCATCACGGTGGGGCACCCCGTGAGCCGGGACCAACGATTCGGCATCCGCTTCGACCGCGGCCATGCGGCCTGGCTGGACGACCTGTTTCAGTACCGCACCTACTCCGGGGTGTTGCTCGGCGTGCCGGACGATCCGGAGCGGCAGTTCGAAAGCGCCATGGACCGGGTGAAAATTCTGTTTTCCTTCTACGAGGCGACGCCTTGCCTCCTGCCCCCAACTTTGCACAAGGGGCGGCGGCGCGTGCGCGCATCCGAAAATGCCGTTGAGCGGCTGGAAGACTGGTCCTTGCTCCCTTTTGTGACGTCGATTGCGCTTTTGACCACGATCGAGCCCGAGGGTCCCGATACCTTGTCGTCAGTGGCAGTGATCTGGTACCAGGACAAGTTCGGGATGCCTGACGAGGCCGTGCTTGCGCAGATGCGCGCCATCGACTGGCGCCGACATGCACAGCCTTGGGATTGGTAAGTGCAACGGATAGACGCGGCAGATTGCCTTTCTTGAGTACCGCGGCACTCGCCGCGCGTCAATCTCCCTGCTTTACCGCGGCCTTGGCCGATTCCGCCTGGTACCGTTTGCAACATGGACCCATTGCGCTCCGAATAGACGCCCATTAACCGCTACAATAAGTGCCCCTACGCGCCCGTAGCTCAGATGGATAGAGTACTGCCCTCCGAAGGCAGGGGTCACACGTTCGAATCGTGTCGGGCGCGCCACTGGCTGATAGGCGTTCGCACCAAGCGGGCGACAACGACAGGACGTCAGGGCCAGGCTAGCGAAACCTTATCGCATACCGCCAAACGGCGCTGTTGGATTTTTCGACGATCGTCCCCAATCCTCGCGGAGTTTCGTTCTTGATTGCAGACTATACGCTTGCCGCGTATAGTTCAAGGTATGGTATTTGTCGAACTGACTCCATTCGTCGCCTTTCGTACCGAGCAGTGGAATGATGAAGACCTGCGCGAGCCGCAGAATTTTCTGCTTGCGAGGCCTGATGCGGGTGACGTCATCCCGGGCAGCTTCGGTTTGCGCAAGCTGCGCTGGGCTGTAAGAGAGCGTGGAAAGCGCGGTGGCGCGAGGGTTATCTACTACCGGCATGTGCCGATGGATCGCATCTATCTGATTTACGCATACGTGAAAAGCGCGCAAGCCGACCTGACACCCAAACAGATCAAGACTCTGGCACAACTGATGAGGGAAATCGAACATGGATAAGCAGCACTTCGACCAGTTGGTCAAAGGCGTGCGCGAGATGACGCGCCATATGGCGGGCAAGACCGTGCGCGGGACACGAGAGACCGAAATTTCCGCTCCGGACGTGCGCACGATTCGCGAGGCGGCCCAGATCAGCCAAAGCCAGTTCGCGAAACTGATCGGGGTAAACCTGCGCACCCTGCAAAACTGGGAGCAGTGCCGCACGCGGCCCACCGGTCCCGCCAGGGCACTGCTCAAGATCGTTGCGTCAAACCCGAAGGCCATTGAAGCCCTGCACGAATAGCCTCGGGGTTCTAGACCGACCATGCTTCGGGCCAGCGCCTTCGCCATGGACGTGTGTGCTGCCAACCGATCCGAATCATCCCGGGCGACCACGCCTACCCATCTCCGCCAATCCTCTGATGACCCTGCCGCCCATTGAACAACGCATCGCCACCGAACTCGCAGTCCCTGTAACCAAAGTGCAAGCCGCAGTGCGCCTTCTCGACGAAGGCGCCACCGTGCCCTTCATCGCACGCTATCGCAAGGAAGTCACCGGCGAACTCGATGACACCCAGTTGCGCACGCTTGAAGCACGGCTGGCCTACCTGCGCGAACTTGAAGACCGGCGCGCCGCGGTGATCGCCTCGATCGATGCGCAGGGCAAGCTCTCGCCCGAATTGCACGCCAGCATCGAGGCCGCGGAAGACAAGGCGCGGCTCGAGGACCTGTATCTGCCGTTCAAGCAGAAGCGCCGCACCAAGGCGCAGATCGCGCGCGAAGCCGGGCTCGAGCCGCTGGCCGACGCTCTGCTGACCGATCCGTCGCGTGACCCGGAGCAGGAGGCAGTCGGCTATCTGCGCGCACCGTTCAAGACGCCCGACGATATCGATCATCCTGGCGTGCCTGATACGAAGGCCGCGCTCGATGGTGCACGCCAGATCCTGATGGAGCGCTTCGCCGAAGATGCCGATTTGCTGCAGGCCCTGCGCGAATACATGCTGGAGCACGGCGTGGTGCAGTCCAAGCTGGTCGAAGGCAAGGCCGATGCCGGCGCCAAGTTCTCCGACTATTTTGACTACGATGAGCCGCTTAGCCGCGTGCCTTCGCATCGCGCGCTGGCGATGTTTCGCGGCCGCCGCGAAGAAGTGTTGTCGGTGATCCTGCGGCTGGACAGCGAAGCCGAACGGCCCGACTGGAGCGCGCCGCACAACCCCTGCGAACAACGCATCGCCGCCCGTTTCGCCATCCGCGACCGCGCCCGCCCGGCGGACAAGTGGCTGGCCGATACGGTGCGCTGGACCTGGCGCGTGAAGATCGCACTGCACCTGGAAACCGAACTCATGGGCGCCTTGCGCGAGCGCGCCGAGGAAGAGGCGATTCGCGTGTTCGCCACCAACCTCAAGGACTTGCTGCTGGCAGCGCCCGCCGGTCAGCGTGCCACCCTGGGCCTGGATCCGGGCCTGCGCACCGGCGTCAAGGTGGCGGTGGTCGACGCCACCGGCAAGCTGACCACCACCGCCACCATCTACCCGCACGAGCCGCGCCGCGACTGGGCCGGCTCGCTCGCCGTGCTCACGCAACTGGTGCGCGCACATGGGGTGGAACTGATCGCCATCGGCAACGGCACGGCCTCGCGCGAAACCGAGCGCCTGGCCGCTGATTTGATGGCCGCGCTGCCGGATGCCCGGCTGTCGAAGATCACCGTTTCCGAGGCGGGCGCCTCGGTGTATTCAGCGTCGGAATTCGCCGCGCGCGAGTTTCCCGAGCTCGATGTGAGCCTGCGCGGTGCAGTATCGATCGCGCGGCGCCTGCAGGACCCGTTGGCCGAGCTGGTCAAGATCGATCCCAAATCGATCGGTGTGGGCCAATACCAGCACGACGTGAACCAGTCCCGGCTGGCGCGCAGCCTCGATGCGGTGGTCGAGGATTGCGTCAATGGCGTCGGGGTCGACCTCAACACCGCCTCGGTGCCGTTGCTGACGCGCGTGTCCGGCCTGTCTGCCGGCATCGCCGCAAATATCGTGAGCTACCGCGACAGCCACGGCGGTTTCAGCGAGCGCGAGCAGTTGCGCCAGGTGCCGCGTCTGGGCGACAAGGCGTTTGAACAGGCAGCCGGGTTCCTGCGCATCTCGAACGGCAGCAATCCACTGGATGCCTCGAGCGTGCATCCGGAAGCCTACGGGTTGGTCAGGAAAATCCTCACTGAACAGGGGCGCGATATTCAGTCATTGATCGGCGACACGGCAACGCTCAGAAAGCTGGTGCCGGCGAAGTACGCCGATGAACGTTTCGGCGTGCCGACCGTCGCTGACGTGCTCAAGGAGCTGGAGAAGCCCGGTCGTGACCCGCGCCCCGAGTTCAAGGCGGCGAAATTTCAAGAGGGCGTCAACACCCTGGCCGACCTCAAGCCCGGCATGCTGCTCGAAGGGGTGGTGACCAACGTCGCCAATTTCGGTGCCTTTGTCGATATCGGCGTGCACCAGGATGGTCTGGTGCACATCTCGGCCCTGGCCGAGAAGTTCGTGCGTGATCCGCACGAGGTGGTCAAGGCCGGCCAGGTGGTGCGGGTCCGCGTTCTCGAGATCGACCTCAAGCGGCAGCGAGTGGCGCTCAGCATGCGCCTGACCGAAAAGCCGGCCGCCGCGGCGGCGCGCGATCATGCCCGGCCCGGTCCGGCAGCTGCGGGGCCAAAACGCGCACGTGAGATGCCCGTGGCGCCGGCCGCGAACCCGATTGCCGCGGCGCTTGCGCGCGCCCAAGCACAGGCGCGCGGGCGATAAGCACGCGCGACAGACAGGCTTGCGGGTAGCATCAGGTCAACGTCAGGCACGATGTTTGCGTTGTAGCGTTGCAGGTGCGTAGTAGAAGCCGCACAGAAAGCCACCATGAACGCCGTTGCCGCCCACCCCCACCCCCACCCCCATTTCGGCCGCCCCCTGTGCCGCGACGATCTGGTATCGGGCTCGCTGCGCGCGGCCTTCGTCAATAGCGAGATGGCGGCGATCGCCTGGAGCGAAGCGCAGCTTGATGCGTCCCTTGACTGCGTCCTGGCGCAACTGCCGCCCGGTGATATCTGGGTGTTCGCCTACGGATCGCTGATCTGGAACCCCTTGTTCACGTTCGCCGAGCGTCGTCTGGCCAAGGTCTACGGCCTGCACCGTTCGTTCTGCCTGTGGTCGCGCATCGGCCGCGGCACGCCGCAAAAGCCCGGCCTGGTGCTGGGGCTGGATCACGGCGGTTCGTGTGCGGGCCTGGCCTACCGCATTGCCTTGCCACATGTGCGCGAGGAACTGCGGCTCCTGTGGCGGCGTGAAATGGTGACCGGCGCCTATGTGCCCACATGGATCAAGGCACGCACGTCGCAAGGCGCCGTCGCGGCGATTGCTTTTGTGATCAACCACAAAAGCGTCGCCTACGCCGGCAAGCAGAGCACGCCGGCGGCCGCCCGCTGCATCGCCACGGCGACCGGCTTGCACGGGCCATGCACCGAGTATCTGGTGCGCACCCTGCACGGGTTGCGTGAGCACGGGATCGAAGACCATGCCCTTCGCGAGGTCGAACGGGAGCTCGCGGCCGTAGCCGCCTGAACCGGATCGGCGGCCGCGGCGCTTGGCCGGCGGGTGACCATTTGCGCGACAATCGCGCTTTTCCGTCCGAGGGCGCGGCATTTGGCCGCGCCGGCCCTGCACACCCATGAAACTTGCAACCCTCAAGGATGGCTCGCGCGACGGCATGCTGGCCGTGGTTTCGCGCGACCAGAAGACCGCGCACCTGGCCGACGGCATCGCCCCGACCCTGCAACGCGCGCTCGACGACTGGCCCTTCATCGCGCCCCAACTGGAGGACCTGTCGCTGCAATTGAACAGCGGGCGGTCGCGCCGGCCGTTCGAATTCGTGCCGGCCAATTGCATGGCGCCGCTGCCGCGCGCGCACCAGTGGCTCGATGGTTCGGTATATGTGCAGCACGTCGAGCTCCTGACCCGCGCCATAAGCGGCAAGCTGCCGGACAACCTTTGGCGCGAACCCATGATGTACCAGGGGGGGGCGGACGACTTTCTGGGGCCCTGCGATCCGGCGGTGTTCGCTGAAGAACACTGGGGCATCGATTTTGAACCCGAACTCGGGGTGATCCTGGGCGACACGCCGATGCAGGTCAGGAAAGACGATGCGCTCGACCAGGTGCGCCTGCTGGTGCTGGTCAACGACTGGTCGCTGCGCAACCTGATCGCAGCCGAAATCGGCAAGGGTTTTGGCTTCCTGCAGAGCAAGCCGGCCACCGGGTTCGCCCCGCTGGCGGTGACGCCGGACGAAATCGGTGAAGGCTGGGCCGGCGGGCTCGCGCATCTGGGCGTCGCGGTGGACTGGAATGGTGTGCGTTTCATGAATGCCAACGCCGGAGGCGGCACGCGCTTCTCGTTCACCGAGTTGATCGCCCACGCCGCCAAGACGCGCAACCTGCGCGCCGGCACCATCATCGGCTCGGGCACGATTTCCTCCGGCGGCAATGTCGGTTGCGTGGCCGAACTGCGCGCGCGCGAAGCGCTCGAAGCCGCGGACGACAAGGGCCGGCCGGGTCGTGCGCGTACCGAGTTCATGAAGTTCGGCGATCGCGTGCGCATTGAAGCCTTCGACGCAGCCGGGTCTTCGGTTTTCGGCGCGATCGACCAGGAGGTCGCTTCGTTGCGCAAACGGCGAGCGCCCGGGGCGGCGCATGAGGAGTTGCATTCAAGTTTGCCTGCTGTCCAAGACGCGGTGCTGCCGGCATCAAACGCGGTCGAACCCGAGGTTCCGCACGCCACCCCGGCGCAAAGCGGTGCGACCGAAGAAGTGCTGGCGGCAGACGCGGCGCCCCTAAAGCCTGCGGTCGACGCCGTGGCCGGCGCGGAAGCGGATTCGCCGCAAGCGCCCTTGCCTGAAGCGGCTGTTCCAGGACCGGATGCAGCGCCACCGCAATCGGCCTGACCCTTTACGCCGCCGCCGTGCGTTTATGCGGGCATGGACGCCGCATTTGTTCGACATTTCGCCGCTGACGCAAAGTCGGAGTCGGTCTGGTCTGAATCCCGTGATTGGAGCGGCAGCGTGAACCACGATGCCGGTTCCGACCGGTACCTGGCGCTTGCAGCGAACGACCAAACAGCAAGCGACGCGGCAGCGGATGCCGATGGCGCGCTGATGCAGGCTTACGCCGGCGGCGATGCCGCTGCGTTCGACAGCTTGTATGCCCGTCATTCCGGCGGCACCTACCGCTATTTCCTGCGCAGCCTGCGCAACGAAGCGCTGGCCCAGGAGTTGCTGCAGGATTTGTGGATGAACCTGATTCGCGCCCGCGCCACCTATGTGGTGGAGGCCCGCTTTGCCACCTGGCTCTATCGCATGGCGCACAACCGCCTGATCGATCATTACCGGCGTTCCAGCGTGGTGCAACTGGTGGCGCTCGAGACCGATGAAGACGCGCCCGACGAGATGCATGCCGATGGCGCGCCCGGTCCGGAAATCATCGCCGCGTCGCGCCAAGCGGCGCTGCACTTGCTGCAGCAGGTGGAAACCCTGCCGGCGGCACAGCGCGAAGCGTTTTTGCTGCAGGAAGAGGGCGGCTTGAGCCTGGCCGAGATTGCCGCGGCCACCGGCACCGGCATCGAGACGGTCAAGAGCCGATTGCGCTATGCGATGACGCGCCTGCGCCAGGCGATGAAGGATTTCAGATGAGCGAAGAGCGCGATCGCGAGTTGTCGCTGCACTACCGGGCGGCGTCAACCGAAATGCCGCCGCCGGCGCTGGGCCGTGCGCTGCGCGCCGCTGCCGCAGAAGCTGTCGCCACCCCGCCCAAGCGCTGGCATCGCAAATGGGGCGCGCCACTGGCCATGGCGGCGAGTGTCGTGCTGGGCCTGGGCATGGTGTTGCGGGTGGCACTGGAGCGCCCTGACCTGCATCCGGCGCCGGCGCCGGTGCCGTACTCCGCTCCGGCAGCGGCACCCGCTCCCGCTCCCGCGCCTGCGGTGGTGCAGCGTTCCGAATCGGGGCCTGCATCCGCGCCTGCGGCCGAGGTTCAAGCGAGGCCAGACGCGGCGGCGCGGGCGGACACCGCAGCATCACAGGCCACGCCGCAATTGGCGCCGCCGCCGTCGGCTGCCGACAAGGCGCCGGTACCTTCGCCGCCGCGCCAGGCGTCCATACCTGACGCCAAGCCACAGACCGGCACCGCTACGGAGGCGGCCGCGCCCATGCGCGATCTGGCACGCGCCGCTCCTTCGATGCACCTGCCTCCTGTTGCCGCGTCTCCCGCGGCGCCGGCAGCCGCGTCTGCGTCCGGGAGTGTGCGCTCTGAAGCCCCGTCGATGGTCGAGCCAAGCCCGGGTCAGGCTGCGGGGGCGACAATGAACGCCGCTGTGCCAGAGCGACGTGCGGCGCTGTCGACGGCGCCCGCCGCGCGCGCCAAGTCAGCCGGAGCCGCGACATCTCAGGATGCTGATTCCGCCGACCCAAGCATCGTGGCCGAGGCCGGACTGGCCCCCGACGAATGGTTGCGCCGCATCGTGGTGTTGCGCGGCGCGGCGCGCCATGCAGAGGCCGATGCCAGCCTGGCCCGCTTTATCCGGCGTTATCCCGACTACCGAATTCCGGCCGAGGCGCGCGCACCCAAGCCCTGACCAGCATGGCTCAGGCGATGCCGAGCATGGCCTTGTACGGGTTGGCGCCGGCGTGCTTGAAGGCGATCGCACGAATCTCGAACGCGGCCGCGCCCTCGGCGTCGAGAAAGACCTCGGCGAAGCCCGCGTCCTCGAGAATGCGCGTCAATGACTGCCGCGTGAAGCCGGTCTTGTGGGCGTAAAAATCGTTGCCGGACTTGACGATCATCGCGCCGAAACCCCACAACACGTCGCGCACCATGATCGGGCCGGCCGGCGAGGTGTACAGCACATCGTCGAGATCCATGTTGTTCTCGGTGCAGTGACGCATCAGTTGCCCGATGTCCGGCACGCGGATATCGGCGAAGCCGCTGTCCTTGAGCACGTGCAGAAAACCCAGCAGCACGCGCCGCGCGTCGTGATGCAGGTAGTGCTCGAGGTTGTGGGAACAGTAAATCGCGTCGTAACCGGCCGCAGCCTGGGTCGCCAGGTCGCGCGCGTCGCACAAGAGGTCCGGTTTGCCGCGCGGGTCGATATCCAGCAAATCATGCCGCCAGTGGTCGAAGTGCGGCGGAATCGGGATTTCGCGGCTGTTGCCGCCGACGTTGAGCACCCGCGGAACCGCAGGCTCCGGTGGTGCTGATCTGCGCAGGAAATTGCCGAGCATGGGTGATGGGTGATCCGTGATCGCAGGAGACCGACAGTGACGAGTATCGCAAATTTTCGCCGACCGACCGCCCCGTGATCCGCGGGCGGCAAATGCGGCGCCTGCGCATCTGCATCGCTGCCGGTGGCATAATTGATCGCTCGTTTCATACGTAGCAGTCGCGCATTTCACGGAGACACAGCAAATGCACCATACCCGCCGCCGCTTTCTCAAGACCGGTGCTGCCAGTGCGATCGGCGGCTTTCCCGCGATCGTTCGCGCGCAGTCGAAAATCACTCTCAAGATCGCGCACTACGTGCCGGCGCTGCACGGCCTGCAGCGCGAATTCATCGAGCCATGGGCCAAGGAGATCGAGACCAAGACCAACGGCGCGGTCACCTTCCAGATTTCGGCCGCCAACTCCTCGTTGGGGCAGGCGCAAAACCAGCTCGACCAGGTGCTCAATGGCGTGACCGATGTCGGCTTCGGCCTGTGCGGCATTCCACGCGGCCGCATGACCCGCTCGACCATCATCGAGATGCCGTTCCTGGTGAAAACCGCCGAGGCCGGCTCGCGCGCCCTGTGGAACCTGTATCCGAAATACCTGAAAGACGACTACAAGGGCTTGAAGCCGCTGCTGCTGATGACCCACAACGGCGGCCTGATCCATACCAAGGACCGGCGCATCGAAAAGCCGGAGGACCTGCGCGGCCTGCGTATCCGCACGCCCTCGCCCACGGTGTCGTCGATGCTCGAATTTTTCGGCGCCACGCCGGTCGGCATGCCGCCGGGCCAGGCTTACGAGAACATCCAGAAAGGCGTGCTGGATGGCGCCGCCTTTCCCTGGGATCCGGTGCGTGCCTTCAAGATCGACGAAGTGACCAAGTTTCACTTCGACGCCCAGCTCTACACCGCCTCGTTCTGGTTCGCCATCAGCGAAAAGAAGTTCAATTCGCTGCCCAAGGATGTGCAGAAGGTGATCGATGCGGCTTCCGGCGAAGCCCTGCTGTCGAAGGTGCAGGGCTGGTGGGATAGTTGGGACAAGGCCGGCAAGGCGGCGGCACAGGCGCGCAACAGCACCATTGTCACGCTCGATAAAGCCGGGCGCGAGCAGTGGGACCGCACCCTGGTGCCGATGTTCAACAAGACCATGGTCGAGTTCGAGAGCCAGGGCGTGAAGAACGCGCGCGAGATCTATATCGAGATGCAGCGTCAGGTGGCGAAGCTCCAGAAGGCTTGAAACCTTGATCAAGTCCCTGGAATCCGCAATCTCGAACGCAGCGTCGTGTCGATTCGATACGGTTCGAGAGCGGCTTTCTCGACCGACGGACTTGGCAGGTTTTTCCCTTGCGGCGGCGGGCGAGCATCCGGCCGCCGTGCCCGGCCTGATGCCGATCCGCGACCATGCAATGGCTTGAAACATTCACGCGCCGCTGCGCCTATGTCGGCGTGACCTTGTTGCTGCTGTGCGCGGTGTTGAATGTCGGTGATATCGCCACGCGCCGCCTGACCCACCTGAACGTGACCGGCATGGTCGACATCACCCAGCTGATGGTGATGGCCTGTGCGTTCATGTGCATTCCCTACACCTTCGCGCGCGAAGCGCACATCGATGTCGACTTCATCACCACGCACTTGCCGCCGCGCATCAACAGCGCGCTGATGGGAGTGTGGAGTCTTGCCGGCGCCTTGTTCATGGCGGCGGTGACCTGGTATGCCGGTGTCGCCGCCATGCAGGCCTATGTGAACCGCGACCAGTCGACCACCATCGGCATTCCGATCGTCTGGTACTGGGCGCCTTTGCTGTTCGGCTGCGTGTTGTCGGTGCTGGCGTGCGCAAGCCTGGTTCTGGCGCATTGGCGGCGCGCGGCGCGCGGCCCGACCAAAGGAGCGTAAGCGATGCTGGCCGGAGATATGCTGCGCCGATCGGCCGAGCGTTTTCCGCACAAGGTGGCGCTGATTTGCGGCGAACGCCGCATCACCTACGCCGAACTTGACGGTGCGGCCAATCGCCTGGCCCACGCGCTGTTGGCGCTTGGCCTGGGCAAGGGCGCCAAGGTGGCGATCCTGTCACGCAACCTGGCCGAGTATCCGCTGATTTTTTTCGGCAGTGCGCGCTCGGGCCTGGTGCTGGTCAATCTTTCGGTCTTGTATGCGCCGGACGAGCTGGCCTGGGTACTTGAGCGTGCCGACGTGCGGATTCTGGTGTTTGACGCGATGTTCGCCGACAAGGTGGCCGCGGTGGCGCCGCGTTGCCCGCAGCTGCGCACCCTGATTCGCATCGGTGAAGGCGCGCTGCCGGCCGCGGCACTGCCCTTCGAGAATTTCGCCGAGGGCCAACCGGCGCATGCACCGTCCGTTGCAATCGATGAGCGCGATCCTTTCTGCATGACCTACACCGGCGGCACCACCGGCCGGCCCAAGGGGGTGCTCACCAGCCATCGCGCGCGCGCCCTTACCGCACACACCGTCGCCGTCGAGGAAGCGCTGGACGAGCGCGACGTGGTGGCGATCGTCACGCCGATGTTCCATGTGGCTGCGCTCAACATCATGTTCCAGCCGGCCATGCTGGTGGGCGCCACCTGTACTTTCGTCACGCCCTGGTCGCCGGAAAAATTCATGGAGTGCTGCGCGCGCGACGGCGTTACCGCGGCCTTCATGGTGCCGACCCAGGCCAATGCGCTGGTCAGTCATGCCGGCTTCGATGCTGTCAAGCTCGCCACCTGGCGCAAGCTTTCGTTTGCCGGCGCGCCGATGCCCGACTGGGTGCAGGTCGCGTTGCGCGAGCGCCTGCCGCAACTGCAACTCACGCAGATCTACGGGCAGAGCGAGATGGGTGTGCTTACCTCGCTGCGCGACTGGTACCTGCCGCAAAAGTTGGGCAGCATCGGGCGCCAGGCCTTCAATGTCGATGTCGGGCTGTTCGATCTCGATGGCGAACGGGTCGGGCCGGGCGCGATCGGCGAAATCGCCTCGCGTGGCGACAACCTGATGCTCGAGTATTACAACGAACCCGAGCAGACAGCGGCCTTCTACAAATTTCCCGACAAGCTGCCAGGCTGGGGTTTCACCGGCGACGTCGGGACCATTGATGCCGACGGCTTCATCACGCTCCTCGATCGCGCCAAGGACATGCTGATCTCCGGCGGCGAGAATGTCTACCCGAAAGAGATCGAGGACGTGATCTACCAGTTGGAGGAAGTCGCCGAGTGCGCCGTGTTCGGCATGCCGGACGAGAAATTCGGCGAGCTGCCGGCCGCCTATATCGCGCTCAAGCCCGGCATGTCGCTCAGCGAAGCGCAAGTCATTGCACACTGCGAGGCCAAGCTGGCGCGCCTGAAGCGCCCGCGCCTGATCAAGTTTGTCACGGAATTCCCCAAAACCCCGATCGGCAAGATTCAGAAGAATCTGCTGAAGGAACCTTACTGGCAAGGACGCAAGAAAATATGAACCGCTACGATCACTACAAGACCCTGACCATCCGCCGCCATGACCAGGGGATTGTCGAAGTCATCATGGGCGGGCCGGGGCGCCTTGCCACCGCCGACCATTCCGGCCACAAGGAGCTGGCGACCGTGTGGCGCGACATTTCCGACGACCCGCATGCGCGCGTGGCGATCCTGCGCGGCGAAGGCAAAGGTTTCTCGGCAGGCGGCGACTTCGGCCTGGTGACCGACATGGCGAACGATTTCGCGGTGCGCACCAGGGTATGGAAGGAGGCGCGCGACCTGGTCTACAACGTGATCAATTGCGACAAGCCGATCGTCTCGGCGATGCACGGGCCGGCGGTCGGTGCCGGCCTGGTCGCCGGCCTCTTGGCCGACATCCCGATCGCCGCCAAGAACGCACGCATCGTCGACGGCCATACCCGCTTGGGCGTGGCCGCCGGCGATCATGCGGCGATCATCTGGCCCCTGTTGTGCGGCATGGCCAAGGCCAAGTACTACCTGATGCTGTGCGAACCGGTCTCGGGTGAAGAAGCCGAACGTATCGGTCTGGTGGCGCTGGCGGTGGATGAAGGCGAGCTGGTGGCCAAGGCCTTCGAGGTGGCCGGTAAGCTCGCCGCCGGCTCGCAGTCGGCGATTCGCTGGACCAAATACGCGCTCAACAACTGGCTGCGCATGATGGGCCCGACCTTCGACTCATCGCTGGCGCTGGAATTCATGGGCTTCGCCGGGCCGGATGTGCATGAAGGTGTAGCCAGCCACAAGGAAAAGCGCCGTCCCAATTTCGATCCCAATGGCGGGTTTTGAACCGCGTTCGGTACCAGGCGGCGTCGCGGGTGGTGCTTGGCTGTGTGCGCAACTGGCTGCTGATTCGCCGCTGCCGATGCGGGTGCGCGGACGCCTGCCGCGCAAGGTCAGCGCCGTGATCGCGTTGCAATGAGCGGCCCGCTGCTCGGCCTTGCCGGCTTTTGCGTGGTGATCGCACTGATCATGCTGCGCATGCCGGTGGCCATTGCGATGGGCGCGGTCGGGGTGGTCGGCGTGACCATTACCAACGGCTGGAATGCGGCGGGCTTCATGCTCGGCCGCGCCGCGTTCGATGCGGCGTTTCCCTATTCTCTGTCGATCGTGCCCCTGTTCGTTGCCATGGGGGTGTTTGCCGCACATGCGGGCTTGAGCCGTGCGCTCTACAGTTTCGTGGCCGCGTTCATCGGGCATCTGCGCGGCGGGCTGGCGATGGCGACCATCGGCGCATGCGCGATTTTCGGCGCGATTTGCGGCTCCGGCATTGCCACGGCGGCCACCATGGGCCGGGTGGCCTTGCCGGAGATGCGCCGCCTCGGTTACTCCGACAGCCTGGCATCCGCGTCGGTGGCCGCCGGCGGCACGCTGGGTGTGATGATCCCGCCCTCGATCCTCTTTCTTATCTATGGATTGCTGACCGAGCAGTCGATCGGCAAGCTGTTCTTCTCCGGCATCCTGCCGGGCATCCTGGGCATGCTCTTGTACATGGGCGCGGTGTGGTTCTCGGTGGCGCGCAACCCGCTGGCGGGGCCGGCCGGGCCGAAAAGCGATTGGCCCGCACGCCTCGTATCGCTCAAGGACGTATGGAAGGTTCTGTTGCTGTTCGGCGTGGTGCTGGGCGGCCTGTATTTCGGCTGGTTTTCCGATACCGAGGCGGCCGCGGTCGGGGCTTTCGGCGCCGCCTTCATGGCCTGGGCCACCGGCAACCTGACGCGCGACAACCTGAAAAAATCGCTGGCCGAAACCGGGCTCACCACCGGCATGATTTTCACCATCCTGATCGGCGCCAACATCTTCAATTTCTTCGTCGAGTCCACCGGCTTGACCGATTTCCTGGTCGATTATGTGAAGGGCCTGGGCTGGAACCGCTGGATGGTGATATTCGCCTTGATGGTGTTCTACGTGATCCTGGGCGCCCTGATGGACGAGATCTCGATGATCCTGCTCACCGTGGCGCCGGTATTCAAACTGGTGACAGCGCTGGGGTTCGACCCGATCTGGTTCGGCGTGATGCTGATCACGGTGTGCGAGATCGGCATGATCATGCCTCCGGTCGGCATCAACCTGTTTGTGATCCAGGGCGTGGGCAACCTGCCGATGGCCACCGTGGTACGCGGCATCATGCCATTCGCCTGCGCCGACTTCGTGCGGCTGTTCCTGATTTGCGTGTTTCCCTGGCTGGCCACCTGGTTGCCCAACAAACTGATCTGATCCCGACATGTACGAATACTTCACCTACCGCAAGTATCCGCCCAAGCTGCCGCCGCTGATCGCGGGCCTCGAGGCGACGCGGCATCCGGTGGCCATCGCCGGCGGCGGCCCGGTCGGCCTGGCGCTGGCGCTGGGCCTGGCCAACTACGGCATCCGCTCGGTGGTGCTGGAGGCCGATGACAGCGTGTCGCATGGCAGTCGCGCCGCCTGCATCTCGCGCCGCTCGCAGGAGATTCTTGAGCAGATCGGCGGCATCGCGCCGGTGCTGGCCAAGGCCTTGCCGTGGACCGCGGGCACCAGCTATTACCGCGAAACGCCGGTGTACCGGCTTGAAATGCCGATGGACAAGCGCCAGAAATACTATCCGATGGTCAATCTGGAGCAGTGTTATTTCGAGCAGGACTTGGCCGACTTGATCGAGGCCAGGCATGCCGACATGATCGAGATCCGCTGGCAGACCCGCCTCGCCGGTTTCGAGACCGGGGACGATGGCGTGGTGCTGGCACTGGACACCTCTCCGGGTGCCTACCGCATGGCTTGCGACTGGCTGGTAGCCTGCGACGGCGCACGCAGCAGCGTGCGCAGCCGGATGGGTTTGCGCTTCTCCGGCAGCCAGTATGAAGGCACCTACATCATTGTCGATATCCATCTGCCAAGCAGCTATCCGACCGAGCGGCGCGCCTGGTTCGACCCGCCTTCCAATCCGGGCTCGACCATCCTGGTGCACAAGCAGCCTGGCGACATCTGGCGCGTCGACTACCAATTGCGCGACGACGAGGATCCACAGGAAGCGGTCAAGCCGGAAAACGTGCTGCCGCGCGTGAAGGCGCATCTCGACTGGATCGGCGAGACCGCGCCCTGGGAACCGGTATGGATCTCTTCCTACAAGGCCAATTGCCTGACTTTGGACAAGTACAACCATGGCCGCGTGTTGTTCGCCGGCGACGCCGCGCATCTGGTGCCGATCTTTGGTGTGCGTGGCATGAATTCCGGCATTGACGATACGCACAACCTGGCCTGGAAGCTGGCGCATGTGATTCGCGGCCAGGCCCTGCCCGGCTTGCTCGATACCTATTCCGAAGAACGCGTATTCGCCGCGCGCGAGAACATCCGCGCCGCTGCCAAGAGCACCGACTTCATGGCGCCGCCTTCGCACGCATTCGCGCTGATGCGTGAGGCGGCGCTCGGACTGGCGGTGGCCGATCCGTTTTTCGCCACGCTGGTCAACCCGCGGCAGTCGAGCGCCATCAGTTATGGCGCGTCAAGGCTGGCGCTGGCCGACAGCGAACCATTCGCCGCCGGGCCGGCACCGGGCGCGACGCTTGCCGAATGCCCGCTGGAACGCGACGGCCTGCCGGCCTACCTGACCGATTTTCTGGGTCCGCGCTTCGCGCTCCTGTGCCTCGCCGCAGCGCGGCCCGACCCCGACTTGAGCGGCTTGGCCGTGACCGTCGCGGTGCACTGGATCGCCCCCACGCGCGATGCCAGGGCCCAGGCCTGGGACAAGTCGGGCGAGCTTTTTTCGCTCTACGATGCGCGCCCGGAGGCCTATTACCTGGTGCGGCCGGACGGCCATGTGCTGGCACGCTGGCGCGCGCTCGACGCGGCTTCGGTGCGGGCTGCCGTCAACGGCGCCTTGAAAGGGTCGTGATGCTCACTCCCGATCAGCTCGACCATGTCTACACCGAGGCCTGCCGCAGCATGACAGCCTTGGGCGCCGACAAGACAGAGTTGTTTCTGGGGCGTCTGGCGCTGCTCCTGATGAAGGAAGTGGGCGACAGCGCGCGCATTCTGGACGCTGTTGCGGCCGCGCGCAAAAGTATCGAGACTGGTGAAATCCGCCGCGCGACGTGAAGGATAGGCGTATCCAGGCGCGTAGAATCGGTGGCTCTTGTGTTGCAAGGCGCCGGCCATGTCAAACGTTCCTGATCCGTTCGAGTTCGTCAAGAACCTGTGGGCTCAAATGGGTATTCCCGGCTTTGGCCAGGGCGCGGCGGTGGCCGGCGGCTTGCCTGGTGGCATGCCGGCGTTTTCCGCCGGGGATCTCGAAAAGCGCCTGGGCGAGTTGAAACAGATCCGCCAATGGCTGGAAATCAATCTCAACATGCTGAGCCTGCAGGTAGGCGGGCTCGAAATGCAGTTGAACGCGATCAAAAGCATGAAGTCCACGCCAGGTGCCGAATTCATGCAGCAGGCTGCCGAGGCCATGCGTAGCGCCGCTGCGGCGCAGCCGGGGTTTGCGCAGCCGGCGCCGGCCGCGCCGAATTTTGGCCAGGCCGGTTTCACGCCACCCGGCTTTGGCCAGTTCCCGTTCGGCGCGTCGGTGCCGGCGCAAGCAACGCCTGCTGCAGCGCCGTCATCGATCGCGCCAACCGTCACGGAGGCCGCCAAGCCCTTGAACTGGCCCGACCCAACCGCATGGATGCAGACCTTGCAGTCGGAATTCGCCAAAGGCATGGCAAGTATCTCCCCGGCCGCCGCAAAACCGGCGGCGCGCAAGAGCGCCGCGCCGGTGCGCAAGGCTGCTGCCAAAAAACCGCGCGGTAAAACATGAGCCGCTGGCAACTGGGCCACGCCGGCCATGCCGACTGGAAGACCGCGACCGACACGGCCTTGGCCGACCTTGCGCCCGGCGGCAACCTGGGCTTTGTCTACATGACAGAGGCTTTCGTGCCCTATGCCGCGGAGATCCTGGCCATTGCCAAGAACCGCACCGGGATTGTCGATTGGGTCGGAACGGTCGGCATCGGTATTTGCGCGACCGGGACGGAATACCTGGATGAGCCGGCGGTGGCCTTCATGACCTGCCCGCTACCGCCTGACTCGCATGCCGTATTTTCCGGCACGGCCCGCCCGCCCAGGGCGGGCAGCAAGACCGTGACCGGGGCGGACGCCGCCTATTTCGCGATCGTCCATGCCGATCCGCATACACCGGATATCGATGAACTGATCGAGGATATGGCCGGCAAAGTCACCAGCGGCTACCTGGCAGGCGGCTTGTCCTCCAGCCGCGGGGCCACGGTGCAGTTCGCCAATGCAGTGGTCGCCGGCGGCATTTCCGGGGTGGTGTTGTCGTCCGACGTGGCGATTGCCACGCGCTTGACGCAAGGCTGCACGCCGATCGGCGGCCGCCACGCGGTGACCCAGGCCGAGGGCAATATCATCATCACGATCGACAAGCGCCCGGCGCTGGAAGTGATGCTGGAGGAACTCGGCTGCGACTTGAAGGGCCTGCGCACCGCGGCGCGCGACACCTTCGTGGGCATCGTGGTGCCGGGCGCCGAAGTCGCCGGGGGAGGTGACGACTACATGGTGCGCAACCTGGTGGGCATCGACCCGCAAAACAAGTTGATCGCCATCGGCGACACGGTTGCGACCGGCAGCACGGTGCTGTTCTGCCGGCGCGACGCGCAGTCGGCGCGCAACGACTTGTTGCGCATGATCTATGAGCTCAAGGACGACCTGACCGAGCGCCCCAAGGCCGCGCTGTATCACGCCTGTGTCGGGCGCGGCGAGAGCATGTTCGGCGAGCGGGGTGCCGAACTGAAGCTCATCCGCGAGCACCTGGGCGACATTCCGCTGATCGGCTTTTTCGCCAACGGCGAGATCGCGCGTAACCGCCTGTATGGTTACACCGGGGTGCTCACGCTTTTCAAGTAGGGCGTTTGCGAGGGGGCTTCGGGGCGGCGCGGCGCGCGGCCGGCGTTTGCTCCGCCGCTGCCGGTGCCGGCAGCGGCCGAATGCGTTCAAGCTGTTCGAGAAAATGCGGCAATGCGCTCATGTCGACCAGCGCGACTTCGGTATGCGAGCTGGTCGTCATCATGACCGCCGCCTTGGCGTCGGCGACGGGAAACGACCAATAGCGCAGGTTCGACATGGTGTCGGTTTTCACGAGTTCTCAAGGATTGCAACGATACCGCCAGCCAGCGCGGTTTCAGTTGCCAAGCACATCGGTCTTTTGGGCGCTGTTCCGCACCAAATGCGTCGATCGGCGGCAGCGGTTGCAAGGCGGGGCTGCCTGGCGGAAGCTGACCCGGGCGCCGATCGCAGCCTGCGTCTTACAATCCGCATCCCCATTCGCTATCGATCGCCATTCATGAGTGATCAGCCTGTTGCCGTCATCACAGGCGCCAATCGCGATCCGGGTCTTGAGGTTTGCCGTCGGCTCAAGGCCGCCGGCGTTGATGTGGTTCCGACCGCGCATTGATGGCGGCGCGTCGACAGCCTTGCGTGGCGTAGCCTGGCCTGAAATCCTGTGATTTATGCAGTCATACGTTACCTCTTGAAACTGTTTTCGAAGACCCCATTTCCCGAGGCGAGCCGGCGGAAGCTGGACTCCAGCCTGCCTAGCAGTATCCGCTCAGTCACCTCGGACAGCCTGCCTGCGATCAACGTGGGGCGCACGCCCACCAGCGTAGAGGTCTATGCCTTCGCGCCTGGCCTTGACGCCTCGAAGATCGATGTGAGCCTGGATCGTGGCGTCCTGCGCATCGCGGGCGAGCGCCCTTCCGGCATTCCTGCCGACGACCCCAAGGTGCAGGTGTATGCACGCGAGCGAGGGACGGGCAGCTTCGCCCGAACCGTTGCCTTGCCGGACGACGTGGACCCTGACCAGGTGAAGGCAAGCTACCGCGACGGTGTGCTGCAGATCAGCATCGCCCGCCATGCGTCGGCCCAACCCAAGCGCATCGTCGTGCAGTGACGCGCAACGTATTCAAGGAGAATCCATCATGAGCGACAACACGCAAGTAAGAAACTCCGCCCCCACTCCTGCCGAGCAGGATCAACAGCGCGCCGCCCTGCCAGCGGTCGACGTGTTTGAGGACGCCCGCGGCATCACGCTGCTGGTCGACATGCCGGGCGTGTCGAAGGAGCATCTGGAGCTCAAGGTCGACGGCGAAGCCCTGTTGATCGAATGCCTCGCGCGGCCGCGCACACCTGAAGGCCTGGAAGCCATCTATGCCGAAGTGCGCGTGCCGCGTTACCGCCGCAGCTTCACTTTGAGCCGCGAACTCGACACCACCCGCATCGAGGCCAACCTGAAGGACGGCGTTCTGGCTCTGCGCATCCCCAAACAAGCGCATGCGCAGCCGCGCCGGATCGACGTGACGGCGGGATGACGGCGGCGGCGGGTGGAACCTGATGCGAACCTGCCAAAGGGTCGAACCGTGTCCAAGCTTGTGGTGCAACTCAAGCAAGCCGCGGATCAGGCCTGGGATGCGCTGTCGGCAGGCTGGCGCGGGTTCAGTGCCCGCGTTGACGGCGCATCGGCGCGCTTCCGGGCCACACCCACCGACCTGCTGGGCCTGCATGGTCGTTGAGGTGTTCGATACTGCTGCCACGCTGAGCGTGCGCATCGAAGCGCGGCATGCGCGGCGAAGATTTCAGCGTTGAGTGCAATGGCGATGTGCTCACGTTACGCGGCAAGACGCGCATCGACCGCCAAGCCACCGAAGTTGAAACTTACGCTGTGCGGCATTTGTGCCGCAGGCGCCAGTTCCAGTACTGTATTCAGTGCAGCTTCTCTTCGGCTTCGGTCAATGGCGGCAAGAAGCCCACAAAGCGCCCCTCTACGCCATCGGCGAAGATGAAGTCCACCTGGCCGAAGGTGCGCTTCTTTTTCGATGGCGGCTTCGGTCTGATGGCGGCGGACCCCACCCACACCCCTTGCCGCGTTTCAAGCGAAAACGACACCACGTCTTCCTTGTGCGGCGAGTTGCCGATCGACCCGTAGCGATCCAAAATCTCCTGGTGCCGTGCCAGCAGCCGCTTGGGCAGCGCCCATGCCTCCATGAGACTGAACACGAAATCCGCCTTCAACATCGCGGCCGTCAACCTGATCTGCCTGGCGGATAACTCCTTGTTTTCGGCGTCTCCCGTCTCGATCGACACCGGAAACAGTTCGCCGGTTGAGGAGCGTCCGACGAGGGAGAGCGGCGCAAGCCATTCGCCTTTTTCCAGATTCTGGCGGGCTGTCGAGATCATGGCTTCCACCAGCGGTACAAATGACGCCGGCAGCGGCTTCATGCGGCGCCCACCTTGCCTTCACCGGACATGCTCAATGCCATTGCGTATTCGGCGTCGAAATCCGCCCCGGTATCCGCGTCTTTTTGAAATTGACGTACGCCCGCGTGCATCATGGAAATCAGTTGCAAGCCCGTGAACTCCTCCCCCGGCGCGGATTTGATCCGATACCGTTGCCGCGGATCGTTGATTTCCAGGCCGGACTCACCGAGCGTGGCGATCTCCAATGTCATCTTGCCCACGTCCTGCTGGTTCATGGCGGAAAACCGCCGCAACGCGTCGACGATGTAGGTCACCACATCCATGCGCAGGCCGGTTGTGCGCGAGCGCAGCACATCGTGCGCCTGGCGGGTCTGATCCGCACGCGCCATTTCCGCCACGGGATGATCCGGAAAGCGCGCGATGATCTGCCTCAGCAAGTGGCTGCGCTCCTTTTGCAGGGCCGCATCGCCGGTCTCGAACAGGCTTTGCGCGAGCCCGTAGAGTACGCCGGGATCGTCGGGAAGCTGGTGCGCAGCCTCCCGCAAATGCGGTACCGCCTCCTTGGCGCGCTGGGTGGCCAGCAGAACCGCGCCAGATTCCGGTGCGCGAAGCCGCTGCCCGGATTGAGCGCGATTGCCTTGCGCAATGCCGCCTCCGCCTGGTCCGGCCGATCGAGTCGTTGGTAGGCAACTCCCAGCCCGGTCCAGGCGTCGACATAGCCTGCGTCGAGCGCTGTGCAGGCCGTCAGCACTTCGATGGCTTCGGGAAACTGGCCGCGCTCGGACCGGGCGATGCCGAGGTTGTACAAAACGTCGGCGTCGGGCCCTGTGTTTTCCCGCAACCATTCCAGAATGTCGATGCCGTCCGCAAGTTTGCCTTCGCGCATCAGGGCCGCGGCGTGGTCAAGCAGGCTGCGCGGGTGCTCCGGGATCAACGTGACGTGGATCGCCCGACTATCCACCGACACGGCCGCGTTGATGCCCTTGTCCGCGTACTGCCCCATGAAATACATCAGCACCGCGTCATCGAACGCGTCCGAACCGATGGTTCGCGCGGACGGCGGCAACAGGCCAAGGTCGAAGTCGGACAACGGAATGTCGAAGGTCAGCGGGCGATCAGAAGGCATGGCGCCATTTTAGCTTTGGGGCATGATGCAATTGAACCTCAGAGCCGATCCGAATGGCGACCTGTTCATTTGGTGGAGTTCTTGTTCCTTCCACGGGCCTTTCCCAACGTACCGATGGTTGCCGCGACGCCTCCACCCGTTGAGACAACCCCCTGGCTCCAATCGATTCTGTGGGAAGGTGAAGGTGGCGCGGCTGCCGCTTTTACGGCAGCAACTTGCTTGGTGGTGGGTTTCTTTGTCATGGAGAGGGTTCGCGCCGCGGCTCGCGGTTACATCGCCTGGGTTTGAGATGCCAGATTGGTATCTCAAAGCTTTCCACTCGTTGGTGGTGATCAGAAGATATGTCGATATCTTAGCCCTGGCGCACTGGGTACATCCCGAATCAGCGTTGAAACGGCACCCAGTTGAACCAGTCGCGAATGCCCAGTGCGGTTCCCCACGCCTCCACCAGCTCGCGATCCGCCTTCGAGTCGGCGGGAAGCTCATCCAGAATGTTCAGAAGTCGCATGCCGTCGTTGACCACCCCGACCGCCTGGTAGGGTGTTGCGAAGTACCCGGTGCCAAGCAGCCGATCCGTGAACAGGGCATGCACGGCATCGATCGCCAGGAATTGGGGCGGAAACCGCACCTTGCCGGCCCGCCACCGAATATGCCCGGCGTTTTCTTCCTGCTGCCGCGTGAGCGAAGCCGCCTGTTGCTCGCGCAGGGCGGGAGACGTGTCGTAAATCCAGCGGTCGATGCGCAGCCCGACCGGCAAGGACCGCAGCGTCAACAGCAACCAGTGGGACATCCGCTCGGCCACCGCCGGCAGATCCGGCGCGGCGTCCCCTGATGCCAGCATGGCCTTAAGCAGGGGCGCCATGCGATCGGCCGCGTCGCTCGGACTGGCCGCGAAATCGAAGCGTTGATCGGGCGGCGTTTCGTACAAGCGCAGGACATACCCACACTGATACGCCACCACATAATCCAGCGATTCGCCGCCCGGCCGGACGGTGAGAACGTGTTCTTCCGCGCCGTTGCGGGCGATCCGCAAATTTGCGATGACCGGAAGCGCCGCATCCTCGGCGAAGCGGATCGGCCGTTCGGTGATTTGTTCGACCTGATCGACGATCAGGCGGGTTTCGGGGAGCAAAGCCAATCGGGATATTCCTGTGATGAGCGGTGCGCACCGGCGCGACGCTCGCGCTTCGGTCGAAACTTCTTACCCATCGCCTTGGGGTTCATTACTAAGGGCTCCGCCGCACATGCTCATTCGACCCCGAGCGCCTTGAACACCGCATCGACGGGATCCGAGTAAAAGCTCGTCTGAAACTTCGCAAATAGCTCCCCGGGAACTGACGGAATATCAGTCACGCTCGACATCGGAAGAAGTATCCGTTTTGCCCCAGCGTCAAACGCTACCTGCAGGCTTTCAGCCAAGTTCCGGGCCTGCGTTATCGTGCCACCCAAGGACATATCACCCATCACCACCATCTGGCTTTGCACCGGCTTGCCCAGCGCAGCCGAGCACAGCACGATGAAGCTGGCCAAGGTCAACGCCTCAGGCGAGCCCGCACTTTGCAGTTCGACCATGTGCAGGTGGAAGTCGCGCTCGGTCGGGTGGATCGATGCACTCACGCGGCCGGCGTTGGCCTTGAAGTAGTCGAAGGCCACGCGCACCGGTTCGCGTGATACCGGGCCCGACACCGACAGCTTGCCGCCGCCAGCCATGGCCTGGATTTCCATCCGGTACACGCCCGGCATGCCGCCATCGCCCATGGTGATTGTGTGCAGCACGCCGGGATTGAGCCGGCCTTCGGGAATCAGTCCGCCGCCGCCCTGCTCGGGCACCGAGATGAAACGCTCTTGCAGGTCTTCCAAGTCGATGTACGAGAAGTGCACGTCGTAGAACTCCATGCCGCCGATTTTCTTGAGCTGCTCCTTGACCCGCCGGCGAACTTCCAGCGCGTACTCCAGGCACTTGCGCACCGTGTCCTTGGTGTAGACGCCGTCCGGGCAAATCAGCTTCAGCAGGCCCGAGACAGTGCGCCGCACGGCGATGGTGTCGCGCTGGTTGAGGTTGTTGCCCAGCTTGAAGTGCTTGTCGATCGCATCGGCGAAGCTGCGCTTGCGCATCTCGCGCGCCCACTCGGCCAGGTAGTCCACGATCAGGCCGTACTGGTCGGTGAAGAACTCGGGCCGCATCTTCGGGATCTCCCAGCCCGGCACATAGGCATGGAAGCGGTCGAAGAAAGCCGAGTCGATCATCACATCCGGAAACGGTGCAAACAGGTGACTGGTCTTCACCAGCGACTCGACCGATTGCCCCTGGGGCAAGTTGCCCACGAAAACCATTGCGGCGTTCGCACTGATGGACTCGCGCCCCCTGCTGAACGAGCCTGAGGCCATGTAGTCCTTCATGATCTGCACGCCGTCGTTGTCTTTAAAGTTGATGCCCGCAACTTCATCAAATGCGACCACGTCCCAAACGCCAACTAGACCGACCTTGCGGGCGCTCATGTTGTAGAACAGGTTGGCGACCGTGGTCTGGCCGCCGGACACCAGAATGGAGTTCGGGCTGATCTCCTTGTAAATGTGGCTCTTGCCCGTGCCGCGCGGCCCCAACTCGCAGAGGTTGTAGTTGTTCTCCACCAGCGGAATCATCCGCGCCAGCAGGTGCCACTTCACGCGTTCCTTGAAGCAGGTGGGCTCCATGCCCGTCGAGCGAAGCAACGCATCTATCCATTGCTCTTCGGTGAACCCCTTGCGGCCAGCAAACAGTTCCTCCATGTCCAGATTCGGCATCTGGATTGGTTTGAGGTCCGACACCACAAACGGCGACGTGCGCTGGTTCTCCTCAAAGCGGTACTGCAAGGTCACGATGCACCAGATGCCACCGACCAGCAGCTTCTCGAACTGCCGCACGTAGGAGTCGGGCACCTCGGCGTTCTTGATGCCCAGGTTGGACAGCAACGCCTCGTAGGCATCGCGGTTTTCGTTTAGCTTCACGGTAACCTTGTCGATCACCTTGAATGAGCCGCGCTCGCGGATCTTGCTCTTGACCTTCTCGGCCTCGTCGGGCCGCACATAGTTCTCGGCCAGGATGTTCTTGACCGTCACCAGGCCGGCGCCAATGGTCTCGGCGTCGTCTGACGCGCAGTACATGCCCAGCAGGTACTCCAGCACGTAGACCGGAACGTTCGCGCCTTCCTTGATGAGCTTGGTCAGGTCTTTGCGCACCACACGCCCGGCGAAGCGCTCGTTCAGCAGCTTGTCCAGGCCCGCGTCGATGGTGGCGACAGATGTCAAAACAGCCGGTGCAGTCTCGTCAGCCATGGCGGCCCCTAAAAGTCATTGCTGAATGCGAGGTCGATGCGCAACGGGGCGCGCCAGGCCTCAGCCTTTGTTTTGGCATCTCTGGCCACCAGAAAGTAGTCCCTCGCTCGGTCATACGAGCCTGCGGCCAGCGTGAGCATGGCCGAGCGCTTGCGCTCGTCGAGCATCGGCGAAGTGCTGTCGAAGGTGATGGCCAGTTCGTCGCTGATTGGCTTGTCGCCATCGCGGATGGTGAACAGCAAGGTCACCGGCAGCACGCGCTCCGACACCGCCTCGGTCTGGATGAACTCGAAGCGCTGCTTGTTGGTGACCACCTTGTTGCTGGACCCCAGCAGGCTCACCTCCACCAGCTTGGTCTTGGTCTTCTCGGTATCGCTTTCCTTGACAACGATGACCGGCACAACCACCTCCTGCGGCATGGCGCTGCCATGCACGAAGCGAGCACCGCCTACGAAGTGGAAGCGGCCCGCGCCCTTGGGCACCAGAAAGTCGAGGCTGCCGGCGCCCTCATCGGTACCCGCGGTGGTGGCCGTGTTGCCCGCCCAGGCGTTCTGCATCGGCCACATGCCGCGGCCCAGGATGTAGCGCTTCTTGGGCTTCAGCACCCCCGGCATACCTTCCTGCACGGAGTGACGGTCAGCCTCGTCCAGGGCGGATTCCTGGTACATGAAGCCATGGTCGGCGGTGACGAAGATCGTCGAACCGTTGAGGTTGTTGACGATGAAGCCCACCAGCTCCGACAGCTCCTTGATGGTCTGCGCCGTGGCCTCGAAGGTCTTGGTCTCCGAGCCGCGCTTGTCGCCGATCATGTCGATCAGGTCGTGATAGACGTAGACCACCTTGTGCGGCTTGACGAAGTCGCGACCTTTGTCCTTGCCCTTTTCCATCAGTGCATCACGGCTGATGGCAACGCCGCCATGCCCGGCCAAGACTGTCGAACGCTGCTCCAGCGTCGACGCGGGCTGGCCATCCACCGTTACGTCCTGCGACGCATTGTCCTTGTAGGCCATGCGCTGGTGCGGCAGCAGGCTGGCCATGCCGAGCGCCGTGTAGCTGGGCAGCACGCCCAGCATCGCATCCAGTCGGGCCTTGACCCGGTTGCGGGCGTTGAGGTCGTCCACCAGCTCGGCCGCCGCCTCGTAGCGAAAGGCGTCGGAGATGACGACGAACACGCGCTTGGCCCCGCCATCGAAGGCCGGCGCGACGTGCCGCGCATAGAAGTGCTGCTGATTGACGACCTGGTCCATCTTCCAGGCCGAAAGCAGGCCCACCGACCCTTCGACAACGGCACCCCAAGCGGAAGCCAACTGACCGATGAACCAACCGGAATATGCATCTTCCATGCGGTCGCGCAACTCATGCAGCAGCGACCAGCCCATTGGCTCCACCGACTCCGAGGCTCGCATGAACCAGCGATAAAGCTGATCGAATCGAAAAAGTTCGGTGCGGTACGCCTGAAACGCCGCCGCAGCGTTCGGGAAGCTGAACGCCTGCCCGTGCTTGGCCTGCAGCTCGAAGAAGCCAGCAGCGGCCTCTAGTGCGTCGTAGCTGGCCGCCAGTGCCCGCGTGGCGGCATTGGCGCCCGCCAGCAACGGGTTGGCCCAGTGTCCATCACGCCGCCGCGCGATGAGCTCGCGCACCGAATCCATGTTGGCGCCACTGCCCGCGATGATGCGCGCCTTGAGATCACCGATCACGCGCCTCTCGATGGCCTCGAACGTCATCGCGTCGGCCAGCTCTTCGGCCTGCATAGGGCCCAGCAAGGTAGCGATCTTAAGATCGTCGGCCACCAGGCCTGACAGCACGTCGTAGCTGCCGTAATTGGCCATGTCGGTTCGCCAGCGGCTGGCAAACACCGATGCCTGTGCCGCCTTGGCACGCGCTTCGATCACAAAGTGCGCCAGCGATGCGGTGGTGTTGTGAATGCCGTTGCAGAAGTCCGTCGCGAACAGGCGGTACAGCAGGCCCCGGAGCGTGGGCTCTTCACTGCCCGCTTCCCGATACCCGAACTCGCGCTCCACCAGACTCCAGAACGCAGCCTCTAGGTCAAACGCCGCCAACTCGTCGAGCACCTTGGGGCGGGCGCCCAGGTCACTGTCTTCCGCTACTACGGCCGCAAACACTTTGAGCAGGATGGCCGAGGGGTCCGCAGTTTCGGCACGCGCCACGGCCGCGATCATCTTGCGGTCCAGGTCGTCGGCTGTGTCGGTCGGTTGCACCCACCGCTTGATGCGGTCGAAGCGGTCGCGGGCGCGCAGGTACTTGGCGCGCAGCTTCAGGTGGTCGCGCAGCGACCGTGTGCTCAGGCCGAGTTCCTCCAGCTGGATCGACGCCGTATCGGCACTGAAGGGCTTGCCACGCAACCGAGCGTCCAGTAGCCAGTCTTGAGCCGGTTCGGGCTCGTCGAACGGCGCATAGATCAGCCAGCGACCGCCGACTTCCCGCTCGACGGCGATCTTGGCCTTCAACGCCGGTATCTGGTCCAACCGCAACACTTTGACGCCATCGATCTGAATGCCGTCTACTTGACTGGCAAACTCGCCACCAGCGTCATTCCAGAAGACCAGTTCGGGACCTTCCTGGAACAGACGGCTCAATGCGGCAAGAAAGCTCGGGTCAGCGAAACTCTTCATGCTAGCTGTCCCTGCTCTGATCGTTCGTCATCAATCTGTCCCGCCTGTCGGCAATACTTTTCGCTCATGGCTAATTTCAAAACCGTCAGGCACCGGCTTAAATGGTCTATCTGGTGAGCGGTAGCTGCTCTGAAACTTACGCAACGCCAAGACGTCGAGCTCACCGATCACGCAATAGTCAGTGACACCGCCCTTGACCCGCAATACATCGCGCTTCCAACTGTCCTTGAAGGGCGCACGGATGCGGCTGTCGCCGTACACGCGGTCGTTGCATTGGACAATGTAAGCGTGCATGTCCAATGCAGCGGACTCAACCAAGGGGTTGAAGGTTTCGGTGTCTTGATTCCATTCAGGCACGAACAAGGCGTCTACCTTGCCCCGCAACGCGGCACGGTAGCTGATGTTGGTCAACTCGCTGCACACCAACAGCGCAAATCGAAAATCACCGTGCTGGACGATGGGCGGAATTCCGCCTTTCCATGAGGTTTCCGGTCTCATCTTCAGACCGGCCAAGCGATGGATCTCTTGCTCTTCATGCAAGGCCGGGCGCTGCTTGTCCTGACGGTAGATCATGAGCGACGGGAAACCCAAACCATCATGCGACAGAGCAGCCCAAACCTGGTTGCGTACTCGGGCTTTGCTTGCATGAAGGTATTCGATGCCTGTGATCAGTGAGATGCCACGGCCCTGCAGCTTTCGGGCGATGCGAATGAACCAGTGCGCGGGCAATGCCAGCTCTGGCAGAACGAAGTAGCGGCTTTCATGAGGTTGCGCGATCACGCCGTCCAACAACCGGTTCAATCGTGCATACCGGTCCTTGTCTGGGTCACGGGTGCGCATCACGGCCGCAGTCCAACTGTCCAAATGGGTCCGCCAACTGGAAACGGCAATCTCGTGTTTTTGCGGACTAGCGCTGTTCGGGACCTGCAAAACACCATGCTTGTCGAAACAAGGCATCTTCTCGTTGAGATTGAAGCCCCGAAGCGCCAACACCGCAGCGCGCATGGGCGCTTGGCCCTGCGGCGCATGCACATCCTTGTTCAAGATGAACAGTTCGGGCAGGTTGAACGGCCGTGTGGCAAAGAGCAGCCCGTGTGGTAGCCCCTTGAGCTTGAGCCACTTGGCAACCTCCTTGACGCCGTCAAACACGGCGTTGCGCACCAGACCATGCGCCTCAATAGAAGTGAAAATGGTCTTTTTGGCCGGGATGCCGCGTTGGGCAATCAGCTCACGAGGAAGCCCGATAAAGCGAAATGGCATGTGCGCCAGGTCGAGCGAAAAGAGGCGCGCCTGCCGCGTTTGAAACCACTGTACAGAAAACTGGTATTCGAGGAAATCGAACGCGGGCATCAGAATTTCATAGCAATCGGCCATGTGGCCCGCCCAAGCCTGCTTGCCAGATTTGGACAGTCGGGGTGGAAATGCCGCCGTTATGCTTTCAATAACACTGCTGAAGAGTTGCGCGCGCCACTTGGTGAGTAGTTCCTTTTTCGGATATTGCTCGCCTGCAGAGTAAGCCTTGATGCCGACGTCGCACTTTTCATCAACCTGCCTACAAAGCGATTCCACGGCATTGATGATTTCGCGCAGATCAAGAAAGTCTTCGCAGGCCGTTGCGAGCCGAATCACGCGCGGCAAATAAATCGCCAAATCGAAAAACTGTGGCAATACCAGAACATGCTGGATGAACGCGCGGAAAAATGCCTGGCGATGCTCCTTCCAGTCATCGGGGTGAAGGTCGCGCTCATAGGCCTCGAAGTCGCGCAGTTTGATGGCAAAACCTGCACGGCGCATCGTCAAGGCATCGGCTTTTCGAAGGTTGTCAGCGGCATCGCCATCGCTCTGTGTAGCGGTCAGCAGATCGGTGCCGACGTGCTTGGGTGACAGCGGTAGCCGCGGCATGGCGCGCCATTCACTGGCTCGCGCATGGATCTGATGCGCAATGGCGTCCACGAGTGCTCTTCCAGGGTCGCCAGCCAGCATGAAAACTTTGTTTTTCGCGTTGGCGAAATGAGCTTTGCTATTGCTACTCACCAGATACGCAGGCTGGAACGCGATCTTCTTGTCAGATTCCGCCTTGCCGTCAATCCATACAAGGTTGCCATTCGATCGAGCGAAGAGCCAATTCCACAACTCGGTGGTTGAGCTGAAACCGGCACCGTTCTCCATCACCAGCAAAATGTCATCTACGTAGCGGCCGTAGTAGAGCGGCACAACTTGCTGCTCAATGGCTCGATCAAGTTCAATGAGCGCGACGTTGGCGACCACTGCGGATGCGGGCAGCCCAACGGGCAGCCCCTTCTTTAGAGGGGTAAGCGTTGCCCATGCCTCCAGTGCGCGTATAAAAAGCCGGTGCAGCTTGGCCTGTTCGCCATCGATCTCCAGCGCCAATACATCATTGACAAAGGCCGGGGCGAGCATAAACCCGGGGTTGAGTTCGTGATAAAACGAGGCGACATCGGCTGTGAGCGCGACGATGCGTTTGCCCTCATCCAGTGCCCTGCGCATGGCATAGATGCCGTTGTCCCGCCATTTGCGGAAAGGCATCAGATAGGGTTCGAACGAACCCAGTGACAATTCGTTGATCTTGGTGCCGTGTTGCGTGCGGCGCAAACGGTTGCCCATGGCGCAGCCAGCCAATTGGGCATCGAAGAGATGCCCAACTTTCAGGATCCACAATGTGGACAGCACATGAAAATCGATGCTGCATTTGGCCATCACCCGAAACTCCGCTTCTGGCTTCACGGGCTCGTTTTGACCAGCCAACAGGGAACAGGCATGCGCCCATTCCTCTGCCGGAGATGAAAAGATCAATCCATTGCCATCTTTGGCCTTGAATTTCTTCCATTCCGCCATGCTCACGGACTTCGTGGCAAGCGTCCAAGTGCCAACAAATTTGGGCGCTGTTACCCAAGACTCATCGTCACCGTTGATCTGCACCAACAAGGCAGTCAGGTGCTCGTGGAGTTTTTCCTCGTAGTCGGCGAGCGCATTCAAGGACGCGTGGGACGAATAATAGAGATCAACCTTGGCTTTTCGGTAAGCCATGCCAAGGTCTGCGAGTGAAATCATTCGCTCGCCCCATCTTGCTGCTGTAGTTGCTGCAAGTCGCTTTCAATCTCCTCCACCGTCGGAAGTGCGCCTTTCAGGTTGTCTGGCAATGCCTCCACCAAGGTGTATTCGCTCACGCCCATCGGCTTGCTCATGTCGCGCAGGGCAAACTCCACCTCGATGTTGTTCTTATCGCGGCAAAGAAGCAGGCCGATGGTGGGCTGGTCGTCTTCGCGTTTGAGCAAACTGTCCACGGCCGACAAATAGAAGTTCAGCTTTCCGGCGTATTCGGGGATGAACTTGCGATTTTTCAGCTCTACCACCACATAGCACTTGAGTGTGACGTGGTAAAAAAGTAGATCGATGTAGTAGTCGTTGCCTGCAACTTCCAGGTGGTACTGTCGGCCGATGAAGGCAAAACCCTTGCCCAGCTCCAGCAGAAACTGGGTGATGTGCTGCGTGAGCTGGCGCTCCACGTCGCGCTCGTTGTAGGGCGCAGTCATCTCCATGAAGTCAAAGGTGTACGGGTCTTTCAAGGTTTGCTGGGCCAGGTCTGACTGCGGCGGGGGTAACGTGTGCGAAAAGTTGGTCACCGCCTGGCCCGCACGGGCGTGCAGCTTGGACTTGAGTTGCAATGCCAGCACGTCGCGGCTCCAGCCCTGCTGCAACGTTTGCGCCATGTAGAAGCGGGCCTCTTCCAAGCTGCTGCACTTGGTAAAGATCAGGATGTTGTGCCCCCAGGGCAATTGGTCAACAGGCTGTTGACCAAATGAGGCGGCAGTGCCATCGGGGTCGGATTCACCTTGCCCGCCGGTGTAGAACTGAAAGAACCGCAGGCAATACTTCAGGTTCGACGCCGACAGGCCCTTGATGTCGGGAAAAGCCTTTTGCAAGTCAGCTGACAACTGGGCAATCAGCTTGTCGCCCCATTGGCTTTGCGCCTGCTTGTGGGCGATCAGCGCACCCAGGTCCCAGTAAAACTGGATCAGCTCGCGGCTGGCCGCCAAGGCCATGCGCAGACGCACCGACACGATGCGCTGCTTGATGGTGCCAAGCCAGGCCTGGTATTCGGCCAGCGCAGCAGGTGGCAGTGCCAGAACGCTGGTTTGCGTGGGTTCAGTCATCGCCTGCCCCCCCGGTGACCAGCTTTACGCTGTCCAGCAAATCACCGAACTTGGCATAGTTCACCTTCACGCCGTCGTCCAGATCCAGGGTGATCCGCATGTCGGCGTAGTGGCGAAGCTTCTCGTCGTAGGCCAGCAGTTCTATCTGCTTCTTCCGCAGCGACTCAATCTGCTTCTGCAGTTTGGTGCGGGTTGCCGCCGACGAGGCCGCCGCCACGTCCTTGTCCAGCAAGTCCAGCCGGGCCACAACTTTTGTGATCAGCGGCACCACGTATTCGGCGCGCATCCGGGCCAATGTGCCTTCGTTGTAGCGATGCAAGTAAACCAAGGCCTGGAAGGCGCCTTGCTTGCCGCTGGAGAAGAGCCAGTAGATCGGGCGCTTCTTGTAGGTCTGCAGATGGTGCTTGAAGAACTTGTCAGTCAGGTAGCGGCGTATGGTTTCATCCGACGTTTCGCTGCCCTTGGCGCCTAAGCTTTCGGCGAGCCACACCATGTTTTCTTCGATAGTATTGGCGCCCCAGACGGCACGAAGGAATTCGCGAACGCGGCTGCCGGCGTCGTCGTTGAACCAGCGTCCGTCGGTAATTGGAACAATCCCATCAGCGTCGGCCGGGAACCTCTTCTCGAACCGGCTTGGGTCGAAGCCGACGTTGCCGCCGTGCGCATAGATAAGCCCTGGTTCGTCCAGGCTGTAGCGGCCCATCATGCAACCGACGGCGTAGGAGATCAGTTCTGCGACCGTATCTTGGCGAAAGCGAGTCCACTGCTCCATTTCGGTTAGCTTCCCGCCATAGCGATAGGCTGGATTCACCGTAAGTGTGATCTTCTCGCTTGATACGTCTGGCGTGATTTCACCTGCCAGCGCATAGACCTCGATAAAAAATCGATTGCTTTCCTCTTCGAGCCTTTTCATCTCAGAGATCGCTTCTCGGTTCTGGTCGATCCATGCGATATAGCTGGACTTAATTGTTGAGGCCGACGTATCTAGTGAAATTTGTCGAATTGGTAAAACACTAAACTCAAGCGCAGTTTCATACGCACAATAGTCAAGCTTCGATAATGCTACGCATCTCCTTGCATTGTCCGCAACCGCAGCATTCATGCTGAATGCAATTGGCAAGTCCCTTACGTTTTTGATTTGGAGGGCAACGGTGGGATTTGTAATGTTGGTGAGATAAGAACAGATCTTTGAGTTTAAAAACGCAAGCACGGGCTCAATGTTCATTGAATCTTTGAAAAATACTGACGAGCCGGTCATATCAAATGTGGCCGCCTTCGGCAAATATCGGAAGCTCTGGTCGTACGCCAAGAGCGTCCAACTGATTCCAGGCTCATACCAAAGCGACTCGTGAATAATGCGACAACTAAAATCTTTTCGATAGTGAGCGCGAGCGAGATCACTCCAATCAACTACATGCTCCAAATTGCCGAACCATTTGCGAAACGCTCCGCCCTTGGCATAGCTCAACCACTTCCGACCTTGACCAACCGCTTGACTGCTCACTTCCCAAGCAAACCTTACAAAGCGGTCATTATCGGCTGTCTTATTCTGCCCTTCAGAGATCGTGATTCGTTCTAGCGGCATATGACCAAACGCTGCCCTAACAGCGTTGCTTAACCAGTACGCGACGGGGCTACCGGGTATCTTTTTGAAGTCGTCTGCGTTCGCTTCAAATCGTGGATTTATATGAAAGCGCCGCTCCAATTCGTCGTTGCTTGCTACGCTTCCTTGTTTCTCAAAGAGCCGAAGGAAACGACCACTGAGCATCTTTGGAGCAGAACATTGCAATACGTAGGCGCACGTTCCAAAATCCGACCCCCAGACACCTCTTCCGTTATGTACAAGCATTGAAATTGGCGCGTCTTCGAAAATCTGCATTCTTAACTGTTCAAACGAAGACAAAAACATCCAGCTGGTGAATGTAATCATGCTGATGTACCCACCCGGCTTGGCCATCTGCATGTTGCGCGCTGTAAATGCACCATAGAGGTCGGCCCGACCAGGCCTATACCCGCTCTCAACAAATTTCTTCAAGATCGCACAGTGGTACTTGCTACCCATGTATGGCGGATTGGCCACAACGGCGTCAAATTGCGCTGCCAGCACCAACGCTTGCCAAACCAGCGGCAGAAGCTCCCTTGCCGCCTGCTGCGCATACAGGTCACCGTCTTGCAGCGCGTGCTGCAAACCCTGCTTCATCGGCGCGAGTTGCCCGCCTAGCGCTGCCTGAATCTGGATCAGCGAACCGAAAGTCTTAGCATGTTCGAAGACGTCGAGCACCGCCTTGATGTGCAGGCGCTGTAGGCCAAAGGGTTCTAGATGGGAAGCCAATTCATCGACATTCAGCCCCTTGCTCTCTTGGAAGCTCAGCACATTGAGCTTGAGTGGATCACTGAAAAGCCGTCGATCATCGGCTCGGGCCTTCATGAGCAAGGCGAACGCGGCAAGTTGGCCTGCGCGAGCGTCGATGTCCAAGCCGTACAGGTTCTTCTCCAGGATCAAGCGCGGAATGACGCGGGGCTGGTACCCACGTTCCAGGTAGATGGCCGTGAGCACGTCATAGGCCACCACCAGGATGTGGCCGCTGCCGCAGGCCGGATCCAGTACCGTGATGGTCTCGGGGTTCAGCGTCTCGCCATCCTCGCGGATGCGCGCCTGGATCAGCGCATCCAGTTGTGCCTGCACCTCAGGCGTTTGGTCTACCGGCTGGATGTAGTACGGCCATTGGCTGGCCACCGTGCTGGTGGGATTGGCCATCAACCACAGCCGACCCACGCTGTTCTGTACCAGATACTGCACGATCCAGTTGGGCGTGAAGAGCTGGGTGGCGGCAGGGATGTCCTCGCTCTTCACCACCTTGCCGATGACCTGGTCCTTTTTCTCGCTGATGTAGAACTGGTACAGCCAGCCGATGACCTCGATCTCCTGCCAGTCTTCCTCGGGTACCGATTCAACCAGTTTGGCCACGATGGAGTCGGTGCGCAATAGGTTCACAGGCAGCAGCAGTTCGGTCTCGTCGTCGATGCGCTCGAACAGGAAGGGCATCACCCGCGACAGTTCGTTGCACTGGGCCACCAGCAGCAACTTGTAGAGCTCGTTGTCCTGGTTGCCGGCCAGCTGCATCTCGCGCGCACGGTCGGCGTTGAGTCCTGGCAGCGTCACCTCGCTGACGTGGCGCAGGATCTCTGGCAGGCCGCCGTCGCGGCTGGACAGAACGCGCCAGCCGTGGCCCAGGTAGTCGTGGATCTCCATGTACCGTAGCGCGGCGAAGCGGTTGAACCAGGTGTAGGCCACCTCATCCATGGTCTGCTCGAAGCCATGACGCTTGATGCGGGAGATGAGTTGGTCGCGCTGCCCGGCCACCTTCGCCGGCCACTCGCGCCCGTCGATGATGGCGACATCCCCGCGCAACTGGGCTGGCGCGGAGCCTGCGGCCGAGATGCCCAGCACGTTGGCGCGCTCGGTCACCGCCTTGATGAAGTCCAGCCGCGCCTTGGGTGCGTAGCTCTTGAGGTTGGCCTTATTCACGTCTATCCCCGGGGATCGGTGTGCTTACTGGATACGGGCGCGGTGGCCCGATGCGATGGCCGCCATCAGCTCGGCACGGAGCTTGGCCACGTAGTCGTCAACCTCTTGCTCGGTTTCCAGGTAGGTCTTGGCGCCCAGGTCTGCGGTGCGAACCACGCGGATCGGCTTGGCGGCCGCGGGTGCGGGTGGCGGGGGCGGGGTTGGCGTTCCACCCGGAGTGGCCGGGGATGGTGCTTTGACCGCAGCCTTGGCCTTGACGGCGGCGGCCACGGCGGCGGCAATCTTGTCCATCGCCTCATCCAGCAGTTCACCTGCGCGCTGCTGCAAAAACATGATGCGCGGAATGCTCACCAGCGCGGCGAGCTGCGCCTTCAGCTCTTGCAGTGGCCGCAGCACGGCGTTACGCACGTTGGGCTCTGCTTGGGCATCGTCCAGGGCATCCGTGGCTTCCTTGATCTTGGCGTCGAGGGACAGTAGCGCCTTCTCGCGCCGTTCGCTGGCCAACGCTTCGTTGACTTTCTCGACAGTCGCGAGCAAGGCCTCGATGCGGTTGACCTGCGCGTAGGGCACCGTGTTGGCACGGATGGCCTCCAGGTCGCTCAACGGTTGCGCTGAAACGGCATCCTTGGCCAGTGCCTCGCGGTTGTCGGCAAAGCTAGCCAGGCCGTCGAGCATGCGAGCCCAGACCGGGGCCTGGGTCTTGTAGAAGCTGAGCACATCGTGCGTGTCCTCGGCCAGGTCCAGCCAATCGTCGCGGGACGACAGCATGGCGTTCAAGAACTCAAAGGGGTCACGGATGGCTAGTTGACGGTCAATCGCCTGAAGGGCTTTGGCGATCTCTGCGGCGCCCGGGTGGTGCTTCTGCTCGGCCTTGACCTTGGCACGCTCAAGCGCGACCTTCCGCTGGCCCAGGTTGTCGCGGTACGCCGCCACCAGGCCGTCTTCGTCATCCGGCGGCTGAAGGGAGAAGATTTCGCGGTGCAGGTCGCGTGCCTTGGTGCGGGTGCCGGCATCGGCAGACTTGCGCTTGAGGATGGACACCTGCTTGAAGCGCGCGGCCTTGGTCAACGGCTCGGCGGCGGACTTGGGATCGAGGTCTGAACCCTCCATCACCAGCTTGATCTCACCGGCCATGAACAGCCGGGCGATCAGCAGCACCGTTTCCAGCTCAGGCCGCCAGCCCCAGGGCGCGCCGGCAAACCGCTCCACCACGTCGGACAGCAGCACGCGGCTGGCGCCGGCCGCCACGGTGAGGTACTGGCGCATCTCACCTATGGCCAGGGCGTTGCCGTCTTCGCCGTCGAGTGCGATCTTGTATTGCCCGTGCGTATCGGCCAACAGCACGGCGCGGATCTCGGCGGCCGGGTCGGCCTGGCGCACCTTGATGTAGCCGAGCTTGGAGTAGGTGTTGGAGACGAGGTAGTTCAGCGCCTCGTCCAGCAGACCGGACGGCTCCTGAGGCTTGAGGGTGAGTTTCTGGCCCAGGGCGTAGAAGTCGCCCTGCCTCAACAGGTCCGACAACTGCCCGAGGATGCGCTTCTTTCGCTCGCGGTTTTCTTCCTTGCGATCCAGCAGGATGCGCTTGAGCGACGGCGTGGCGGAGTCGGCCTTGGGTCCCGCGATGTACTTTTCGATCTGCGCGTAGGTGCGCAGCTCCACGTCCACCCGGGCGTCGTTGGCCATGCGCAGGATGGCGCGGCCGGCGCCCTCCACGCTTCGACCGATGCACTTGGCTTCGGTCATCAGCTCGTAGTCGGCGCCCACGGGTGAGAGCACTTCCAACGTGAGTTGCTGGTTGGCCTGGCGCCACGGCGCGCCGTCGAGCAGACGGTTGAACTCGTAGTCGGTCTTGGTGTCGCGGTGGCGCACCTTGGTTTGGCCGCTGAGCATTTCGTCAAACACCAGCTCGCACACCAGGCGCGAGACCTCGGCTGCCGAGATCTCGACCGACTTGATCTCCTGCGAAACATCGCGCTCTTCGTTGGTCAGGAAAAACCAGAGGTCGCCGTTGCGGCTGACCAGGTTCTGCCGCTCCAGCCGGGCCAGGCTCTCCTGGATCTGGCGCTTCAAGGCCAGTTTGTCGGCATCCACACGGTCCAGGCACAGGGTGGCCAGGTTGTCCACGGTGGCCTTGACGGCATCGGCATAGCGGATCAGGAACAGCGCGCGCAGCAGCTTGATGTCCCACGGCTCCAGCGCCGGGTTTTCGCCGGCCTGGTCGATGGCGCGCTTGACGGTCGAATCGAGAAAGCTCTCGATGGACGGGTAGAAGTCGTACAGCGGGACAAAAGCGTCGATGTCCTTGTTGCCGTTGCTGATTGCTGCGGTCTGGAACGCATCGAGCATCGAGCGTTCACCGCGTGCGAGATGGCGCCCGGTGGCGCCCACCTTGCGGATGGACTCGAACACCTTCTGCAGCAGTTGGAACTGGTACGGCGCAAAGGGGTAGTGCGCGGCGTAGTCCTCGGCGTCCTTGAAGCGCGGGAAGGCCACGGCGTGGTCAGCGAACGAGAGCTGGTTGTTGATGATGTCGCCCTTTGCCTTCCACACCGCCAGGAGCGCTGCCTTGGCAGCGGGTGTCTTCTCCAGAAGGCGCTGCGCGATCACTTCGTCGGTGTTGGAGCTGGACAGCGACAGCCTGGTGTGGAATCGCGCGGTGATCTTGGAAAAGTCGTTGGTGCGCGACTGGTTGGCTTCGCCCAGCGTGGCGTCGATGTCCTCCTGGCTGGTGACGATGACCCAGGCTCGGCCCTTGCACAGCGTGCCCAGTTCCTCGGTGATGGTTTGCAGGTTCAGCATCAGCTGGGTGTTCTTGCCGATGAACTGCCCCACCTCGTCGACAAGGAACACGATCCGGTGGCCAGGGCCTTTGGCATCGAGGTAGGCACGCACGAGTTCGGCGAAACCTTCGATGTTGATGCGATAGGCATCGCGCGCCTCGTCGAACCACTTGCCGGCCGATTCAATCGACATCTTGAGCGCTTTGCTCAGGCCGGCGATCACGTCATCACGCAGGAAGTCGACAGCGTCGCGCTCGGCATCCCATTCATTGCCGTTGGAGGCCTTGAAGGCTTCCTTGAACACGTCGAAGCAGCCCTTGGAAATGAGGTGGCGCTCCATGTGGGCCACGTGCGGCGCATCTCCGGACAGGCCCTGCATCTCGTTGAAGACCCGCAGGAAAACCTGCAGGATGGCGTCGCGATCGCTTTTGGCATCGGCCTTGGAGTCGATGTTGAACAAGATCACATCGGTCTTGCCGGCCACCGCGCGACGAACGTCGCCCAAAAGCAGCGGATCCTTGATCTTGGACTCGAAAAACTTGGCGGCACGCCGCCGCTCGCCGCCGACGGGGTTCGTGGCCTCCAGGTTGGACAGCAGGTACGACAAGATCTTGATGAAGTGCGACTTGCCCGAACCGAAAAAGCCCGACACCCACACGCCCATGCGAGCCGTGATCGTTGGATCATTCGGGCGGTCGACTGTCGCCAGGTATGCGTCGAAAAAACGGCGCAGATATTCGGTCACCTGCTTGGTGGTGACGTATTCGTCCAGCTCCTGCCACACGCTGTCGTCGTCACGTTGGTCGGCCTTGATGACGCCATTGATCGGGCGGTCGATCTGCTTGACGAACAATTCCTTGATTTTCATGGCTCTCACTTGATCATGAGACCAGGCTGAATGCCCGGTAGTAGTTGTCGTCCGTGAGCTTGCTGAAGAGGCGCAGGGACTGGCCGTCATAGCGGCCGGGGTAAAGCATCAGCAGTGGCGTATCGCGCATGTGCGGGTGCAGCGCCGACAGCAACGTGTGTGTGCGGAGCATCGGGTACACGGCACCCACCCCCTTGACGATGAGGAGGTCAAGGTCCTTGGCCCCTGCCAGTTCGACGATGCGCGCCGCCAGACGGTCTTCCTTGAGCACCGAGCGCAGAGACTTCAGCACGGCCTCGTCGCCCTGCTTCATCTGCATGTCGAAGGCCTTGGCGAGCAGGCCGCGCTCTTCAAGCAGGTTGATCACGCATTCGAACAGATCGACCGTTGCGAAGCGAAGGCCAGGCTTCAATTTGCGCAGTCCCGGTTCGATCACATTCGTGAGCCATGAGCGCATCTGCATCTCGTTCTCGGGCGGATAGTCGAACACCCAAAAGCCGATTTCACCGCCGGCGCCACGGTTGTCCAGCACATCTGGCGATGCCAATCGCGGCAGGACCTGATTCAGGCGCTCGTCGAAGGATGTCTTCATGCTTTGGCTTCCATGCGGGCGAGCGTTGCAGCGTCCCCCAGGCGGTTCAGGTAGGCGCGGGCCTTCGGGTGCAGCATCGGTGGCGTCAGGCCCATGTGGCGTGCGGTGTCGAGGTACTTGGCTTCCGCAAGGATGCGAACGATCACCTGAAAGAGCTTCTTCCTTGTAGTGGCCGCCCACGCACCGACGGCAGGATCGCGGTGCTCGCATTCCACAAGGAAGGTTTCCCACTGACGGTGGCTAAGGGTTCGCTCGAGGCGGCGCAAATCAGCGCCATACACGTCGCGCAGGAAGTCGCTCAACAGCAGGCTGTGACGCGCGGCCGAGGCCAACAACACTTGCGTGCTCAGCTCGCCATCGCCATCGGCCACGATTTGCAGCCCATCGTCATCCAGTGTCGCCAGCCGGTTGCGAATCAGCCGTGCCTGCCGACGCGCGGTAGCCGGCTTCTTTTGCAGCAGGTTCTCAGTCTTCAACGCCTCATCCCACTGCTCGGGAGTTGGATGGGTGAGCAGCAGCCTCGCGATGCGACGGCTTTCGGGCAGCATGAGGGAGCCGGCAGAGATCTCGGCGTTATAGCGGCCCAAGGCTGCTTCCTTCCCGAGGCTTCGCGGCGATTGGCATGGGTCCTTGCTCACGTTGAGTCAATCCCAGGTACAGGGGGCACCCCTGGCGCGAACACGGCGCTTTCGACGCCGTAGAGTGTTTGGGTGTTGCGCAACCACAGATGATGCGAAGCCGGGTCAAGCACATGGTCCGGCGAGCAGTCGATGGACCAGCGCCGCAACGTGTAGCCAGCGAGCGCAGCCCGGGCCCGTAGACGTAGAACGCCGCTTTCCATGCCGTAGTCAGCCTCGATCGCCTTAGGCCAACGTACGCCAGGATGCGGCACAACTTCCATATCGACGATGCGCGCCCATTGCTCATCAGCGCCCAGGAGTTCGATATCGGCCACTGGCCCGTCAATGTCCTTCGCCTTGGCTATGCGGGTCAGCACGAAGTCGCCAAAGCGCGCGTTTTCGCGGTCAAAGGCCCGCACATGCCAGCGCAGGCCATTGTCGGCGAGGGCGACAGGAACCAGCTCACGATTCGATGCGCCCGAGGAGAGCGACAGGTAAGAGACCTTGAGCGCACGCTTTGCGCACATGGCCCTCGTAACCGTCGACAGGATCGAGAGATCGGGCCGTACCAGATTGCCAGGCCCTTCGCACGGGGCAGCCTTGCGCAGTTTCAGATCCAGCCCGTCGCCGAACCCCTGCAGAAGCCACGCCAAGACGCGGTCCGACGAGAACTCAAATATCGGTCTGAATGACTTGGTAGGCCGATAGCAACGAGCGGCTACATCGTAGTCGAGGTTGCCCGGCTCCAGTTCCCGGTACGCACTGAGGTCACGCGAGGAAGCTGCTGGCTTGATACCGAAGCGCCCTTCGATGTCGGCACGCCGGAGCTCACCAGTGAAGTAGGCGCGCATCTCCAAAAATGCAAGTCTTTCGCGTTGCGCCTGGGACAGGCCATCGACTAGGGTGCTCATTACGCTTGGTGTGCGGGTTCAGAGTTGTTCATGCATCAAGAAGAATAGCATGAGGTCATCATTTTGATGATCCTTTTCCGAGAATCTCGACTTCGCAATTAGAGCGCGCACGATCGATGCCGACACGTCGGCAATACCTGCCGCTTCCAGCCGTGATGCGCAACCTGTTAACAGGCGCCCCGTTGAGTTTCTGGGCGAGAAAACCATGCCCGAGCCGCTGGCAGGGCGAGGAAAACCGCTGCGTCCCGCTCACGCGTCTCTGGCCTTCGGTCCGACCTTGCCGGTGGCCCGGCGGTACTTGTTCCGGCTGCTGCGTGGTTTGTCGGGGAGGGTCATTTCGATCAGCCCCGCGTCCAGCGCCGACTGTATATACGAGCTGTGGAAGTGGTTTGCATTCCTTAGACCCAGGGCGTATTGCAACTCCTGCCTCGTCATCTCACCTTTCAAAATGGTCGCCAATCGCACTTCCGGGGTGAGTTCCATGGTGACTTCCTGCACAACCTCCGAGGTCGGCACGCGCATCGGACGCCGCAAAGTCTGGACGAACTGCCCCCAACCTGGCGAAACTTCGGCGCCTGCAACCCTGCGTCACGGCGGCGCGCAATCATGTCGAGAATCCCGCTGTCGGCTTTCTCGGCGTAACTCGCCAGGAACATAGGTTCGGCGATCAGAGGGTCCGTGGGATCGACGCGTGCGGCAGGCGCAGGTCAGCCAGTGCCAGCTCGCCGGGGTTCCAGATTTCTAGGCGATCGGCGAACACCGTCACCTGCATGCTGGTGTTACCTGTGTAGTCGCGATGCGCGACCGCGCAAACGCGTTGAATCATCGCTCATTCAAGTGGCAGCCTGTTTTTCAACACCACCTGCTTGCAGCATTTTCCATGTTTCTGGCGGCCAAGGCAGGCTCGGTGTCGGTGCACAGCTTGCACTGTACTTGCGGGGAGATGTTCCACGCAGCGCCATCTTCGCCTAGGTGTATAACGCTTGGCACCATCCCGACCTCCGCTCACGTTTCAATAAGTCTTTCTGATGTTAAAGCGCGCCGACTTAGGCGCCCTGATCCTTCTTGGCGCGATCTGGGGCAGCTCCTACCTGTTTATCCGCATCATCGTGCCGGTGGTCGGCCCCTGGGGCATGGTGGCGCCGCGCATGCTGGGTGCCGGCATTGCGCTGATCATCCTGGCGCGGGTATACGGTATCGCTTGGGGCGAGTGGCGCCTGTGGCCGCGCTACCTGGTGCTGTCGTTCCTGACCTCGTTCGCGGCGCAGTACCTGATCGCTACTGCCGCTCTTACGCTCAACTCGCCGACGCTGGCGATCATCAATACCACTATGGCGATGTTCGTTGCGCTGTTGTCGGCCTGGATGTTGCACGAGCGCCTGAGCGGGCGCCGCGGCTTGGGCCTGGCGCTGGGCGTGGCCGGGGTGGCGCTGGTGGTCGGCTTTACGCCGGTCGATTTCACCCTGCGCATCGGGCTGGCGTATGGCGGGGCCCTGCTGGCGGCTTTCTGCGGCGCCTACGGCACTGTTTACGCGGCCCGCCACCTGGCGCATCGACCTACGTTCGAACTTGCCATTGTGCAGAGCCTGATTGCGGGCCTCTTGGCCACCCCGCTGGGCGTGGCGCCTCTGGTCGCGGCCTGGCCCCTGCCGGGGACGGTGCTGTGGGCCTTGCTGGCCCTGTCGCTGATTTGCACGGCTTCGGCGAACCTGATCTATTACCGCTTGATGAAGCGCACCAGCCCGACCGTGTCGATGTCGGTCACGTATTTGATCCCCTGCTTCAGCCTCTTGTGGGGCTGGTTGTTCCTGGGGGAAACCATCGCCTGGCTGCAGTTGGCCGGGTTTGCGGTGGTGCTGGGCGCGGTATCACTGGTGGCCGGGCGGGGGCGCTGATCGCGGCATGAGTCTTGCCCCTTGTGCAATGCGGGGGGAGGAGGTGCATCCACGCGCGCAACGCCGACGTAAGAACTTTGCGACAGCGGCGACTAACCGGTTTCCCCGCATAATCCGCCTTTCGCCGGCTTTTGGGCCGGACCCCGGAGATTTCATCAATGCATGCCACGCTCGAGCGCCTCGAAGCGACCACCTTCCCCCGCATCGCGCGGCGGCGCGTCGATACCCTGCAGGTCAATCTGGGCTACAAGTGCAACCAATCGTGCGTGCACTGCCATGTCAATGCGGGGCCCACGCGCACCGAAATGATGGATCGGGCCACCATCGACCAGGTGTTGTCCTACCTGCGGACGCACAAAGTCGGCACGCTCGACCTGACCGGCGGCGCCCCTGAGCTCAACGTTGATTTCCGCTATCTGGTGCTTGAGGCTCGTGCCTTGGGCGTCAAGGTCATCGATCGCTGCAACCTGACCATCCTCTCCGAACCCGGGCAGGAGGATCTGGCGCGGTTTCTGGCCGCAAACCAGGTCGAAGTGGTCGCCTCCCTGCCCTGCTACACCGAGGAATTGGTGGATCGGCAGCGCGGCAAGGGGGTGTACGAGCGCTCGATCGCCGGTATTCGCGCCCTCAACGCCCTGGGCTATGCCGAACCAGGCTCCGGATTGGTGCTCAACCTGGTGTACAACCCCCAAGGGCCGAACCTGCCGCCAGCGCAGGAGGCCCTCGAAGCCGACTACAAGCGGATCCTGGGCGAGACCTTCGGCATCCGCTTCAATCAGCTCTATACGCTGGCCAACATGCCGATCCAGCGCTTCGGTTCGATGCTGATCAGCAAGGGCAAGTTCAACGAATACATGGAACTGCTGCGTTCCGCGCACCGCGAGCAGAACCTTGAAGACGTGATGTGCCGCTCGCTGGTGTCGGTGGATTACCAGGGCTATCTCTACGACTGCGATTTCAACCAGATGCTGGGCTTGCCGCTCAAGGCCGCCGGGCGCCAGCGCAGCCACTTGCGCGATGCGCTGGCGACTGACCTTGATGGCAACGCTATCGTTGTGCGCGAACACTGCTACGGCTGCACCGCCGGCCAAGGCAGTTCGTGCGGCGGTGCGCTGGTCTGACGTCGGCGCAGCAGGTTTTCGACTTGGCACCCCCGGGCGTGGCCCAGCATCAGGCTGCGCCGGTGGCCATCATCGGCGGCGGGCCGGCTGGCCTGATGGCGGCCGAAGTGCTGTCCGCTGGCGGCGCGCGGGTCGATCTGTATGACGCGATGCCGTCGATCGGGCGCAAATTCCTGTTGGCCGGGAAGGGCGGGCTCAACCTGACACATGCCGAACCGGCCGCTCTTTTCATGCAGCGCTATGCCGCCGGCAATCCGCAATTGCTCGCAAGCATCGGACAGTTTGGTGCCGATCAAGTGCGCGCGTGGGCCAATGGCTTGAGGATACAGACCTTCGTAGGCACGTCGTCGCGGGTATTCCCGGTCGAGAAGAAGGCCGCGCCTTTGCTGCGCGCCTGGCAAAAACGCCTGCGTGAAGCCGGTGTTCGTTTCCACATGCGCCATCGTTGGACCGGCTGGACCGTCGGTCGGAACCTGGGTTTTGCAACCCCTGCGGGCGCCATCGAAGTCATCCCCGCACTGACGATTCTGGCTCTCGGCGGCGGCAGCTGGTCCCGCCTTGGATCCGATGGTGCCTGGGTGCCATGGCTGCTCCACGAAAATGTGGCGGTGGCGCCACTCAAGCCTTCGAACTGCGGCTTCGAGGTGGCATGGAGCGAGCATTTCAAGAGCCGCTTCGCTGGCCATCCGCTCAAGTCGGCGCGACTCATGTTTGACGACGATGGCGGCGCGCCATTTTGCCGCGACGGTGAATGCATGATCACCGACACCGGCATCGAAGGTGGCTTGATCTATGCGGTTTCTGCGCGCCTGCGCGAGCAGATCGCCGCGAAAGGGTCTGCGGACATCCGACTGGACCTCTTGCCGCAGCATGAGCAGGCGCGGGTGTTGCGCGAATTGCAGCATCCGCGCGGCGCGCGCTCGCTGGCCAACCACTTGAAGAGCCGGCTTGGCTTCCATGGCGTCAAGGCCGGCTTGCTGCGTGAAGTGCTGCCGCGCGAGGGATTTGCCGATCCGCAACGGCTGGCGGATGCGATCAAGGCCTTGCCGCTGACCCTGGTTGCCGCGCGCCCGCTTGACGAGGCGATTTCCAGCGCCGGCGGTGTTTGTTTTGAAGCGCTCGACGAACATCTGATGCTCAAGGGTTTGCCGGGGGTGTTCTGCGCCGGTGAAATGCTCGATTGGGAAGCACCGACCGGCGGTTACCTGTTGACTGCGTGTCTTGCCACCGGGCGTGCGGCCGGGCTCGGTGCGTTGGCCTGGTTGGCACGTGAAACCGGGCACAAGACTCTTCCCGAACCATGCGACTTGGCTCAGGCAGAGCGGCAAGCGGGCACCGGCCTGGCCCATCATGAGGCGGCGCTGTGAGTGAGGCAATGGCGACCGAAGCGCTGCGCCCGGGCCGGTCCTGCCCCTTGTCCTACCGCTATGGTGCGCAATCGCTGGCACGCCCGGCCGAGATAGAAGCCGAGACGCTGTATGTGGCAGGCGGCCTCTACGGCAACCCGTTCGCGCTCGATGCCCTTCTGCGCATGGTTGCGGCCGAGCCTGCGGCGCAACTGGTTTTCAACGGCGACTTCAACTGGTTTGACATCGATGACGCAAGTTTCGAGCGCATCAACCGCGCGGTGCTCGCGCACCATGCCATTCGCGGCAACGTCGAGACCGAGTTACTAGCCGCGGACGCTGCCGCCGGCTGCGGTTGCGGCTATCCCGATTATGTAGCCGATGCCGATGTGGCACGCTCAAACGCCATCATGGGCATGCTGGCTGGCACCGCGCGCCGCCACCCGGCACTGGCCGCGCGCCTGTTGGCCCTGCCGATGACCCTGGTCGCGCAGGTTGCCGGTGTGCGCGTGGGCATCGTGCATGGCGATGCCGACAGCCTCGCCGGCTGGAGTTTTGGCGAAGAGGCGATCGACCCGGCGCAAGTTGCGCGGATGTTCGAGCGCGCGCGTGTGCGGGTATTCGCTTCTTCCCATACCTGCCTGCCGGTGGCGCAAGTGTTCGCCACCGCCGCCGGACCCGGCGGGCTTTTCAACAATGGCGCGGCCGGCATGGCGAATTTCGCCACGACCCGTTTTGGCGTTGTGACGCGCGTTTCGTCGCGACCCGCGCCGCCCGCAAGCGGGGTGCTCTATGGCGCCATCGTCGAAGGTGTGCATGTTGATGCACTTCCTTTGCACTTTGACGACCGCGCCTGGCTCTTCCACTTTGATCAACTGTGGCCGGCCGATTCGCCGGCTGCGGACTCATATCGCGGGCGCATTGCCAACGGGCCGTCGTATAGCCAGCGGCAGGCGGTGCGTGCGGGCATACACTGTGGTGCAACCGCCGTCGCGGCCGGCACGTATTGACCCAGGGCGTCGGTAAGAAGATCGGCCATCGCACGACCAAAGCAAGCAGATTCCGGGCCGGCGGCTCGCGACCCGACGGAGCAAAGCATGAAGGCAGGCAAACTGGTTGTGGTTTTTGTGATCGTGGCTGTGATCGCCGCGTTTTTCGCTTTCGGTGGCCAGCGCTACCTGACCTTCGAGGCGATCAAGGCGCAACAGACCGCCATCGTTGGCCTTTATCAGGCCCACCCGGCGCAGACCATTGCCGCCTTTTTCGCCGCTTACGTGGCGGTCACGGCGCTGTCGCTGCCCGGCGCGGCCCTGATGACGCTCCTGGCTGGCGCCATCTTTGGCCTGCTCGCCGGCACCGTGATCGTTTCCTTTGCCTCATCGATCGGTGCCACCCTGGCTTTCCTGGCCAGCCGCTTCCTGCTGCGCGACTGGGTGCAGGCCAGGTTCGGTGCCCGACTTGCGGCGATCAACGCGGGGGTGGCGCGCGAAGGTGGCTTTTACCTGTTCACGCTGCGCCTGATTCCGGCGATTCCGTTTTTCGCCATCAATCTCCTGATGGGCTTGACGCCGATCAAGATTCTCACTTACTACCTGGTGAGCCAGCTCGGCATGCTTGCCGGCACAGTGGTGTACGTCAACGCCGGCACGCAGTTGGCGCAAATCAGTTCCCTCAAAGGAATTCTCTCGCCCGGCCTTTTGGGGGCATTCGTGCTGCTGGGCATTTTTCCCCTGATTGCGAAGAAAGTGATCGACATGTTCAAGGCCCGCAAGGTGTATGCGAAGTGGATTCACCTGAAACCGGCGAAATTCGATCGCAACGTGGTGGTGATCGGCGCCGGTTCCGGCGGCCTGGTGACTGCCTACATCGCGGCTGCGGTCAAGGCCCGAGTTACCCTGGTCGAGAAGCACAAGATGGGCGGTGATTGCCTCAACTTCGGTTGCGTGCCCTCGAAGGCGCTGATCCGTTCGGCCAAGTTTCTCTCGCATGTGAAGCGCTCGAAGGAGTTCGGCATCGATGCCGCCGATGCACGCTTCGACTTCGCCGCCGTGATGGAGCGCGTGCAGTCGGTGATCAACACCATCGAGCCGCACGACTCGGTCGAACGCTATACCGGCCTCGGGGTCGAAGTGATCGAAGCCGAAGCGAAGATCACCTCGCCATGGACGGTCGAGGTGAAAAAGGCCGATGGCAGCAGACAGACGCTCTCCACCCGCAGCATCGTGATCGCCGCCGGCGCCCGCCCGCTGGTGCCGCCGATTCCGGGCTTGAAAGAGATGAACCCCCTGACCTCGGATACGGTGTGGAACATTCGCACCCTGCCCAGGCGCCTGCTAGTGCTGGGCGGCGGGCCGATCGGCTCCGAACTGACGCAATGTTTCGCCCGCTTCGGCGCCCAGGTGACGCAGGTCGAGATGGCGCCTCGCATCATGCTGCGCGAAGACCCGGAAGTCTCCGCAATGGTGATGAAACAGTTTCGCGCCGAGGGCGTGAATGTGCTGGTCAATCACAAGGCGCGCGAATTTAGAGTCGAGAACGGCGAGAAGATCCTGATCGCCGAGCATGCCGGGCAGGACGTGAAAATCGCCTTCGACCAGGTGCTGTGCGCCCTCGGTCGCACCCCCAACGTGACCGGGTACGGCCTGGAGGAACTGGGCATTCCAACCACCAAGACGCGCACGGTGGAAACCAATGAATACCTGGAAACCCTGTTTCCGAATATCTATGCCTGCGGCGATGTCGCCGGCCCCTATCAGTTCACGCATGTCGCCGCCCATCAGGCCTGGTACGCCGCGGTCAATGCGCTGTTTGGCACGTTCCGCAAGTACAAGGCGGATTACTCGGTGATTCCCTGGGCCACCTTCACCGAGCCCGAAGTCGCGCGCGTGGGCTTGAATGAAATGGAAGCCAAGGAGAAGGGCATCGCCTACAGTGCCTACGTCTACGGCATCGATGATCTCGATCGTGCCATCGCCGACAGCGAGGCGCACGGCATGGTCAAGGTGCTGACCGCACCCGGCAGCGATCGCATTCTGGGCGTCACCATCGCCGGCGAGCATGCCGGTGACCTGATCGCCGAGTATGTGGCGGCGATGAAGCACGGTCTGGGCCTGAACAAGATCCTGGGCACCATCCATATTTATCCGACCCTGGCCGAAGCCAACAAATATGCGGCCGGCGTGTGGAAGCGCAGCACCGTGACCATGGGCCAGCATGCGGTGCTCGAGGCATTTCAGGCATGGCGTCGCGGTGCCGACGGTTTTGGCGCGGTGTTGTCCAAACTGCTTGCGATGGGCGGCGACAAACGTCCGGCCTATGCGCCGGAACATCGCTAGGAAAGGATAAGCGTCATGTTCAACACAAGGTTCATGCAACGACTGCTGGCCCTGTTGCTGATGATCGGCCCGTGGGCGCTTGCGCAGGCACAGTTCGACCACAGCCACAAGGCCTGGGACACGCTGCTCAAGAAGCATGTGCTGCTGCTGCAGGGCGGCAAGGCCAGCCAGGTGCGCTATGCCGGCATGCGCGCCGACGAGGTGGCGTTGAAGGCTTACACCGAGAGCTTGTCGAAGGTGCAGGAGTCCGACTTCAAGGCCTGGAACAAGGCGCAGCAGATGGCCTTCCTGATCAATGCCTACAACGCCTACACGGTGGTGAAGATCCTGCAGAAGTACCCGAACCTGAAGTCGATTCGCGACTTCGGCAACGTCATCGGCAATCCGTGGAAGGACAAGTTCTTCACCCTCTTCGGGCGCGAGGCTTTCCTCGATGACATCGAGCACAACATTCTGCGCAAGGCCGGCGTGTATGACGAGCCGCGCGTGCACTACGCCGTCAACTGCGCCTCGATCGGTTGCCCGATGCTGCGTGAAGAGGCGTTTGTGGCCGAGCGCCTCGATGCGCAACTGGAAGAACAGGCCAGGCGCTTCCTTTCGGATCGCTCGCGCAACCGCTTCAACGCCGCGCAGGGTGCGCTCGAGGTATCGAAGATTTTCGACTGGTTCAAGGTCGATTGGCAAAGCGGCTACAAGGGCATTGGCGCCAACGCGCAGCCGATCGCCTCCCGCGAACAGTACTTTGCGCGCTATGCCGATGTGCTGTCGGACAAGCCTGAGGAGCGCAAGCTGATCGCCACCGGTTCTGTGGCGATCCGCTTTCTCGATTACGATTGGGCGATCAACGACACCCGCTGAAGCTTCGCCTTGCCCGCACTGCGCCTATCCATCATCGTTCCGGTTCTCAATGAAGCAGACGGCATCGAATCCAACCTGGCGTTGCTGACCGGGCTGCGCCGCGCGGGTTGTGAAGTGATCGTGGTGGACGGCGGCAGCAGCGACGATACCGTCGCGCGTGCGGCCCCCATGTGTGACCAGCTGCTCGAATCGGCGCGCGGACGCGCCGCGCAGATGAACGCAGGCGCGTTCGCCGCGCGCACCGGCTTGTTTTTGTTCCTGCACGCCGATACGCGTCTGCCTCTGGGGGCCCTGGATGCGATCGAAGCGGCTACGCGTGGCCGCGCCCTGGCATGGGGGCGCTTCGACGTCCGTCTCGACAGCCCGCGCGCCTCGCTGGCGCTGGTGGGCGCGATGATGAACCTGCGTTCCCGGCTGACCGGCATCGCCACCGGCGATCAGGCCCTGTTCATGACACGCGACGCCTTTGAGAGGGTTGGCGGTTTTCCCGACATTGCGTTGATGGAGGATGTGGAAATCAGCGCACGGCTGCAGCGCCTGGCGAAGCCGGTTTGCCTGCACCTCAAGGTCCTCACTTCGGCACGGCGCTGGGAGACGCGTGGCGTACTGGCGACCGTTGTGCTGATGTGGCGCCTGCGCCTTGCGTACTTTTTTGGCGCTTCGCCCGAGGCCTTGGCGCGCCGGTACCGCTGCAGGCCCGATCAATGAAAAAATTGCTGTTGATCGGGGCCGGCCACGCGCATGTCGAAGTGCTGCGGCAGTTCAGCCTGCATCCCGCCGCCAACGCCGCCATCACCCTGGTGAGCCCGCAGCGTCTCATGTTGTATGCCGGCATGCTGCCCGGCCTGGTGGCGGGCCACTACGCTGCCGGCCAGTGTCAGATCGACCTGGCGCCCCTGGCGCAAGAAGCGGGCATCGAGCTTGTGGCCGATCGCGTGGTCGGGCTCGACGCGGAGGCTCGGGTGGCGATGACCGGGAGCGGGCGAGGGCTCGAATTCGACTTCGCATCCATCGATATCGGCGTCACCCCGTTCGCGCCCGATGTACCGGGGCTGCGCCGCTTCGCCCTCCTGGCCAAGCCGGTTGACGTGTTTCTCGAAGGCTGGGACCGGGTGCGCGAACTGGCACGCGAAGGCGCGCTGTCGCGACTCACGGTCGTAGGCGGCAGCGCCGCGGCTGTGGAGCTGATGCTTGCCATGCAGCATCGCCTGCGGCGCGAATTGCCGCCGCGTGTCTTTGGCGACTTCGGCTTTTCGATCGTGACCGAGGGTCCGCGCCTCCTGGGCGAGCTTCCTGACCAGTTGGGTCTGGCGGTCGAAGCCTTGTGCGTGGCGCGCGGCATCAGCTTGCTGCGCGGAGCAGCGGTGAAACTGATTGAGCGCGACAGCCTGCTTCTTTCAAACGGCGCCCAACTGGCAAGCGACATCACTGTCTGGGCCAGTGGCGCTTATCCAGCGCGCTGGCTTGCCGCCGCCGGCCTCGCCTGCGATATGGGCGGCTTTATGCAGACCGACGCCAGCCTGCGCTCGTTGAGCCACAAGCGTATCTATGGCGCCGGCGATTGCAGCATCGCGGAACAACAACGGCGCCTGCCTATTGGCATCTGTGGCTTGCCGCAGGGGCTGCCATTGGCCGCCAACCTGCGTCAGGCGCTCGCCGGCCAGCCGTCGCTGCCCTGGACGCCGCCGCTCGCGGAGCGGGCGATGTTGAGCCTCGGGGCCCGCAATGCGTTCGGAGTGCACGGCGCGGCGATCTTGAATTCGCCCCGATGGTTCAACTGGCGCTGGAAAGACTGGAGCGATCGTCGTTGGGTGAGGCGTTTCCGGGTGTGATGAAGGCAGTGCCCGGATCAAGCGCTTTTCAGGCGACGGCCTCGACGATGCGGATGTCGCGTACCGCCGCGTCACCGAGCGCGCGCAGCGCGTCCTGATAAGCGGCGCTGTCGTGTGCCGCGGTGGCCGCGGCGATGCTTTCGAACTCGATGATCACGACCCGCTGCATCAGCCCCGCTTCGTAGGTGTGCGCGGGCATGCCGCGTGCGAGGAAGCGCCCGCCGCCGGCCTGGATCGCGGGCCCCGCCAGTTTTGAATATGCGGCCATCGCGTCGGGTTTGTCGATCGAACGGTAGGTGGCGACCCAGTAGGCTTTTGTCATCGGTTTGTTCCTGGTTGACTGCAATGGGGATTGAACTTCAATCGCAGGCCCATGGCTCACTCCCATTGGTTGTTGATGGTCCGGTTGCGTATCCACCAAAACTGTACCCTGACGCCGCCCGCTCGTCGAAACCATGCACGGCGCTCGGCCGGCCATGCTCGAGGGGCTGACCGGCGACCGCTGGAACCGGCTGCTTATGGCCAATCATAGTCGATGGTCAGTGGCGCATGGTCGCTGAAACGCTGGTCCTTGTAGATTGATGCGGCGCGCGCTTTGGCGGCGATGCCGGGCGTCGCGATCTGGTAATCGAGTCGCCAGCCGACGTTTTTTTCATATGCCGCCCCCCGGTTGCTCCACCAAGTATAGGCCTCGCTGGTGGTTTCCGGATGCAGTTTCCGATACACGTCGACGAAACCGACCTCCTCGAACACTTTGGAGAGCCAGGCGCGCTCCGCAGGCAGGAAACCCGAGTTCCTCTGGTTGCTTTTCCAGTTCTTGAGATCGATCTCGCGATGCGCGATATTGAAATCGCCGCAAATGACCACCTCGCGCCGGGTTTTTTTGAGTTTTTTCAGGTGCGGCAGGAACTCGTCGAGAAAGCGGAACTTGGCTTGTTGGCGATCCTCGCCGGAGGAACCCGAAGGCTGGTACAGGGAGACCACCGAGTAGCCTTTGAAATCGCCGCGTACGTAGCGGCCTTCGGCATCGAATTCGTGCGATCCGAAGCCGGTCTGTACCCGCGTCGGTACCAGCCGACTGTACAAGCCGACCCCGCTGTAGCCCTTTTTCTGGGCATAGTGGAAATGCCCGTTCAAGGCGCTGCGCGGTGCGCCAGGCATCAACAGGTCCGCCGTCATGTCGGCTTCCTGTGCCTTGATTTCCTGCACGCACAGCGCGTCGGCCTTCTGGCTACGCAGCCAGTCGAAGCAGCCCTTCCTGGCCGCCGAGCGAATGCCGTTTAAGTTGAGTGAGATAATCCGCAGCATACGTCGTTTAGTACCCGGAAAATGGTCGATCTTCGTCAGGAATTCATTCGTTTTTGCATCGCATCAAAGGTGCTGACCTTCGGCGAATTCAGGACCAAGGCAGGAAGGATGTCGCCTTATTTTTTCAATGCCGGCTCATTCGATCACGGCATGGCGCTGGGGCACCTCGCGGAATTCTATGCCAAGACCATCGTCGCGGCCGGTCCGGATTTCGACATGCTTTTCGGTCCGGCCTACAAGGGCATTCCCCTGGCGGCGGCAACGGCGATTGAGTTGGCGCGCATCGGGCGCGATGTGCCGTTCGCCTATAACCGCAAGGAAGCCAAGGACCACGGCGAAGGCGGGGTGATCGTCGGGCGAGCGCTGGCCGGTCGCGTCTTGATCATCGACGACGTGATTTCTGCCGGCACTTCGGTGCGTGAATCGGTGCATCTGATCCGGGCAGCACGCGCCACAGTGGCCGGCGTGGTGATCGCGCTGGACCGCATGGAGCGTGGCGCCGGCCTGCTCTCGGCCGTGCAGGAGGTCAACCAGTTGTACGGCGTGCCCGTTATCTGTATCGCCAGCCTGGCCGATGTCTTGGGTTTTCTGGATGACTCGGCAGACCCGGCGTTGCTACAATCGCGCGACGCGGTGGCCGCCTACCGGCGGACTTACGGAACGGACGGAGACTGAAAGTGTCCCTGCAAGCGCTTGGTCGCATGCTAGTCATCGTCGCGATGTGCGCGGCCTGCGGGCTTGCACCAGCCCAGACCCGCATCTACACCTGCAAGGACGCCAACGGCAAGACCATCACTTCGGATCGGCCGCTGCCGGAATGCCAGGGGCGCGAAGGGCGCGTGCTGTCGGGGCAGGGTACCACGGTCAAGAAGATCGAGGCGCCGTTGACGCCCGAACAACTCGCGGCGCGCGAAATCGAGGATCAGAAGAAGCGCGAAGAAGACGAGCGTCGCCGCGAGCAGGCACGTCGCGACAAGGCGCTGCTCAACACCTATGCCGGTGTCGACGATATCGAAAGCAAGCGGCAGCGTGCCTTGGCCCAGGTCGAGCGCGAGGCGCGCGAGTCCGAGCGGCGTATCTCCATGCTCGAACGCCAGGCGCTGGAGAATCGGTCGGAAGGTGAGTTCTACAAGAAAAAGCAAATGCCCTCCGACTTGAAGCGCAGGCTCGACGAAAACGAAGCCGCGCTGAAGGCCGAAAAGCACCTGTTCGCCTCCAAGAAAAGCGAAGTCGCGCAAGTCAATGTCAAATTCGACGAAGACAAGAAGCGCTACTCGGAGCTTACCGGTGCACTTACGCCGGAGCGTACTTCGAAAAAGTAGCCTGGCCGGACCGATCAGTCGAACGCACTGCTGCGCCTGGCCTTCGACCGAAATCGATCGATTTCATCCTGTACCGGGGGTTGCGCTCAAGTGAAGCCGGTGGAAGTCTCAGGCCGCGAGTTTGCGGCGCAAAAGCTCGTTGACTTGCGCAGGATTGGCGCGGCCCATGCTGGCTTTCATGACCTGGCCTACCAGTGCGTTGAAGGCCTTTTCGCGGCCGGCACGGAACTCCTCGACCGATTTCGGGTGTGCCTTCAGCACCTCGTCGACGATTTTCTCGATCGCGCCGACATCGATGATCTGCCTCAAGCCGCGGGCTTCGATCACCGTGTCGGCGCTGGTGCTGCGGCCTTCAACGGCATCGACCCACAGTGCAGCGAACACATCCTTGGCCAGCTTTCCGGACAGTGTGCCATCGGCGATGCGCTTGAGTAGCCCGGCCAATTGGTCGGGGCCCACCGGTGCGTCGGCTGCTTCCAGTCCGGCCTCGTTCAAGCGCCCCAGCAGATCGCCCGCGACCCAGTTCGCCGCCAGTTTCGCCTCCCCACCGAAGGCGCTCAAGGTGGTCTCGAAGTAGCTGGCGAGCGAGCGCGATGCAGTCAGGGTGTTGGCGTCGTAGGCCGAGAGGCCGAATGCGGATTCGAAGCGTGCGCGCATGGCTTGCGGCAATTCGGGCATGCTGCCGCGGATGCGCTCGACGGTCGCCGCGGTGATTTCCAGCGGCAACAGATCGGGGTCGGGAAAGTAGCGATAGTCCATCGCGTCTTCCTTGCTGCGCATCGAGCGGGTTTCATCTCGATCCGGGTCGTAGAGCCGCGTTTCCTGCACCACGCGCCCGCCGTCCTCGATCAGTTCGATCTGGCGGCTGATCTCGTACTCGATGGCCTTTTCCATGAAGCGGAACGAGTTCAGGTTCTTGATCTCGCAGCGGGTGCCGAATTCCTTTTGCCCCGTTGGTCGCACCGAAACGTTGGCATCGCAGCGGAACGAGCCCTCCTGCATGTTGCCATCGCATATGCCCAGCCAGATCACCAAGTCGTGCAGGGCCTTGGCATAGGCCACCGCTTCGGCGCTTGAACGCATTTCCGGTTCAGTGACGATCTCCAGGAGCGGGGTGCCGGCTCGGTTCAGGTCGATGCCCGACATGCCATGGTAGTCCTCATGCAGCGATTTACCGGCGTCCTCTTCGAGGTGCGCGCGCGTCAGATGCACCGTTTTTGGCGTTCCGTCGACCATGATTGCCAGCGCCCCGCCCTGCACCACCGGTATTTCGTACTGGCTGATCTGGTAGCCCTTGGGCAGATCGGGATAGAAGTAATTCTTGCGCGCGAAAATCGAGCGTGATGCGATCGTGGCGCCGACCGCCAGGCCGAACTTCACCGCGCATTCGACCGCGCCAGCGTTGAGCACCGGCAGCACGCCGGGCAGGGCCAGGTCGATGGCGCTGGCCTGGACATTGGGCGCGGCGCCGAACTGCGTCGCGCTGCCGGAAAAGATTTTCGACCGCGTTGCCAGCTGGGCATGGGTTTCCAGCCCGATGACAACCTCCCACTGGCTGCGCATGGTTCAGTCCTCCTCGCCCTTCAGGTACGCGGGCATCAGGTCCGGTCGCAACATATAGATTTGGTGGCGCACCAGCATCAGCTCGGCCATCGCCGAGCCGATCCTGGCAACCTGTTCAGCCGGCATGCCGGTGCCGTCGCGCATGTCGCGCGCGGCTTCATCGAGCAGTTTCGATGCATCGAGCAGCTTGGCGTGGATCGTATCGAGCTTGGCCATTATTCGATTCCGTCAGGCATGCGTTTGTGCCAATCGGTCGCCTGCTGGTAGCGATGCGCCACGCCCAGCAGCTTCGACTCCTCGAAGTAGTTGGCGGTGAGTTGCAATCCGACCGGCAGCGTGCGCGCACCGAAGCCGCAGGGCACGCTCATGCAGGGCAAGCCGGCCAGGCTGGCGGGGATGGTGTAGAGGTCTGACAGATACATCGCCACCGGATCGGCGGCCTTTTCCCCGAAGCCGAAAGCGACGCTGGTGGTCACAGGGCTGGCGATGATGTCGCATTCACGAAAGGCTTGCTGGAACTCATCAGCGATGATGCGACGCACCCGCTGCGCCTTCAGGTAATAGGCGTCGTAGTAGCCATGGGAAAGCACGTAGGCGCCGATCAGGATGCGGCGCTTGGGTTCCGGCCCGAAGCCTTCGGCGCGCGACTTCTTGATCATGTCGGCCAGATCGCTGTAGTGCTCGGCACGATGGCCATAGCGCACGCCGTCGAAGCGCGACAGGTTGCTCGAACACTCGGCCGGCGCGATCACGTAATACACCGGTATGCCGAGCTCGGCGTTGGGCAGCGAGATTTCGGTCAGGATCGCGCCCATCTTCTCGTACTCGGCCAGCGCCGTGCGCACCGCCGCCTCGACGTCAGGCTGCAAGCCCTTGCCGAAAAATTCCTTCGGCAGGCCGATGCGCAGGCCCTTGACGGATATGCCAAGATCGCGCGTGTAGTCTTCCGGCGCTCTATCGATGCTGGTCGAATCGCGGGCGTCGAAACCCAGCATCGCATTGAAGATCATGGCGGCATCTTCAGCCGACTGCGTCATGATGCCGGCCTGATCGAGGCTCGACGCGAAGGCGATCATGCCCCAGCGCGAGGCGCGGCCATAGGTTGGCTTGATGCCGGTGATCCCGGAAAATGCCGCCGGTTCGCGGATTGAGCCACCGGTGTCCGTCGCGGTGGCCGCCGGTGCGATGCGGGCTGCGACCGCACTGGCCGAACCGCCCGAGCTGCCGCCGGGCACGGCTTTTTCATCCCACGGATTGCCGACGTTGCCATAGGCGCTGTTCTCATTCGACGAGCCCATGGCGAACTCGTCGCAGTTGAGTTTGCCCAGGGTGACCATGCCGGCTGTGGCCATGTTTGCCACCACTGTGGCGTCGAACGGGCTCATGTAGCCCGCGAGCATCTTCGAGGCGGCGGTGGAGGCGAAGTCGCGGGTGACGAAAATATCCTTGTGCGCGACCGGGATGCCAGTGAGCGGCGTGGCCCGGCCGGCGCTGCGCGTGGCATCGGCGGTGCGCGCCTGGGCCAGCGTCACGTCGGGGCGCACATCGAGGAACGCATTGAGACCGCGAAACCTCTCGATGCGTGCCAGATAAAGCTGTGCCAGTTCGACGGCGGAAACCTGGCCGCGGGCAAGCAGGCGCGACAACTCGGCAACGGAGCTTTCGAACATGGGGTTATTCGATCACCTTGGGCACCAGGAACAATCCGTCCTGCACCTCGGGTGCGTTTTTCATGTTGGCCGCCCGCGAGTCAATTTCGGTCACCCGGTCTTCACGCAGGCGCTGTACGCCGCCGAGCGGGTGCGACATCGGCTCGATGCCGCTGGTGTCGATCTTGGACATGCGCTCGATCATGCCGAAAATGTCGTTCAGCTGCGCCAGCGTGGCATGGGCTTCGGCGGCGGAAATCTCGATGCGTGCCAGGTGTGCGACGCGCGTTACATCGTCAATGTTCAGAGCCATAGGGTTTGGGCCAGGCCGGAGGCGATCGACGGGCGCATCAGTGATGTGCCGCCCGGCGCGGTGCGAGAGGGTAAATTGACCTCGATTATAAGGTAGAATTTGCGGTTATCTTGTGCAGTTACGGCCAAGGCTACGCGCCTTTCCGGCGCGGTTCGCGGGCCGGCTTCAGAAAGCTATTCATGTTCGGTTTTTTGCGCAGCTACTTCTCGAATGATCTGGCCATCGATCTTGGCACCGCCAATACGCTGATCTATGTGCGTGGCAAAGGCATCGTTCTGGATGAGCCTTCCGTGGTCGCGATCCGCCAGGAAGGCGGTCCCAGCGGCAAGAAGACCATACAGGCGGTCGGCAAGGAAGCCAAGATGATGTTGGGCAAGACGCCGGGCAACATCACCGCGATTCGGCCGATGAAGGACGGCGTGATCGCCGACTTCACCGTCACCGAGCAGATGCTCAAGCAGTTCATCACGCGGGTGCATGAATCGCGCCTGTTGTCGCCATCGCCACGGATCATCATCTGCGTGCCGTGCGGCTCGACGCAGGTCGAGCGCCGCGCGATCCGCGAGTCGGCCTTGGGCGCCGGTGCCTCGCAGGTATACTTGATCGAGGAGCCGATGGCGGCTGCGATCGGCGCCGAATTGCCGGTGTCGGAAGCCACCGGGTCGATGGTGGTCGATATCGGCGGCGGCACCACCGAGGTCGGCGTGATCTCGTTGGGCGGCATGGTGTACGCGGGCAGCGTGCGGGTCGGCGGCGACAAGTTCGATGAGGCGATCATCAATTACATTCGCCGCAACTACGGCATGTTGATCGGCGAGACCACGGCTGAATCGATCA
>JBEIFV010000009.1:0-75783 GCA_040382235.1 Burkholderiales bacterium
GAATTCGTCGCCCGCGCACCGGCCGATGGCTACACCCTGCTGCTCACCACCAACACGCTCCTGATCGCGCCGATCCTCAATGCGGCGGCGGCGAAGTTCGACCCGCAGAAGGATTTCGCACCGGTGCTGCCGCTGGCAGGCATCGCCATCATCATGGTGGCGAACCCAGCGGTTCCGGCCAGGGACGCGGGCGAACTGATCGCCTACCTGAAACGCAACCCGACCAAGGTCAGCTTCGGCTCTTCCGGCGCCGGCGGCATCACCCATCTGGCGGGCGAGTTGTTCAAGGCGCGCGCCGGGGTCTCGATGACCCACGTTCCGTACAAGGGGGCGGCACCGGCGCTCACCGACCTGATCGGCGGCCAGATCGATGTGTTTTTCGACGCGGTGATCACCGCCTACCCGCATGTCAAGAGCGGCAAACTCAAGGCCATAGGCATGGGCAACGCCACGCGCTGGAGCGGTGCGCCGGACATTCCCACCATCGCCGAATCCGGCCTGGCCGGATTCGAGGTCAGCGGCTGGTACGGCGTGCTGGCGCCGGCGGGCACGCCGACGGCGGTGCTTGAGCGCCTCAATGTGGTGTCCAACCAGGTGTTGAAGGACAGCGAGTTTGTGGCCAAGCTCGAGAGCGCCGGGTTGAGTCCGCTTGGCGGCAGCCTGGAATCCTATCGCAGCATCATGCGCACGGATTTCGCGACCTGGCAAAAGGTCATCAAGGACGGGAACATCACGCTTCAATAGCGAAAGCCCAAGCAAAGGCCCGATCAAACTGGCGAGTTGCGCATCGCATTTGGCCCCATTCACTCAGCGGCCGCATTCACCGACCGCCGCGAACGTCGATCGAGAACCAAGATGTCACGTATCTTCCTCACCCACCCGCCGGCAGCACTTGAGCAGTATTACGGCGCCAAAGCGCTGGCCGCACTGCGCGCAGTGGCCGAGGTGCGCATCAACCCCTTGTCGCGTGAGCTGACTGTCGAGGAGCTGGCCGAGGCCGCCAAGGATTGCGCGCTTGTCATCTCCTATCGCCAGACACCGGGCCCGGCCGCACTGTTCGAACGCATGCCCGGCCTGGTGGCCCTGTCGCGCTGCGCGATCGACATCCGCAACATCGATGTGGCGGCAGCCAGCCGCGCCGGCGTACTGGTGACCCAGGCCAGTGCCGGCTTCGTAGCCTCGGTCTCCGAATGGACCATCGGCGCGATGATCGACCTGTCGCGCAACCTGACCCGCATGACCATGGCCTATCAGGCAGGCCTGGTTCCCGCCGCACCGATGGGTCGCGAATTGCGCAGTGCGACCCTGGGCCTGATCGGCTATGGCCAGATCGGCCGTTACCTTTGCAAGCTGGCCTTGGCCCTGGGCATGCGGGTGCTGGTGAGCGACCCGTATGCGAAGATCGACGATGCGGCGCTCAAACAGGTCAGCCTGGATGAACTGCTGGGCGCTGCCGACTATGTGGTGTGCCTGGCGGTCGCCAGCGAGGAAACCGAGAACCTGATGAACGATGCTGCCTTCGCCGCCATGAAGCCGGGCGCGTTTTTCGTCAATCCATCGCGCGGCAACCTGGTCGATGAAGCCGCGCTTGCGCGCGCGCTGGATGGCGAGCGCCTGGCCGGCTGCGCACTCGATGTGGGTCGTGCGCCCGACCAGATGCCGACGCCATCACTGGCGCGCCACCCGAAAGTGATCGCCACTCCCCACCTTGCGGGACTCACGCCGCCGGCAATCGAACATCAGGCGCTCGAGACCGTGGCGCAGGCCGCCGAGATTCTCGCCGGACGCGCTCCGCTGGGCGCGGTCAATGCGGCGCAGGCGACGCGCCTGGCGCGCCTGGTGAAGCGCTGAGAAGCACCCGCCCAAGGCGGCCGCTGGGTTCAGCGTCCGCTTTGGGCGAAACGCCCGATATGCGGCCCGAACCCCGGCGTCGCATTCTGCGCAGCGGCGTACTTCTCCAGCAGACGGGCCACCTTCGCCGCCGGAAACCCCAGTTGCACGAAAGCGACGCCGCGATCGAATGCCTCGGCGTAATGCTCGATCAATCCATCCTTGAGTAGCAGCCGGCAGATGCCCTCGAAGGCGATCGGCTTGCCGAGCGACTCCGCTACTTTCGAGCGATAGCTGAAGCGATAGCGCGCATAGCCGATGCGGCCGTCGGACAGCGGTTCGTGAAATTCCCAGCGATAGTTCTCGCCGCCTTCGTGGAAGCGGTCCAGCATGGCCGCGATCGCCGGCCGGCCGCTGTGGGCACCGAAAAAATAGTCGTCATAGGTGCCGTCCACCGCAAACAGCGCAGCGAACGCCTCGCCCGCGTTGGCTTCCGCATGAGCGGAGAAGGTGTCGAGCAGGTCGGTGAATGCGGTCATGACGATCTCCGGTGCGGCGTCCGCCAGACCACCTGGCCGGTTGCGCGATGCGATCAAGACTACACTTTACCGGTAGCCATGCCCACCAACACCGACTCGCCCGACACCGCGCTGACACGCAAGGACCTGTTGCCTTCGATGCGTTCGCTGGCATGGGTGCTGCTGCTGTTCGCGCTCGCCATTGTGCTTTCGCGCATGTATGCCGCACCGATCGGCACAGCGCTTGCCGACCATGCCACGTTCGGTATCGCGATTTTCTTCGGCACGACCGCGCTTGCGGTGGTGCTGCCGCTGTTCAGCAATCTGCCTCTGGTACCCATCGCGGTGTTGCTGTGGGGGCCGTGGTGGACCGCGCTCATCATCATGCTGGGCTGGGTGGCCGGTGCCGCACTTTCGTTCGGGCTGGCGCGACGCGCCAGCCCGCTCATGCTGCGGATGTTTCCCGAGGTGTCGCGCTATGCGCGCATCGACCGGCTGATCCACCCGCGCCACCATGTGCTGTCGCTGGTGTTCCTGCGCATGACCTTTCCGGTGGATATCCTGTCCTATGTGCTGGGCTTGTTCAGCCGCAAGACCACGCCGTTCGAGAACGCCGTGTCGACCGCTCTGGGCGGCGCCCCGTTCGCGCTCCTGTTCGCATTTTTCCCGGCATTGCCGGTGGCCTTGCAGGCGCTGATCTTCGGCGTATCTGCGCTGGTGTTCGGTGGCTACGTGCTGTGGGTGATGCGGACCCATCCGCATCCACCGCACGGAGCCGCGCATTGAACATGCGCTAGAAAAACTCCCGGGCCAGCAGCTCGTAGGAGCGATGCCTGGCCGCCGGGTCGAACGTCCAGGTGTTGACCACCAGTTCGTCCAGTAGAAGACTGGCGGCCAATTCAGACAGGCGTGCCGCCACTTGCGCGCCGGTGCCGACAAAAGCCTTCCTGCGCATGCCTTCGATGATCGCTCGCTCCTGCTCGCTGTAGCGCAGGGTCGCGGCTTCGTCGGGCGAGATCACCGGGTCGCGCCGGCCTTGTTGAAAGCCTACACGCCAGTGTTCACGCGTTTTCAGCAGATGCATGGCTTCTGCCTCGGACTCGGCAGCCAGCGCCCATACGCAAATGGTTGGCTGCGGCTTGGGGTAGCGCTCACTGGGCCGGTAGTTGCGCCGATAAAGCTCCATCGCCTGCTCGACGCCACGACCATCACTGAAGAAATACGCGAACGCATACGGCAGGCCGAAATGCGCGGCCAGTTGCGCTCCGTAATCCGAGCTGCCCAGGATCCACAATTGCGGACTGGTGGGCCCTTGGGGATAGGCCTTGATCGCGGCGAAGGGATGGCCTTGTTGAAGCGGCAGCCCTGAAACCCAGGCCTGCAGGTCCAGCACCTGCTGCGGAAACTCGTCAGCCGCGTTCGAATAGGGATTGAGCGCCATCGACGTCAGGCGGTCGCTGCCTGGCGCGCGCCCCACGCCCAGATCAATGCGTCCGGGCGCGATCGCTTCGAGAATGCGGAACTGCTCGGCGACCTTGAGTGCCGAGTAGTGCGGCAGCATCACGCCCGCACTGCCGACACGAATCTGTTTCGTGGTGGCCGCGATCGCGGCCATCAGCACCTCGGGTGCGGACCCCACGATACTGTCGCTGGCATGGTGCTCGGAGACCCAGTAGCGATGGTAGCCGAGGGCGTCGCAATGCTGCGCGAGGGCGATCGACTCGCGGATCGCGACATCCTGGGTGGCGCCCTTGGCGGAGGTGGATTGATCAAGGACGGAGAGCTTCATTTGGCTGGGCCATCAAGACGTGAAAACGCAGACTGACCGCAGGCGGATGCCGCGGGCGGCGATGGTGAAAGCCCGATTATCGCCGGCCGGCGAGTTGGCCTTCATGGCCATAGGCGCCGCCAGCGTTTGCTTGTCAGCCCGCAACGACGCGTGCAAACACTGCGCGTCTTGCCGGGCTCGACGCTACGCCCTGGCCGGCGGATCGAAGTGAAACACCTTCTTGAACGCTTCCAGCACAGCCACGCCGTGGCGGTCGCGCACCTCGCGCGCCACCGAATCCGGCATCGATACGTCGTCACGCCCCTCGGAAATGCCGGTGATCACCGTCAGCTGCACCGCATCGGTGGTGCCGACATTGCGAAACCCGCGATAGACGTTCGGCGGACAGGAAAACACATCCCACTTGTCAAGCGTGATGGTGTGTTCCACGGGATCGCCGATGCGGTATTCGATGCGCCCTTCGAGCACCATGAAGGTCTCGTAGGTGTCGTTATGCGAGTGCAGGCATGGGCCCTGCCCGGGCGGCATGGTCGAGATGAACATGGTGGTCTGGGCGGCGCCGACGATCGGTGCGTAGCTGCCGAACGGATTCTTGGTGTCATCCAGGATCACCGGCGTGATCTTGCGCGCGAAGATGATGTCGACGGCTTCGTCCGAAATACCCGCCAGCTCGGTGGTGCGGGTGGTCATTTCGCGCAACTGGCCGAAGCGGCTGACACGGCTGTCGAGTTCCTGGCGGGTCGGGGTGTAGATTTTTGGCATGGCGATCTCCTGGAAGATGATGGGTAGAACAGCAAACCCGCACGCATCCGGGCCTCTTCCGGACAGCAGCGTGCAGGCTTGGCTGCAACATACAGGTTTTTGGACGCTTCGCTCAGCGGCCTTGGTAGGGGGCCGCGGGCAAGAGCGCCGTCAGTCATGGGCTGAGGCGGAACCTTCGGGCGACCCGGCTTCCCGGCGTGCTAGCACCGCCGGCGGCAAGGACTGAGCGCACTTGGCAAGGCAAGCTGTGGGCGTCAAAAGCGCGACCTGAAGCATGCGTCACCGCAAGCCTGCCTCAAATCCACCGGGCCCGCCCCTTGACGGGGGCGGAAGTGGATTGACGACCGCGCCGCCGACGGGGCGCGCGATCAGACCCGTTTCTTTTCCTCTTTTTTCACCTTCTTGGCGTCGCGCTTTTCCTTGAGCGTCTTGGTCGGTTCCTTCTTTTCCTGCTTCTTCTTCTCTTGTCCTTTGGCCATGCTGTCTTTCCCTCTCAAAAGGTAGTGGGTTCATGTCACGGGCTTGTGCCTTTGGCTGCGTCGATCGAGCACCACTCGCTGCCGGCACAAGCTCGCAATAATGCACCGGATTGGCCAATCGCGCAGGGTTGGCGCATAACAAGTGCCTGGGCCACGGGTTGCCGGCGACTGACGGGCGGGTCGGGAAACCGAATCGGCGCTGGGGCCTGCGCCTGCGCCAAGACACCCAACCCGCGACCAGCTCGGCTTACCTTCACGCACGGACCAACTGAATTCCGATTGGTATGGCTACAGCGTGCAGGTCTCCCCGAACCCGCGAGACAGAAGCGCAGCCGGTCTTTCACCCAACATCAGCCTTTCCGCACGCTCGGAAGTCCATTGCAAACTTCAGACTCACTCCACCAACCAGCCGGCCGGCCGGGCACTGAAGCACACAGCGATTCAGTAGTCCAAACTGGGGATGCGCGATACCGCACCCGGTGATAGCCTCAATTTCTTGCCACCTGGCGCACGCATTCGCATCCAGCCGCTGGGCAAGCGCCACTGATCCCTGACAAACGATCATATAGATCGCCCCGCCACCAACCGGAGCACCGCCATGACCATCGCCGGCTACCTGATCAGCATCGACCCCACCCGCTTCACCAAGCTCAATCGGGAACTCGCGGCACAACTGCCTGGCATGGGCGGCGAACCGCTGGCGCCGATCTCCTCGCGCCGCGCATTCATGAGCATCGACGTATTGCGCGCGTTGCAGTCGGCCATGGGCGGGCCGGCGTTCGACAAGGCCTTGTTTCGCAATGGCGCGGAATGGGGCGACCAGGTCGACGACGATCTTGCGGTCGCGCTTTTCCGCACCCGCGAACCGGCCGATCTGCCGCCGCGCGACGAACTTGAGCTACCGCCGGTGGCCGACCCGGTCACCGGCAAGTTGCTCGACTGGCATCTGGTCGAGATCGAGGCTGCCGGTGCCTGGAACCTGCTGGGCGGCCACGACAAGATCGACTGGACCGGCGTCGCGGTTGGCCACATCGATACCGGTTTCACCACCCATCCAGCGCTGGGTTTCAAGAAAAGCGTGCCTACGTCGCCATGGCTCGATACCGTGCGGGATCGCAACTTCTTTTCCAGGGAGGTCGGAAACCTGGGCGATACCGGCTCACCGGCGGCGATGTTCGCCTCCTGGGACAGTGCAGCGGACACCCTGGGCGGCTTCAGTGGCGGCCACGGCACCCGCACCAGCAGCGTTCTGTGCGGCTTCGACACCAGCGCTGCCGCAAAAGCGTCGGTAGTGGAGGGCAGCAGCTTCGCCGGGTATTTTGGAGTTGCACCGCGCGTGCCGGTAGTGCCGGTGCGCGTCGAGGATTCGGTCTGGGTCCAGAATGAACTCGGCACCGGCCTGCCGGACTCGATTGACTATCTGGTCGACTCCGCCGCGGTTAACGTGATTTCTTTGAGCATGGGTTCGCCGCGCGGCGTGCTGACCGGAACCGATGTGCCCAAACGCCTGAAGGACGCGTTGCGCAACGCATACGCACGCGGTGTCATCGTGGTGTGTGCGGCGGGCAACCATATTCCGGACGAGCAAGTCGTGTTCCCGGCGCGCCAGCCGTTCACGCTCGCCGTCGGCGGCAGCGCGCCGCAAAGCCGGCCGTGGAGTGGCAGCAGTTACGGCGCCCAGGTCGACGTTTCCGCGCCGGCCTACCCAATCCGGCGGGCCACCACAAAACGCGGCAACAAGTACGAATACGGTGCGGGCGACGGCACTTCTTTCGCGACCCCGCTGGTGGCAGGCACGGCGGCGCTGTGGCTGGCACACCACAAGGGCGCGATCGAAGCGGCTTATGCGGAAAAGTGGCAGCGTGTGGCGGCCTTTCTCGCCATTGTCAAGCGCACCGCCCATGTGCCTCACGATTGGTCGACCGCGACACGCGGCGCAGGCATCCTCAACGCCCGGGCAGTCCTGCAGGAACCGCTGCCGCTCGCGGCTGACCTGCGCCGCGAAACGGAATGATTGTCAATCGGCGCACCATTGGCGCCCACCACGGTGCCGGCCTGCACGGCGCCTCGGGCCGAATCACGCACCGTGGAATGGCGCCTGCATCAGCCCAGGTTCGCGTTGCGGCCAAGCGCGCACCGCGGCAGCATGCTGCGTTTAACGCCTGAACCACTGATTCGCCCGCACGGCGGGGATCGTTTCAACCATTGCGGAGGCTCCAACATGAATGGTCCGGCACCCTTGCAGGACTTCACCAAGTCTGACACCTACGCTGCCGAACTCGCCCGCATCAACGATCGCAGGAGCGCCGTGTCCGGCGTCGGCCCGCTCAAAGCCGGCCGTCGTCCGTGGGGGCTCGCCTTGTCCGGCGGCGGCATTCGCAGTGCCACCTTTGCGCTGGGCGTGTTGCAATCGCTGGCCAGGAAACGCGCGAACTCGAGCAGCGCGACGCCTGCCAGTAAGCCTTTGTTGTCCCGCTTCGACTACCTGTCCACGGTCAGCGGAGGCGGCTATATCGGCGCGTTTTTCAGCGCCCTGTTTCGCCCCCCGGAGTCGCGCGGCGCAGCCGGCACCACCGTCAAGGATTCGCCCACGGCGCAAGCCCTGAGCGACCTTGCATACGAACGCATGGCTATCGATCCGCCGGGCCGATTGACAAGCGACACGCAAGCCGGCGAGCCCGACCTGCCGCTGCGCTGGCTGCGCGAAAACGGTCGCTACATGGCGCCGTCCGGTGCTGGCGACCTGTTCTACGCGGCGTGCCTGCAATTGCGCAATTGGTGCGCGATCCAGTACGTGATCGGCATCATGCTGCTGGCCATCGCCCTGGCAAGCTTGAGTCTTCGCGCAGGCAGCCAAAAGCTGGCTGGCCGGGATTCTCGTTTCGATTTTCTGCGGCAAGCGGAAGCCTCAATGCAGCCGGCAACAGCCAGCGACATCTGGTGGAGCCCTTGGTTCTGGGCTGCGCTGCCGCTAATGATGCTGCTCACGATACCAATTGGCATCGCCTACTGGTTCAGCTATCGCCCGCGTGACGACGACTCCGGTTGGCGCAGGTTCCTCACCAGTCCGGTAACGGCGGCACTGGTGTTGCTCGCCTGCGTAGCCGGCCTGACCGCCCGTGCCCACATCAGTGAGACGGTGCCATCGGTCACCTATGCTTTCGCCGTGATCGCCACCGCGCTGGCCATTGCGGTGGCGTTCTTCTTTATCAGTGGCGGCAATCGCGGCGCCGTGGCAGACCAGCGCGTCAAGCTCACGCGCTGGCTTGCTACCAGTCTGAAGTTCGCGCTCGGCTGCGCCCTGCTCGGTCTGGTCGAGACCGCCGGCCAGACGCTGTATCTGCTGCTGACTGCAGATTTCGCGGGCACGCCATCGGCGTCGGCCCTGTCGGCAATCGTCGCGGCCATCGCCGCCGGGCTGCCGGTGATCAAGAAATTGGCCGTGATGCTCACCAATAATCAGACAAGCGGCAGGCCACCCAGGCTGAGCCGGGATACTTTGCTGACAATCCTGGCAGCGGCACTTCTGTTTCTGCTGGCCACGCTCTGGTACATCCTCGCTCTAACATTATTTTTCGGCGGCAAACCACCGCTCTCGATGCCGTCGCCCGGCACCGTTGACGCGCTCATCGCCGCACCATTGGCAAGCGCTGCAGGCCGGATGTACATCGTCGCGCTGCTGGCGAACATCGCCATCGCCTTGTGCGCCGCCGGTTATTTCATCGGCTTCCTCAATCTCTCTTCGCTGGCTACGATGTACAGCGCGCGACTCACGCGCGCCTACCTCGGCGCCTCGAATCTTCGGCGATTCACAAGCAATGCCCGCAAAAACTCGCGTGATGTCGCCGAGCCTCACCCGCAGGACGATTTCTGGCCGGTACCTTACTACGACAGCACGCACCATGGTCCATTGCACCTGATCAACATCACGATCAACAGCACCACCGAAGCCGGCGACAACCTGACACAAATGGACCGCAAGGGCCTGCCAATGGCGATCACGCCCACCGGCATAAGCGTCAATGGCGGAGAAGCGCGCCCGTTCGCCACAGCCAGGGCCATGACACCATTGAACGCAAGACCGGTCGCCACTGCGCCGCAGGCTGCCGGCGAGCCCCTCAGCATCGGCCAATGGATAGGGGTTTCAGGCGCCGCATTCTCCCCCGGCATGGGACGCGGCAGCACGCCGGCCATGGCCACCATATGTAGCCTGGCGAACGTGCGCCTCGGTTACTGGTGGAACAGTCAGCATCAGCGGTCGGGGATGATCAACAAGCTGTCGGCACTGATCGCCAACCAGCGCTACCTGCTGCGTGAAATGAGTGGCCGCTTCTACGGCGCCTCCCGCCAGTTCTGGTACCTGACCGACGGCGGGCATTTCGAGAATACCGCTGTCTACGAACTGTTGCGCCGGCGCTGTGAACTGGTGCTCGCCTGTGACGACGGTGCCGACGGAAACTACACGTTCGAGGACCTGGCCAACCTGATGCGCCTGGCGCGCATCGACTTCGGTGCGGACTTCTCGCCGTTGACACCAACTGAAGCGCTGAGCGCCTTGGGCACGATCGATCTGGCGTTGAGCACGGAAGCCGGCAAATACCTGGCGGGGCAACCCGAGCAACTGAAGAGAACGCGCGAAGGCGGCGCACATTGCGCCATTGTCTACCGCGTTACCTACCGAAGCTTCCCCGACGAGCCGACCCTGCTGCTGGTGATCAAGCCACGCCTGACCGCCGACGCCCCGCTCGACCTGCTGCAATACCAGTCAACCCATCCCGACTTTCCCCAGGAAAGCACGCTCGACCAGTTTTTCGACGAAGCGCAGTGGGAAAGTTATCGCAAGCTAGGCGCCATCAGCGCCGATCGGATTTTCGGCGCCGCGTAGCTCTGCACGTGGCAGAAAAAGTGCAACGCCGAGGCTTGCGGACCCGCCCGCAAGCCTCGGCGCATCACACCTGCGCCACCTCGAAATGCATGCCGTCACGCCGCGAAAAATGCCCGCCCCAGTAAAAGCCGTGCCGGTGCGCCAGCGGCACCAGTTCGAACACGCAGCCGGTGCGCCCCGGCAGCGCCGGCTGCGCCCCGAGCGGGTTCCATTGCACGTTGATGTCGAAGGCAGTGCCGAAAGCATGGTTGCTCAGCGTCGTAGTACTGCCGCGCACGAAGCGCGGGTTGTAGGCGCCGCCGAAACTGAGCACGCGGTCGATCAGCCCGGCATCGTCCCAGGCCTGCCATAGCGCCACCAGTGCCGGCGCCGCCTTGCGATGGAAGAACACGTTGCCGCTTTGCGAAGCACCCTTGATGCCCACCAATTGCGGCACCCGCACCTTGACCAGATTGTCGCGATCCCAACCATTGGTGATGCGGATCGCTTCCGGGTTGCCGGCCACCGGTGCGCCTGTAAATTGGAGCGGGCCGAACATGGCCTGGCGCGCGGCATTGCCGGTCAGTGGCGGAAAATCCGGCAGCGCCGGAAACTCGGCCAGCGCGTCGTTCACAAAGGGCACCAGCTCGAACCCCAGCATGGCTGCGCGGCCGAAGGTTTCGTTGCCGACCGCGCCATCGATACCCAGTTTGTGTTTGACCTGGAAGGCGCGGGTGGCGCTGTCGGTGGCGGCATCGAAGCTGCCGTTGACGGTGAGCGCAATGCCCTGGCCGCGCAGGAAAGTTTGCCATTGGCGCACTGCCGCGCCGCTTGAACCTGCTTTGAGTACTTTCATGTTTACCTCACGATGGTCAAGACAACGTTGCCGCCATCTACTAGGGCGATCCCGGCGGCAGGCCGGCGAAAGCGGCCACCATTGAGCTTACATCCTGCTGCCCGGACAATCCATCAGCAAAACCGGTGAGGTCAAAGCCGCAACGGCGCCAGGCACATCTTCAGTTGCGAGCTTGCCGCAAGCGGCGTTCAGGCAGTGCCGCACGCGAATATCGCACCACAGGTGCTGCTAGGATTGATGGCGCTGCAAAATCGGCTGTTGAAAATTGCAACCAAAAATGAGGAGTTTCACCATGCTGCAACCCGGCCTGATGATGGACGCACCCCTGCTGCTTTCCGGCATCATCGAACACGCTGCCGCGCAGTATGGCGACGTCAAAATCGTATCGCGCGAAACCCATGGCCCATTGTTTCGCTACACCTATGCGCAGTGCGCGGTACGGGCGAAGAAGCTGGCCAACGCGCTGGCGGCGATGGGCCTGCAACCAGGCAGCACGGTCGGCTCGATCGCCTGGAACAACCACCGCCACCTCGAAGCCTATTACGGCGTGTCCGGCAGCGGCATGGTGATGCACACCTGCAACCCGCGCCTGCACCCGCAGCAACTGATCTACATCATCAACCATGCCGAAGACCAGGTGGTGCTGTTCGACGCCACCTTCGCGCCGCTGATCAAGGGCATTGCCGCGCATTGCCCCAAGGTACGCGCATGGGTATGCCTGGCCGAAGCGGAACACACGCCGGTGATTGAAGGTGTGGCTAACGTGCAAAGCTACGAAGACCTGATCGCACCGGCGAGCGAAGTGTTCGCCTGGCCCTCATTCGATGAGCGCAGCGGCGCGGCCCTGTGCTACACCTCGGGCACCACAGGCAACCCCAAGGGCGCGCTGTATTCGCATCGCGCCATCGTGCTCAACGCGATCACCATCTGCATCCCGGGCGCGCTGGGCTTGTCTGCCCAGGAAGCGATCCTGCCGGTGGTGCCGATGTTCCACATCAATGCCTGGTGCATTCCCTATGCGGCGCCGGTGGCCGGCACCAAGCTGGTGCTGCCCGGCCCGAAGCTCGACGGCGCCTCGCTCTACGAGTTGATGGAGTCCGAAGGCGTGACCGTCTCCGCTGGCGTGCCGACCATCTGGCAGGGCCTGATCGCACATCTCGATGCCAACCAGCTGAAGTTTTCCACCATGCGCCGCACCGCCACCGGCGGCTCGGCGATGCCGCTGGCGCTGATCGCCAAATTCAATGATGCGTACGATGTCGACGTGCGCCACGGCTGGGGCATGACCGAGACCACCGCGGTGGCCACTATGGGCGTGCTCACCGCGCAGCAGAAGGCGCAAATGTCGCCCGCAGAGCGCCACGCCCTGATCGCCCGGCAAGGCAAGAGCGTGTTCGGCATCGAGATCAAGGTGGTTGACGACACCGGCGCCACCCTGCCGCGTGACGGGGTCTCGCAGGGCGAGCTGATGGTGCGCGGCCAGTGGATCCTCTCGCGCTATTTCAAGGGCGAGGCCTCGCCCCTGGTCGATGGCTGGTTCCCCACCGGCGACATCGCCGTGATCGCGCCGGACGGCGTGATGCAGATCCGTGACCGCACCAAGGACGTGATCAAGACCGGCGGCGAATGGATCAGCTCGATCGAACTCGAAACCACCGCCATCGCCCACCCGGCGGTGGCGATGGCGGCGGTGATCGGCGTGAAGCACCCGAAATGGGACGAGCGCCCGCTGCTGTTCATCGTGAAAAAGCCTGGCCAGAGCCTGGAGAAAGAAGAGATCCTCGCCTTCCTGGCCGAGCGGGTGGCCAAGTGGTGGGTACCGGATGACGTGGTGTTTTTGGACGCACTACCGGTGGGCGGCACCGGCAAGGTGCAGAAGGCGGAGTTGCGCAAGCAGTATGGCGGGGTGTTTGGCTGAGCTGCGGGCCCACGCCACGCGGCATATCCTCGCCCCGCCCCCCCGAAACCACCAAAGCAGTCGCGCTCCGGCACCAACACCGACGGCTGCGCGTCATTACTACATTTGACATTTTTTCATAATTGAGTCATCTTATTAGTTAATTTTGAATATTTTTACTAATAAGTTATCTCATGCCGAAAGTAAGAGCATTCGAAATTGCGCCACTGCCGTTTGAAGTGAGCGCTTCGCTGCAGGCGCTTGGCCACCGCATTGTGATCGTCAGGAAAAGCCGCCGCTACTCGCAACGGGTCTTTGCCGACATGCTGGGCGTGGCCCCGGCGACGCTGGTGGCCATCGAACGCGGCGCACCAACGGTACAGATCGGGCATTACGCCCGCGCCTTGTGGATGCTCGATATCGGCGACGCGAAATTGGGCGGATTCGGCTCTCCCTCGCAGGGCCTGGCCGACGGCGACGCGTCCGCGCCGTGATGACCACCGCGCCGGTGCACGTATGGTTGCCGGGCGAGGCAAACCCTGTCGTGGCCGGCACATTCACCGACGATCCGATTTCCGGCAGCGGGCGGTTTCAATACGCCCCTGCTTACCTGCAAGCGGCGCATCCCGCGCTGGCGCCGGACATGCCGCTGCGAACGCGCGCCCTGATCATCAGCGGCCCACAGCCGGTCTTTCCGCTGTTTCTCGATGCCGGACCGGATACGTGGGGGCGGCATCTGCTGGCGCGCCGCCTCGAACGCGAGGTGAACGCGATCGAGGCCCTGACCCTGTGCCCGACCGACGGCGTCGGCAACCTGGCGCTGGGTGAATTGACGCCGCAGCGCACACAGGTTCTGTCGATCGCCGAGTTTCTGGCGATCCTCACCGAACTCAAGGCCGGCAGTATCGCCACCACCGACATCGAGGCGCAGGTGCTGGAGGCGACACAAAACGGCACCAGCCTGGGTGGCACCAAGCCGAAACTCACGGTCACCCGCGACGGTGTGCAGTACCTGGCGAAGTTTCCCGAGCGCGGCGACAACCGCTGGCTGCCGCATATCGAGTGCGCGATGCTGAAACTGGCGCGCGAATGCGGCGTCAACACCTGCGCCGCGGAGGTCTGGTCGCTGCCGCAGACCGCCGCCCTGCTGGTCACGCGCTTCGACCGCGCGGTGCTGCCGGGGCGCGCGGGTACCGGTCGGCACGGCTACATCAGCGCGCACGCGCTGCTGCGCGTTGACCAGAAGCCGCCAACAAGCGGCGAAGCGCTGCAATATGGAACCACGGGATTCAGCGGATCGGCGCTGCGCAAGAGTTATGTGTCGCTCGCCTCCGACATGGCGAAATGGTGCGGCGGCCAGAGCGCGCATCGTGCGGAGCGCCGCGAACTGTGGCGACGCATCGTCTTCAACGCCCTGATCCGCAACCTGGACGATCATTCGAGGAACCATGGCCTGTTGTGCCACGACATGCGACAGCAGCGCTGGCGCCTGGCGCCGACCTTCGACCTGGTGCCCGCGCCAGCAACCGTGCAGGCAGCGGCGCTGGCCATGGCCTATCGCTACGTTCCGCCACGCCACCGTGGCCGCGTGCCGACACCGGCGCGCCTGGTGACGCAAATCGGCGCCAACGACCTGTTGGCTGCGGCGACCGAGCATTATGGTTACGAGTTGGCGGAAGCAAGGGACCAACTCGCACTCGCGGCGAACCTCGTGGCAGAGCGCTGGCGGCCGCTGATGCAGGCTGAAGGGGTGCCGCAAGCCGAAGCCGAGAGGTTCGCGCACACCTTCGACGCCGCGCGCGATTTGCGGGCCGGCACAAGCCTGTGACCTGTTGCGCTTACGATACTGCCGCACGATGACTCATCAACAATTCCGCGCTTCCCATCAATAACAGAGGTGACAACTTGAACCACATCAAGACCCTGGTCCGCTTGACCGCCGCGCTGTTGACAGCAGCCACATCGCTTGCGATCGCGCAAGACTTTCCCGCCCGACCGATCACCTTGGTCGCACCCTTCCCGGCGGCGTCGGTCACCGACACCGTGACCCGTACCCTGGCGCTAAGCCTGCAGGAAGTGCTCGGCCAATCGGTGGTGGTGGAAAACCGCGCCGGCGCCCAGGGCACGGTGGGCGCGGCCCATGTGGCGCGCAGCAAACCCGATGGCTACACCCTGCTTGTGGCCTCATCCGGCATGTTCGTGGCCAGGAGCTTTTACAAGACCCTGTCCTATGACCCGATGGAGTCGTTCCAGCCGGTCACGGGCATCGGCTCGACTTCGATGATGTTCATGGTGCCCGAGGCTTCACCGATCCGGTCGATCGATGACCTGACCCGCGCCGCGCGCGCCGACGGCGGCAGTGTCAGCATCGGCTTCGGCTCGCCCAGCGGGCAACTGGCGCTGTCGCTCTATTCCACCGCGGCCAAGGTCAACCCGGTGCCGGTGGCCTATCGCGGCATCCCGCAAACCCTGACCGATCTGCTCGGTGGGCACGTGAAGGTGGCGATTGTCGATGTGGGAAACGGCGTGGCGCAGATCAATTCCGGGAAGATGCGCTCGATCGCGATCTCCGCCCAGGCCAGAAGCCCTGCTGCACCCAACGTACCGACGCTCGAAGAAGCGTTTCCGAATGTGGGTGTATCGCTGGAGACCATCATCGCGATTGTGGCGCCGGCCGGCACGCCGCCGGCCGTGGTGCAGGCACTCAACAACGCGCTGTTGACGGTGCTGGCCAAGCCGGAGGTGAAGGCGCGCTTCGCCAGCCTCAATACCGCCATGCTTCCGCTGGGCACAAGCGCCCTGGTGCAGCGCTTGAAGGGCGACAACCCGAAGTGGGAAGCGCTGATCAAGAAGGCGGGTATCGAGCAGGAGTGAGGGCGAGCCCACACCATCTGCCGTCATTGAATCTCGCGCGATTGCTTTGCGCGGCCGGCAGGGCGACGTCAGCTCGATCTCCGCGTCGCCAATCCTGGCCGCATTCATTCACCGCGTGAAAGTCAACATCAGGCGCATATCGACTTTCGGACTGCTTGACTGCCTGCCCGACACGCCGCCTGTATCGAAGGGCTTGGGGAATTCGCTTCCGGCCTCGCTGTCTGCTCGCGTTTGCCGCCGGAAAGCAAGCTGGAGCAGGCTGACCTTGTCCGGCATGCATCGCATCTCTTTTTCAGCGCGCACCGGCTGCGCGCTGGCGGACTATTCCGTTTTCAACAGTGCTTCGATCGCTTCGATCAACTTTGGCAGATCGTCCGCCACCACGCTCCATACCAGCTTGTTGCTGATGGTGGCGTAACCGTGAATCAATACGTTACGAAAAGCGATGATGCGAGGTGCATCCGGAACCTGCAGAACCAGCGCGGTGTCCACCTTGGCCAACTTGCCAAGCGCCTCGCCGATAATCTCGAATTGACGCTCGACACCCGAGCGCAGCAATGCTTCCTGCTGGTATTGCTCGAAGGTCTTGCCACGACAGAATTCCTAGATCAGGCCGGCAGCCTGGCGAATATCGAACAGGAATTTCCCGGACTCAGCCTTCATAAACCAGTTGTTTGCTGGCTTCGACCGATTTGCGGAAATACGGATTGCCCAGCGAATCATGGGTGATCAGGTCGACCGGCTTGCCGAAGATCCGCTCCAGCTTTTCCTTGAATCCGAAAAACACAGCCGAAAAACCTTGAACCGGCGAGTCGCCGAAATCCACCAACAAATCCACATCGCGCGCCGACGCCGGGGAACGCACCGATGAACCGAATACTTCCAGCCTTCGAATGCCGAATTCGCGACATGCATCGAGAACCAGATTGTGGTGCGGAAGCGTGAACATCTTGGGAACCGCTTGAACCATGCGGCGCGCAGGTTGGTCAGGATTTCCACATCATATTCCAAGTGGTGCGATTCGCCTTGGGCAGAGCGCGTCGGACGTCCCGACCGCCGCTGATCGATAATGCACCTGATGCTGCGGCGAGCGATGGCTCAATGCTGGATCAAGAGGATGGAACCGGCATATTTGCCGAAAGCCGGATCTATCGGGCGGCCATGTGAAGGTTGCGATTGTGGCGCCGGCCGGCACGCCGCCGGCAGTGGTGCAGGCGCTCAACAACGCGCTGTTGGCGGTGCTGGCCAAACCGGAGGTGAAGGCGCGCTTCGCCAGCCTCGATACCGCGATGCTGCCGCTGGGCACTGGCGCCCTGGAGCAGCGCTTGAAGGGCGACAACCCGAAGTGGGAAGCGTTGATCAAGAAGGCGGGAATCGAGCAGGAATAGGGCTGCAACGGCGCCTTCAGGACTCCTCATCCGGCTTCGACGAGACCCGCGTACCCACCGCCGGCAGGTTGCCTACCCGCCCCACCAGTGCCCGCAGTGTCGGCTGGCCGGTTTTCTTCAGCAAGCCGCGCACATGGGAGCGCGCCGTGTTCAACGCGCAGCCGGCGCGCTCTGCCGCGGCGAGTACGCCACCGCCTTCGCACAAGAGGGCAAGAAGCCGCTCCTCGGCATGCGTGAGGTTGTGGGCGCGCGCGAAAAAATACAGGCCCAGCCCGCTCTCCTCCTGGTTTTTCTCGAACACCAGCGCGGCCGCCGGCACCTCCCAGGAGGGCAGTGGCAGCACCGCGATATCCGTGGCGCCCGCGCCCCACCCAAGAGCGATGTAGCTTCTGCGCCCGCTGCGCGTGACCTCGATCGCCTGATCCAGAACATCGGTGTCCTCGCGCGTCGCCGCCTCGATCACACCGCCCATCACCTGCAGCCTGCCGCGCCCGTGCAGCCGGGCCAGCGCGATCCTGCTGGCGTACAGGACATGCCTCTGCAGGTCGACCACGGCCACGCCGAACGACAGTTCGTCGAGCAGCGCCACCAGGCTTGACTGATTGAGCGCGGACAAGCCCGCGCCCGACAAGGGCTGCGGTGCCGCGCGAGACGATGCCGGGTTTTCACCCACAACCTCGGCCTCCGGGGTTTGCCGCGCGTCTCGATACATGATCCAGCCCCTTTCCTGCATGCTCGCGGCAACCGACCGCCGGTCGCCAACCTGGCCTGAAGCTTGCGCCGTACCTCGCCGCAATACAATCCGCCGATCGGCATAGGCTGCAGTGCCGGGCCTGTAGAAGGCCAGCTGGCTGAACTTTGGTTTATAACCATGGCAGATGACAGGTCGACCCCGTATCCCGTACTCTCGGGCAATACCAGTCCACCCCGGGGCCCGCCACTTTGCAAGTTCTGCTGATCGACGACCACACTCTGTTCCGCCGCGGGCTGCGCATGCTGTTGCGCGACCTGGACGACAGTCTCGATGTCAGCGAGGCCTCGCACCTGGAGGAGGCCCTGGGTCTGCGCGGCAGCAGCTTCGACCTGGTGCTCCTGGACATGAACATGCCGGGGCGCAACGGTCCGGGCATGATTCCACTGATCCGCGAAACGTTCGCGACGGCCGCCGTGGTGGTGGTCTCGGGCGAGGATGCGCCGGCGGTGATCCGCGAGGCGATTGCGGCCGGCGCCTCCGGCTACATTCCAAAGACGTCGACGCCGGAGCTCATGCTGGGCGCGCTGCGGCTGGTGCTTGCCAACGGTGTGTACCTGCCGATGGAGCTCATTGCCGGCACAGCGCCGGCCGGCGCTCGCGCGCCTGCGGCCACGCCCTTGCCACGCGCAGCCATGGCGCTTGCGGACACACCACCGCCGCCCAACCCGCTGGCGCCGAACGCACCATTCCTCACCGCCCGTCAGTGGGAGATCCTGCGCCAGGCGCTGCGCGGCGTGCCCAACAAAGTGGCGGCCGACCGGCTTGGCATTGCGCCCGGCACGGTGAAATCCCATCTTTCGACGATCTACCGCGCACTCAATGTGCGCAACCGCGTCGAGGCGGTCTACGTGGTGGCCAAGTTCGGAATCACTCCTTGAGCCTGGCGCGACCGGGCGCAGCGACGGGTTCCGCGGCACACGGCGCGGCGGCCACGGCACAGCCTGCGCCCCTGCCAGGCGCATGGGCGGATGAGCCGGACCGCCACGAGGCCCTCAACCTGCAGTTCACGGTCAACCAGTCGATCCGCAATTCCGCCAGCGTATGGATCATCGTGGTCTTCATCGCTGCTGCAGGCTACCCGGCCTTCGGCGCCATGCACGTCGGTGCCTGGGTGGTGATCGTGGGCGCCGCGGCGGCCTTGCGCAGCCGCCTGCTGCGGCCGGCCATGCAGCTCGATACGGTATTGGCCAACCCGCCGCTGTGGGCGCGCCGCTATGCCTGGCTGACCATCGCCATGGGCGCGGCCATCGCCATCGGCCCGCTCACACTTTTTCCCGCGGCCTCGGACCTGCTGCGCATGTACCTCACGCTGATTTTCTGTACCTGGGCCGCAGGCTCGCTGGCCTCGGTGGGTGGGCGCCCACGCGTGTTCGGCCTGTATCTGGGCCTGTTTGTGGTGCCGGTGGCGGTGGGCTGGATCGCATCCGGCAGCGTCTACACGATCGAGGTGCTGCTGCTCCTTGCGTTGTTCTCGGCCATCATGTTCAACTTCGCGCGCAACTTCGCGCTGCAGGTGCGCCAGGGCATCGACATTCGTTTGCAGAACGACGCACTGGTCGCGCGCCTTGATCATGCCCGCATCGCCGCCGAGGAAGCCAACATGGCGAAATCGCGCTTTCTGGCGGTGGCCACGCATGACCTGCGCCAGCCCCTGCATGCCCTGACCCTGATGAACGGCATGCTGATGCGCGCACGCTCGCCCGAGCAGGTGGCGGAGATCACGCGCCAGATCGGCCGCGCCCTGGGCACCCTGGAGCGATTGTTCACCTCGCTCCTGGAACATTCGCGTCTGGAAACCGGTGGCACCACACCCAATCCGGCCTGGTTCAGCGGTGCGCAACTGCTGGACCGCCTGGCCGGCGAGTTCCGTCCGCGGGCGCAGGAAAAGGGCCTGCGGCTTTCGATCGGCGCCTGCGAATGGGCGATCCACAGCGACGCGCAGTTGTTCGAGCGCATGTTGCGCAACCTGCTGGACAACGCGCACAAGTTCACCATCGCGGGCGCGGTGAGCGTGACCACCCGGCTGGAGGAGGCCGGCCTGGTATTCGCGGTGGCCGATACCGGCCCCGGCATCGCGGCGAACATGCATGAAGAAGTATTCAAGGAATACGTGCAGGGTGAAGGCGCGCAGCGCAACGAGGGTTTGGGGCTGGGGCTGGCGATCGTGCGCCGCCTGGCTGACTTGCTGGGCCTCACGGTACAGGTGACGGACAATCCAGGCGGCGGCGCCATCTTCGAGGTGCGGGTACCGGCCGCGCAGGTCCGCCGCGACCATGACCTGGAAGCCGAGCAAGACCCGGAAGAGGACGAGATCGACCTGCGTGGCCTGCGGGTGGTGTATATCGACGACGACCCGCATGCCCGCGACGCCACCCGCCTGCTGCTGGAAGACTGGGGTTGTGTGGCCCTGGTGGCAGGTGACATCGACCAGGCGCTCGCCGCAAGCCTTGGCTCCGAGCCGGATGTGGTGATCAGCGACTATTCACTGGGCGGCGGCGACACCGGCCTTGCGGTCATCGGGCGCTTTCGCGAACGCCATGGAGAGGTGGCAGGCGCCCTCGTGACCGGCAGTGTCGCACCTGAAACGCTCGCGCTTTTCGAGACCATCGAGTATCCGGTGCTTTTCAAGCCGGTGAATGCGGCGGAATTGCGGAGGTTGCTGGAGGTGTTCAAGTCGATTGATTGACGAGGCCCTCGACCAACCAATGATCGTCAATTTTGACGAGGGCGGCCCCGCTCAAGACATGCGACTTCTGTAACATCGACGAACTGGATTGCCGGGTATCCCGGTCATCTCATCACAATGTGCATCGATTGGGGAAGGAGGACGCCGTGGCCGACAAAGTGGTGTTCAACGCATGGGACAACAAGCCGGAACCCGACTTCGGGCTATTCGCCCAGCATCTGCTGGCCGAAGGCGACAGTTGGTTCGCCTGGTCGCGCCTCGACTTTCGCCCCTCGTCGAACATCCTCGAAGCGCTCGAATTCGACCGCAAGACGCTGATTGTCAATCTTGCCTTCACCGGCGACGTGGTGCGCAACATGGGCAACTCGGCAACCAATCCGGCATTCGGCTTCGAACTGCGGGGCGCATCGTATGACGGCATCCTGCTCTCGGGCGGCGGCAACGACCTGATCGACGCCCTCGAAGCCACCGGCGGCGCCGGCCCGATCATCGTGCCGCGCGCCGCCGGCGCGCCAGACGTTCCCGCATCCTACGTAAGCCTGCCGGCGCTTACCGACCTGGTGAACGACGTACTGACAAGCTTCCGGCAGATCGTCGCGCAGCGCGACCAGAGCGACAACCGCAATGCCCCGATCTTCCTGCACACCTATGCCTACCCGACGCCGCGCAACGCACCCGCGACGTTCATGAGCAAGGCCGCCACCGGCCCATGGCTATACCGCGCAGTGCGCGCCGCCAGGGTGCCAAAGGAGCAATACATTCCTGTTGCAAAGCACGTCTACGACGTGATGGCTGACGGACTGCTTTCGCTCGACGACCCGGCCGGAAAGGTGCATGTGATCGACACTCGTGAAGTGTTGCTCACCGCCGAGTTGGATACCAAGGCCGTGTCCGGCGACTGGATCAATGAAATTCATCCGACAGATGGGGGCTACAGGAAGCTCGCCCGGGCGTGGGAGGAGCGTCTGGCGGCGGCGGGAATCTTGTAGGTGCACGCGGCCGCGCTCAACGCCGCGAGCGTGATGCCGCTCGCTGCCGGTGCGACCTGAAGTCCTGCGCGATCACGCGCGGCGCCATCTCATCAAAAGTCGCTAGCAAGGCAGCCAGGTAGTCCGCAGCGAGCGTTTGCAGAATGCGCGAAAACCCGTAAGCTTTCGCTCGCCTGCCTTGAATGCGGGTGTCGACCAGCCAAAGGCCGACTGCACTCAGGGAATATCCACATGCGGAGGTGAGCGATGCGCATCCTGGCCATACACGGCGTGGGCCACGCCGATGCCAAGACCGACTGGCAACCCGGCTGGCGGCAGGCTGTCGCTGACGGCTTGCGTGCCTGGAACCCGTCGGCCGCCCCGGAGCTGGAATTCCTGGTCTACGACCCATTGTTCGAAAGCCAACCACTCGATACGCCGCTGGTGGTTGGCGCCCTGGCACGGCTGGTGAAAAGCGGCCTGTTCTTCGGGATCGGCGACCGGCTCACCGGCCGGCGCGGCCTGGGGGATTCGCTGCAGGCGGTGCGCTGGACAGCCGGAATGGTGGCCCAGTGGGTGGCTCTTGACGGGCTGCGCCTGCAGTTGCGCAACTTGCTGGCGGCCAAGGTGCGCGCCTTCGCACCAGACGCGATCATCGCCCACAGCCTCGGTTCCCTGATCGCCTACGACACCTTTCGCCGCGACGAGGTGGCCAATCCGCAGGGCGCGCTGATCGCCGGCCGCACGTTCCTGAGCTTCGGTTCGCAGATCGGCAATGCGGCGGTGCGCGCCACCTTCGGCGGGCGCATCGAGGCGCTCGAAGGCAATCGCTTCTGGTGGCATCTGTTCAACCGGGAGGATGACGTTTTCACCGCGCCCCTCGCCCTGCCAAGCGAACAGCGGTTTCGCCAGATCGATACGTTCTTCGATATCGACGGCATGGCCGACCATGACGGGGCGCACTACCTTGCGCATCCGCAAACCCTGGCTACGGTATGGCAGGACCTCGCCTCGTCGATGGCACGCGGCCGCCGCGCTGCAGGTGCGGGCGCCGCGATATCGAAACCGACGCGCATCTCGCCGCCGCGCCTGGGCACGGCCCGGAAGTCCCTGCGCACCCGGCCGCGAGCACGCGCGCTGCTGGTCGGCATAGCGGAATACGCCGATCCGTCCAATACCCTCGAAGGCCCGGTCAACGATGTGTTCGGCGTCAGCGCGACCCTGCAGGAACTCGGTTTCGACGCCGACGACATTCGCGTTGTGCTCAATGAACGCGCCACCACCGCGGGTATCCGCGAACGCCTCAAGTGGCTGTTGGAAGATGCACACCCGGGCGATCAGCTGGTGTTCTTCTTCGCCGGGCACGGCGCGCAGATTCCAGGCTATGGGCGCGATGCCGAGGTCGACCGGGTCGACGAATGCCTGGTGCCCTACGACTTCGACTGGAGCGCCGGGCATGCCATCCTGGATGACGAATTCGCGGCCCTGTATTCGCAATTGCCCTACGAAGCGCAGTTCACCGCCATACTCGACTGCTGCCACTCCGGCGGGATCGCGCGCGCGGGTGGCGTGCGGGCGCGCGGACTGGTGCCGCCCGACGACATCCGCCATCGCTCCCTGCGTTGGGACCGGCAAACCCAGATGTGGCTGCCGCGCAAGATCCTGGCCGAGAACAACAACGCTACCGCAGGCAAGCGCCCCGGACTGCGCAGCGCCCGCGACCGCAATCTATGGACCGGCAAGAGCGGCAGCGTGCGCCGCCTGGGCCGCGGCACCAGCCTGTGGCTGCCGACCGATCGCCAATACCGGCGGGCCAAGGACGCCGCGGGGCACCGCGGGCCCTACATACCAACGCTGCTCGAAGCCTGCCGCGAGGGCGAGCTGGCGTACGAATACCGGCACGGCGTGACCTCGCATGGCGCCTTCACCCATGCGCTGTGTGGCGCCCTGCGTGACGCGGCGCGTGACCCGCGGCGCTCGAAGCGACCGCTCACCTACGCCAACCTGATCACCGAGGCAACCCGCCGTGTCGCGCTAGTGGTGAGCGAGCCACAGCACCCGCAGCTTCAATGCGCCGCGCTGCGCCGCAACGAACCTGTTCCCGGGATCGCCTGATCCCCCTCATTTCCATTCCCCAACCGCAGGAGTCGCCCATGGCCAGCAAACCGTCCACCGGACCGCAAGGAAAGTATCTCGGCAACACCGTACGCGTGTCGCACCGCTACTGCGCCGCCAGGTTTCCCAAACCGGTGAAGCTGGCACCCGGGATGGACGCCAAACGCGCCCGCCTGATACGCGAAACCGCCGGCAAGTGGCTCAACGGCTCGACCCTTCGATACTGGTTCTTCGACAAGCCCGCCAAATGGACCGCGCCGAACGCGCAGAAGAACGTGGTGCGCGCGGCTTTCAAGGCCTGGAAGGCGCTCGGCATCGGGCTGGATTTCGTGGAAGTGAAAAACCGCGCTGACGCAGACTTGCGCATCGCCTTCGAACAGGGCGACGGCTCCTGGTCCTACATCGGCACCGATGTGCGCACAGCGCGCAACGACCCGCGCACCATGAACTTCGGCTGGGACCTCACCGCCAGCCCGCGCGAGTTCGACACCGCGATCCACGAAATCGGCCACACGCTCGGCTTCCCTCACGAGCACCAGAATCCGTTCGCCGGCATCGTGTGGGACGAGCCGGCGGTCTATGCCGCCCTTGCCAGACCACCCAACGGATGGAGCAAGTCGGTGACTTTCCACAACATCATCGAAAAGATCCAGCCGGACACCGTGCAGGGCTCGGACTGGGACCCGGATTCGGTGATGCACTACGAGTTCGACGCCGGCCTGATCAAGAAGCCGGTGAAATACGCCGCCGGCCTCGCGCCCGCCGGCGGACTCTCGACGCGCGACAAGCAGTGGGCGCTCAAGTTCTACCCGGGCCTGGCAGGTGGCGTTCTGCCGGCACTGGTGCCTTTCCAGACGGCGGCGCTTTCCCTCAACCCCGGGCAGCAGGCCAATTTCTCCTTCATGCCCGACAAGACACGCGACTACGAATTCCGTACCTTCGGCACCGCCGATACTGTGATGGCCTTGTACGAAGCCAAGCCTGCCGGGCCGGTGATGCTGGTCGAGGACAACGACTCCGGCGCGGATCGCAACGCGCAATTCAAGGTCAGACTCACCAAGGGCCGCAAATACATGGTGCGGGTTCGCCTCAACTTCGCAAACGCGAAGGGTGAGACCGCGGTGATGGCCTGGTAGACCCGGGGGGGCGGCAGGCGCGGCAGCGCCGCCGCCGGCGCCGGGCAGTGGCCTACCGCAATGGTGACCTCCTACCGTCCTGCGTGCATGCCGGTGCGTTCGAGAAAGCGCCGCAGCGCCCGCGAACACTCAAGCGCATGCGAAAACGGCAGCCCGTGCCGCGCATGTTCGAACACCTGAAAAGACGAGTTCGGCAACAGGCTGTGCAGTTCCGCCATCACGGAAACCGGAATGAACGGACTGCCGTCGCCATGCATCAGGAGCGTGGGGCAGCGAATCTCCTTCAGTGACGCCGGGAGATTCGTTCCGATCAGTACCGCCAGCGCATCAAGAATCGAGTCCCGCGTCCACATCTCTTGCGCCTGGGCGAACCAGGCGCGTTCGGCGGGATCCAGCGCATCGTCATGAAACCGGCCGCGCATGAACTCGTCCGACCAGGCCTTGATGCCCTGCGTGTCGATCCGCTCCCGCCATTCGTTCGCCCGCTGGATCGTGGACCCAATGTGGGCGCCATTGCTGACGGTCAAAGTCCTGATCCGCTGCGGCATCGTCAAGCCACATTTCAGCACGACGGTCCCGCCGATCGACTCGCCCACCAGATGAAATTCGTCCAGCTCCGCCGCATCTGCTACGGCTCGCACGTCATCCACAAGAAGATCAAGCGACCAGTCGAAGCGCGCGTTCGGATCATGTGACTTGCCGTATCCACGCATATCGAACACGACAACTTTGTACCTGTCGCTGAGCGCGGGAAGCCACTTCTGCCAAATGCCCGGCGAAGCCCCGATGCCATGATGGAAAAGGATGGTTTCGCCAGGTGCGTGCCATGGCGCCACCTGGTTGATCACTTCGAAGTGCAGCTTGCCGGACTTGGCTTGGGCAAAGGGCATGATTCATTTCCGGCGAGAGTGGGGAGACATTCCGATCAAACCACAACAGACGACACAGCAAAGTTCTGGTGCAGGAGTTCCGGTGCGGGTCACTTGGTTGTGGCCAAGAATATCAGCGCCGCACATTCTGCCGTTGCCGATACCAGCGCAATACAAGAATCGAATCCCGCGTGACCCGATAGTTCACGCTATGGCCGGTATTCGGAATCGCGTAGACCCTGCGGCCGGCGACCACACCCGGCGTTCCCATCTGCGGCTGGACTTGCAGCAATCCGAGACTCTTGGCTACTCGCCTCGCAACGAGCGCTGCAGTCTCGACATCCTCGTCCGCAATCCGCCCAAGGGTTGCCTCATAAGCCTCCCGTGCGGGGCGAGCCCATTCAAGCCGCCTTAGTTGAGTGTCGGCCACGCGCAGCCTCGATTATCTTCGCGGTACCGCGCACAACTTCCGCATGTGGCACGGCGCCATAGGTCAAAACATCGCGTTCGGCAGCGAGCGTTTCCAGAATATCCCGCTCAACCGCTTCGAAACCATCGCGCAAAACAAACCTCAGCATTGAACGAGGAGTGCGGCCGGCCAGAGCCGCCAGCCGCTCAAGTCGCTTCTGGTCGCCTTTTGCCAACGCAAGCATTTCCGGGGTACTGGGAGCATTCATGACAACTCCTGAGCAACTTGCCTAGAACCAAGAAATCCACAATCCGCATCCACCAAAACGTACCACGAGCACTTTCGATAGCCTTGTCCCAAAACCAATCTGGACGCAACGAAATTATCCGTCCACGATGCGCTTGCGCGCCTCCGCCCACGAGGTGGTGGGTGCCCCCGCATCAAGCGCAAAAACGCGACGACGAATTTCGATGGCTTGCGGAACTTCGGCATCGGCGTCAACCGTCGTTTCGGTTGCCGACGCTGCGAGCGCTGCGGAAAACAACCGTGCCGCTTCCACCAAAAAATGATCCGAAATTCTGACCATTTCTCATTTCTCGAAAACACACATAGAGAAAAACTCGAACCCGGTACCGTTTAGCTCCTTCACGAAATCGGATTCCGCAAATACGCCATCGCCAGTGGCCACGTGCACTCGCCCGATACGCCCCTTGGAAAGATCGTTCGCCGCCGCAAGCAACTCCGCATTCAAATCTCGCGCAGCATCACGCATGCGCCTTGTGCTCTCAGTCAATTTTGGCATGATCGATCAAATCCCTGAGCTTTAGTAGAGTCTTTATCGCAATGTTCGTTCGGGCACTCTTTTGGATCTTGTCGCTAAAGTTGAAACTTAAATCGACCCGGGTACCTTTCTTACGGTACCAGCGCTATTCGGAAGATCGAATAACCCTCTGTCAACTCCGCCTACAGAGATCTGCTCGAAAAAGAATCGCCAATAGGGCGCCTCGCGCATGCGTGTCCCGGTAGTTTCCATTGCAGTTATCCGCTTACCCCAACGTCGGCATATTCAACCGCGGCCCCACCTCGGTCGTCGTCCAACGCGTAGTCACCACCTTCGGCCGCGTGTAGAACCGCACCCCGTCCATCCCATGGACGGAATAGTCGCCAAACAGCGAAGCCTTCCACCCGCCAAACGAGAAAAACGCCATCGGCACCGGAATCGGCACGTTGATTCCCACCATGCCGACCTCAATCTCGGTCTCGAACTTGCGCGCGGCGCCGCCGGAGGCTGTGAATAGCGCAGTGCCGTTGGCGTAGGGGCAGGCGTTCACCAGCTTGATGGCTTCTTCGAGCGACTCGACGCGCAGCACCGAGAGCACCGGGCCGAAGATTTCGTCTTTGTAGATGCTCATCTCGGGCTTGACGTTGTCGAACAGCGTGGTACCCAGGTAGAAGCCGTTCTCGTAGCCGGGCACGACTTTGCCGCGGCCATCCATCACCAGCGTCGCGCCTTCCTTGGCGCCGGCGTCGATATAGCCTTTGACCTTGTCGCGGTGTGCCTTGGTGACCAGCGGGCCCATTTCCACGCCCTGCTTGTCGCCGGGGCCTACTTCGATTTTCAGGGCTTTTTCCTTGACCTTGGCGACCAGTGCGTCGCCGATGCCGCCTACCGCGACCACCACCGAGATCGCCATGCAGCGCTCGCCGGCGGAGCCGTAGCCGGCGCCTACCAGGGCGTCGGCGGCGAAGTCGAGGTCGGCGTCCGGCAGCACCACGGCGTGGTTTTTGGCTCCCCCTAAGGCCTGCACGCGCTTGCCGTTCTTGGCGCAGGTTTCGTAGATGTATTGCGCGATCGGGGTGGAGCCTACGAAGGAGATGGCTTTCACGTCCGGGTGGTGGAGCAGGCTGTCCACCGCCTCCTTGTCGCCATGCACCACGTTGAACACGCCGTCGGGCAGGCCGGCTTCCTTGAAGAGTTCCGCCATGCGCATGGAGCAGGAGGGCACCTTCTCCGAGGGCTTCAGCACGAAGGTGTTGCCGGTGGCAATCGCGACCGGGAACATCCACAGCGGCACCATCGCCGGGAAGTTGAAGGGGGTGATGCCGGCGCACACGCCGAGCGGCTGGCGCAGCGTGTGGCAATCCACATCGGTGCCGACGTTCTCGGAATGCTCGCCTTTTTGCAGGTGCGGTATGCCGCAGGCGAATTCGATCACCTCGATGCCGCGCGTGACCGACCCCACGGCGTCAGGCACGGTCTTGCCGTGCTCTTCGCTTGCCAGCACGGCCAGTTCATGGGTGTGGGCCTGCATCAGGGCCAGGAACTTCTGCATCACGCGCGCGCGGCGCAAGGGCGGGGTGGCGCGCCAGGCGGGGAAGGCGGCTTTGGCGGCCTGCACGGCGCTGTCGATGTCTTTCGCGTTGGCGAAGGCCACGCGCTTGGTGACCTGCCCGCTGGCCGGGTTGGTGACTTCGCCGCTGCGGCTGCTGGTGGCTTCGACGCGGGCGTTGTTGATCCAGTAGCCGACGGTGGGGGTCAGGAGTTTGCTGTCTACGGGTTGGTTCATGATGCTTTCGTCTCCGGGTGGCGCAATGCGTGGCAAATATGTCGATTCTAGCCAGTCGGACATGCGTGCGCCCAAATACCGGTCGAAACTTGCCGGCGACCATGTCCTGGCGCGCCGTTGAGCGCATGGCCGCATTTCCCAAAATCGCAACAACGATCCGTTCAGCACCGGACCATGAGGCAGTCGCAATTTGCGACCACCTCCGCCCCTCCCCATGCATCAGCTACAACATGAAATCGCCGGGCAAGCGCACAGCACGACTTCCGGCTGATGCTCCGGTGATGCAGCAAATCGCCCAACCGACAGCGGCCTTGAACTCAGGCCTCGGCCTTGTCCACCACCCGCTCATGCAGGCCCGCGTCCTCGCCCTCCGGAAAACGGTACCAGTCCTTGTGCGGCGAGCGCTTCAGGCAATCCAGGCACATGGTGGTGCGCCAGGCCTTGCCGCAGCCTGGGCACACGCCGCCGGTCCAGAAAGTGTTCCACTGCGTGCCGCAGGTCGGCAGGCACGACCAGCGACTTTCCGGCCTGGGGCGCCAGGCGCATTTCGGGCAGCGGATTTCCGGCTCTTTTTTCATGCGGCGATTCTAGGGGATTGACCATGCCGCCGGCCGGCAAAAAAGGCCGGCGAGCGCGCGGCGCCGGGCTTTGACGCACGTCAAGCGGTGCGGCCAGGGGCAGGGCTATTCTCGAACCTGGCTGCCGCGCACCGGCGCGCGCCAAATGCCCATGCCCGCGGACCCCACGCCTCCCCCTGCCCATGACCCGGTATTTCGCGCCCGCGGCGTCTGCAAGAGCTATCGCATGGGCGAGGTCGTGGTCAACGCGCTGACCGCGGTCGATCTCGACCTGTTCCCGGCCGAGTTCGTGGTGCTGCTGGGTGCTTCCGGCAGCGGCAAATCGACCCTGCTCAACATCCTGGGTGGGCTCGACCGGCCGACCACCGGCAGCGTGCATTACCGCGACCATGACCTCACGCGTGCCGGTGACGACGAGTTGACGCGCTACCGGCGCGAACATGTCGGGTTCGTGTTCCAGTTCTACAACCTGATCCCCAGCCTCACTGCCGAGGAAAACGTCGCGCTGGTCACGGAGATCGCGGCCCACCCCATGGCCCCGTCCGCCGCGCTGGCACTGGTCGGCCTTGAAGCGCGCGCCGAACATTTCCCGGCGCAACTGTCCGGCGGCGAGCAGCAACGGGTGGCGATCGCCCGCGCGGTGGCCAAGCGGCCCGACGTGCTGCTGTGCGACGAGCCCACCGGCGCGCTCGACTACAGCACCGGCAAGCTGGTGCTCGAGGTGCTGGAGCGGGTCAATCGGGATCTCGGCACCATCACGGTGGTGATCACCCACAACGCTGCGATCGCAGCCATGGCGCACCGCGTGATCAGCATCAGCAGCGGGCGCATCGTGGAAGACCGGCGCAACGCCGTGCGCGCCAGCCCGGCGCAATTGACGTGGTGAAGCAGCCTGCACACCCGTCCGGCGGCGCGCTGCGCCGGCTGCGCGCACCCGCGCGCATGCTGCTGCGCGACCTCTGGCACCTGCGCGGCCAGGTGATTGCCGCGGCGCTGGTGGTGGCCTGCGGCGTGGCGTCGCTGGTCGCCACGCGCAGCACCTACCACTCGCTCACCGTGACGCAGGCGAACTACTATGCCAGCCAGCGCTTCGCCGATGTGTTCGCACGCCTGCACAAGGCGCCCGAGGGCGTGGCCGCGGCGATCCGCGAAATCCCCGGCGTGGCCGAGGTGCGCACCCGGGTGGTGATGGACGTCACCCTCGACGTGCCGGGGCTGGCGGAGCCGGCGGTGGGTCGGCTGGTGTCGCTGCCGGAAAACCCCGCCGCCATGCTCAACGGCGTGTTCCTGGCCGCCGGGCGCCTTCCGGAACCCGGCGCCGCTAGCGAGGTCCTGGCCAGCCAGGCCTTCGCCCTCGCCAACCAGCTCAAGCCCGGCGACCGTTTCGGTGCGATCCTCAACGGCCGCTGGAAGGAATTGACCATCGTCGGCATCGCGCTTTCACCGGAATACATCTACGAGGTCGGGCGTGGCATGCTGTTTCCCGACAACCGGCGCTTCGGCGTGCTGTGGGTGGCGCAGACGGCCATGGCCCCGGTCTTCAGCATGGAGGGGGCGTTCAACGACGTGGTGCTCGCCCTCGCCGCCGACGCGGCCCTGCCGGAGGTTCTGGGGCGCCTCGACCGCCTGCTCGAGCGCTACGGCGGTTTGGCCGCCTACGGCCGCGAAGAGCAGGCCTCGCACCGCTTCCTGTCCGATGAGCTGTCCGAAATCCGCATCATGACCACCTTCATTCCGGCCCTGTTCCTGGGTGTCGCGGCGTTTTTGCTGTACGTGACGCTGTCGCGCCTGGTGACCCTGCAGCGCGCGCAGATCGGGCTGCTCAAGGCTTTCGGCTACGCCGATACCGCCGTCGGCGCCTACTACCTGCAATTCGCGCTGGCCAGCGTCGGCGCCGGCCTCTTAGTCGGTATTCCCGCAGGCCTGGCGCTGGGCCGGCTGCTGGTGGCGGTGTATCGCGACTACTTTCATTTTCCGCACCTGGAACTGATCGTCGATGCGCGCCTCCTGCTGCTGGTGGCCGCCGTCGGCATGGCCGCGGCGGTGGCCGGCGCGCTGGCCGCGGTACGCCGGGCGGTGCGGCTGGCACCGGCGGAAGCGATGCGCCCCGAAGCGCCGGCCGGCTTTCGCGCCGGCCTCTTCGAACGCCTGCAACTGCTGCAGGCAGCCGGCCCCGCGCTGCGCATGCTGGTGCGCAACGTCGCGCGCAAGCCGGTACGCGCACTGCTCTCGATCACCGGCATCGCGCTGGCGGTAGGCCTGATGCTGGCCGGACGCTTCACCTATGACGCGGTCAATCACCTGCTGAGCGTGCATTTCGACCACACCCAGCGCGACGATGCGACCGTGCTGTTCAATGAAGCGCTGGCGGCGGCCGCCGGGTTCGACCTGGCGCGCCTGCCCGGCGTGCTGCGCGCCGAGACCTTCCGCCTGGCGCCGGCGCGCCTCTCCAATGGGCAGCGCTCGAAGCGGGTCGAGATCACCGGCCTGGCGCCGGATGCCTCCATGCGCCGCCTTGTCGGCCGCAACCTGGAACAGGCGAGCCTGCCAGCCGAAGGCCTGGTGCTCGGCAGCAAGCTGGCGCAGATCCTGGGCGTCACCGCAGGCATGCCGCTTCAGGTCGAGATCCTCGACGGCGCGCGCTCAAGCGCGCGCATCGCAGTGGCGGCACTGGTCGACGAGATGCTGGGACTGAACGCATATATGGATCAGGACGCTCTGGCGCGCCTGTTGCGGGAGGACCGCGCCATCTCGGGCGCCTGGTTGCGGGTGGACCCGCAGGCAGCAGGCGAACTCTACGCCCGCCTCAAGCGCATGCCCGCCGTGGCCGGGGTGGCGATCCGCGGCGTGATGCAACAGAGCATTCGCGACACCATGGATCGCAGCTTCGTCTTCTTCAGCGCCATCCTGCTCGGCTTCGCCTGCGTGATCGTCGCCGGCATGGTCTACAACGGCGCGCGCATCGCCCTCTCGGAGCGCGGCCACGAACTGGCGAGCCTGCGCGTGCTCGGCTTCGCGCACCGCGAGATCGTGGCGATTTTCATCGGCGAACAGGCCTTGCTGACCCTGATCGCGATTCCGGCCGGGCTGGCGACCGGCTATGGCCTGTGCGCCCTGCTGGTACCGGTATTCGACCGCGAGATGTTCCGCCTGCCGCTGGTGATCGCTGCGCCGACCTGGGTCTATCCGGTGCTGGCGGCGCTGGCGTCGGCGGCCGTGTCTGGCCTGGCGGTGGCACGCCGGCTGCGAACCCTGGACCTGGTGGCAGTTCTCAAGACCCGCGAGTGAAACCATGGCAAACCTGACCTGGCGCAAATTCATCTACATGGTGTGCATATTGGCTGCGCTCGCGGCCGCCCTTGCACTGCTGCGCCCGGCGCCGCTCGCAGCCGATCTTGTGCAAGTCGGCACCGGCCCGCTGGAATTGAGCATCAATGACCAGGGCGAAACCCGCAGCCACGATCGTTTCGTGCTGGCCGCGCCGGTGGCCGGCCGCCTGCAGCGCATCGGACTGCATGACGGTGATACGGTCAGCGCGAACCAGGTGGTGGCGCGTATCGCCGCGGTGCCCTTGAGCGCGCGAGAGCGCGACGAACTGGCGGCGCGTGTGGCAGCGGCCGAGGCGCTTACGCGTGAAGCCCAGCAGCGCGCAAGGCATGCCGAGGACGATGCCGCGCAGGCGGCCCGCGACCGCGCACGCACAGAGCAACTGGTGCAACAGGGCTTCATGTCGCCGCAGGCGGTCGAACGCGCGCGCAATGCCGAGACCACCGGCGCCAACGAGGCAGAGGCTGCGCGCCACAAGGCGCGCGCGGCGGCGGCCGAAGTGCGGCTCGCGCGCGCAGGCCTGGCGGCGGAGCGCGGCACCCTGGTCGAAGTGCGCGCGCCGGCAGCCGGGCGCATCCTGCGCATCGCCGAAGCCAGCGAGCGCGTGGTGGCGGCCGGCGCGCCGATCATGACCATCGGCGACTTGTCCCGCCTGGAGATCGTGATCGAGCTGCTGTCCTCCGACGCGGTGAAGGTCAAGCCCGGCATGCCCGTGCTGCTCGAGCGCTGGGGCGGCCCGGGCGCGCTCAAAGCCAGGGTGCGCGGCATCGAGCCGCATGCTTTCACCAAGGTGTCGGCACTGGGTATCGAGGAAAAGCGCACCAACGTGATCGCCGAGTTCATCGATCCGCCCGGGCCGCTGGGCGATGGCTTCCGTGTCAACGCACGCATCGTCACCTGGCGCTCCGAGGCAGTGTTGAAGGCACCGGCGAGCGCACTGTTCCGTTGCGAGCAAGCCTGGTGCGCCTTTGCGATCGACAATGGCCGCGCCCGGCGCCGGGTGGTGGAGGTGGGGCATCGCAATGATCTCGACGCGCAGATTCTGGGCGGCCTGGGCGAGGGCGAATCGGTGATCCGTTTTCCCGGCAACCAGGTAAGCGACGGTACCCGGGTCAGGCCACGCTGAGCGGCGCGCAATCCCGTCCGCAGAGCGAACTGCAAGCGCACATCGGATATCGCATGGGCCGTCCGGCAATCGCGGCGGCCACTTTTTCGGCAACCAGGCGCGTCGCCCTGGTAGTACCGGGCGCCGCGTTACGACTCTTGGAAAGCCCGGCAAGACAACAGGGTTAACCCCGAGTGAAAAGCAATGGACATGGATTAGTCCAAGAAAACATCATCCTGCTCCATGCCACGACTCCGGTGCACTCTTACACTTCCGGGTTGCGCTTGTATCAACTCACGCCATCGCATGGAATAATGCGCGAGTAATTTTGTCTGGCCTTGAACCCCGCCCCGCATCACACACCCCAGGAGATACCGATGCTTGAAGAAAAGAACACCTTCGCCGACCCGCAACTGGAAAGCCTGCTGCCGAAGGTGAAGTTCAGCCGCCGCGGCTTCCTGGCATCATCCGCCTCGGTAGCCGGCTTCGCGCTGTCCGCCGGCCCGGTGAATGCGCAAACCGCGATCATCACCCCCGCCGACGGGCTCGACGTCAAGGACATCAAGGTGCCGGTCGCCGGCGGCGATATGCCCGGATACATGGCTGCCCCAAAAGCGGCCGGCAAGCGCGCCACCGTGATCGTGATCCCCGAAATCTTCGGCATGCACGAATACCAGAAAGACATCTGCCGCCGCCTGGCCAAGGTGGGCTATGTGGCCGTCACCATCGACCCCTTCTTCCGCTCCGGCGACCTGTCGAAGATCGCCGACATCAAGCAGGTGCTCTCGGCCGCCAATTCCCTCAAGGATGAGGTGATGCTGGCCGACCTCGATTCACTGGTGGCCATGCTGGACAAGCAACCCAAGGTCAATGCCAAGAAGCTGGGCATCACCGGCATGTGCCGCGGCGGGCGCACTGTGTGGATGTACGTGGCCCACAGCAAGAAGATCAAGGCAGGCGTGTCGTGGTACGGCGGGCTCAACCCGATGCCGCCGGCCATGCCGCAGTCACCGATCGACGTTACCGACAAGCTCAACGCCCCGGTGCTGGGCCTCTACGCCGGTGCCGATTCGGGCATTCCGGAAAACATGGTCATGCGCCTGCGTGCCGGCCTGGTGGCATTCGGCAAGGACAAGGAGTCGCCGATCCATGTGTATCCGGATGTGCCGCACGCGTTCCACGCCGATTACCGCCAGACCTACCGCAAGGCCGAAGCCGAAGACGGCTGGAAGCGCATGCTGGCCTGGTTCAAGAAGCACGGCGTCGCCTGAAGGCACGCAGTCGCAAGCGCTTGGCCGCGCAGCGTGCGGCGAGGGGCAAACAAAAAGGCCCGCAAGGGCCTTTTTTTATGCGCCGCACACCTTTCGCGCACGCCAGTCGAGGATGCTCGCAAGCGCCGGCAGGCAGGTCGGCCCCAGCATCATGCAATGCGGCGCACCGGCCAGATGCGTGAACTCGCCACCGAAGAAATCCGCAATCGCCTGATCCTGCCCGGCCGGATGGCGCAGGCCGCAATCCAGCCCGGCTTCGATCACCAGCGTTGGCGCCGTGATGAGCGTCGCGTCGATCGGCACGCTCAGCAGGTAACGCTGGTTGAGTGCGCGCGGACTTTCTGGGCACAGGCGCGCCATGCAGGCATCGACATGCGGCCCGTCATGGCCACCCAAAAATCGTTCCAGCACTTCGGAGCGCGCGGGAGTCGGCCGCAGTTGTGCTTCGTCCACCGCCGGCAACGCGCGCGCGCCGGGCAGGTTGCCGGGCGGCGACGGCGCTACCAGCACCAGGCCCGCAAGCGGCGTGCGCATGGCCGCGGCCATCGCCACCAGCCCGCCCAGGCTGTGGCCGACCAGCACCAGTGGCGCGGCAAGGCTTTGTGCGGCCGCCACCACATCGTCCGCGTAAGCCTCGATCCCGGTATCGGGTGCGAGGCCTGCGTCGACCAGGCTGCCATGGCCACGATAGTCGAGCGCCGCGCAGGCGATGCCGGCGGCGCGGCAGGCACTGAGCCAGCCGGCATAACACCATGCGCCATGGTAGGCCCCAGGAATGAACAGCAGCGCCGGCCCCGCGGCCGCATGCCGTGCATCCAGTCCGATACGCAACTGCGCCTGGCCCAAGCGCACCGCGGGCAGCGCATCGACAGCCTCGAAGTCGAACCCCTCATCGACTGCCGTCGCGGCCATGTCCCAAGCCTACTGCGGGGCGATCTTGGCCAGGCGCACCCATTCGGCCCAGCGCTTCTGATCCGCAGCCATGAAGGTCTTGAGTTCGTCGGCGCGCATGGCGCGCGGGCTCATGCCCTGCTTTTCCAGCGCCGCCTTGATGGCGGGGTCGGCCACAGCCGATGCCGCAAGAGCGCTCATGCGCTCGAGCACCGCGCGCGGCGTGCCGACCGGCGCAGTCAGGCCCAGCCAGCCTTCGACCTCGTAGCCGGGAATCGCTTCGGCCACGGTTGGCACCGCGGGCAGGCTTGCCAGGCGCGCGGGCGAAGTCACCGCGATCGGTGTCATGCGCCCGCTTTGCAGCGCCGGCGCGGCCGAGAGCATGTCGAGGAACGCGAACTCGACGACGCCACCGGCCAGGTCGGTGATGATCTGCGTGATGTTCTTGTATGAAGCGCCGGTCATCTCGATGCCGGCGCGCGCCTTGAGCAACTCCGGCGGCACCTGCGAGGATGAACTGTAGTAGCCGAAGGTGAGCTTGCCCGGATTGGCGCGCGCGTACTGGATCACCTCGGCAATCGAGCGCAGCGTGCTGCCCTGCTTGACCATGGCCACGGTGGCGAAGGTGCCGAACATGCCGACGGCGTCGAAATCCTTTTGCGGGTCGTAAGGCAGCTTGATGAACAGGCTGACATTGGCCGCATGGGTCGAATTGGTCGACAGCAGGTAGGTGTAGCCGTCCGGCAGCGCATTCTTGGCAGCCTCGGTGCCCACCACACCGCCCGCGCCGGCGCGGTTTTCGATCACCACCGGCTGCTTGATCTGCGCCTCCAGATAGCGCCCGAAGGTGCGCGCGGTGAAATCGGCGGCGCCACCGGGGGCGGAGGGCACGATGATGCGCGCCGGCTTGGCAGGCCAGTCGGATTGCGCATGAAGCACGCCGGCGAACAAAGCGGCGGCCAGCGCCAGGACGGCCGGGATTCGAAGCGATGGCATTGTCGGCCTCTCCCTGTTTGTGGCTCAGCGACCGCCAGAGACATTGAGCACCGCGCCGGTCGTATAGGACGAGGCGTCCGAGGCCAGCCACAGGATGGCTTCGGCCACTTCCTGCGCGGTGCCGGCGCGCAGCATCGGCAGGGTGTGCTGATTGTCCGCCACCCGGTTCGGCAGCCCGCCGCTGGCATGGATTTCGGTATCGATCATGCCGGGACTCACCGCGTTGACGCGAATGCCTTCGGTCGCCACTTCACGCGCCAGGCCCACGGTGAACGCGTCGATCGCGCCTTTGGCAGCGGCGTAGTCGACGTATTGCCCCGAGCCGCCCAGGCGTGCCGCGGCCGACGACATGTTGACAATGCTGCCGCCCTGCCCGTAGCCGGCACCGCGCGCCGGGCCTTCCTTGGTGGACATGCGCTTGACCGCCTCGCGCGCGCACAGGAACGAGCCCAGCACGTTGATGTTGAACATGCGGCTGATGCGCGCCGCGCTCATTGCCGACACGCGCGCGACGACATCGACCACCCCCGCATTGTTGACAAGCGAGGTCAGCGGCCCGAGCTCGCGGTCGACTGTGGCGAACATGGACACCACGTCGTCCTCCACGGCGACATCGCCCTTGATGGCGACGGCGCGGCTGCCGGCGGCCTTGATGCGCGCCACCACCTCGCCTGCCGCCTGGGCATCGCGGGTGTAGTTGACGGCGACCCAGTAGCCGCGCTGCCCAGCCATGAGCGCGGTTGCCGCTCCGATACCGCGGCTGCCGCCGGTGACAAGCATGATTTTTTGCATAGCCTTACCCTTCCTGTATTTTTCAACCAAGGCCTATTTGCGGCCATAAGTCGAATCGTGATCAAGGTGAATCGCCTGGAACCGCATGAAGTCGCCCTCACGCCGCACCACTGCGCGACAACGAATAGAGAGGCGAATCGAATACCTGCCGTCGCCGCTCTTGATCGACTCCCACTTCAAACCGGCATCACGATGAACCTCGTTCCACTCCATGCGCTTCAACCTGCGCAGCGTCTTGCCGACCATCCGCAGGTCAGTCACGTCGAGAGCCAGTAGTTCGTCCTGGAAATGCGGATGATCGAGATCGAGGAGAACGCGGCTCATGCAGCCGCTTTTATCCGCTTGCGGGGCGTCGGTTCGGTTGCGCGGATCGCAGCTTTTGGTCGGGCCCGGCGCAACAAGCCCTCGACATCGGTTTGCGATGGCGGATGCGCATGCATCCAGGCGTCAGCACCGGCCAGCCGGGCGCGCATTCCGGGCGTGTGCACCCAGGCCTCGTCGGCCGGCACCACTTTCATAGGCTTGAGCAGCAAGGCCCCGCCCTCAAGCGCTTCAACCGAGAAATACTGACCCGCATACTTCTTGCCCAGCGATAACTGTCCACTGGCGCCGACTGACTTGAGCATCACAACCCCGCTTCACAAAATCCGAAATTCATGCCGCATGATATCAGCATCGCCAAACACAACCCTGACCACGCCGGCACCAAAACGCCGGATTGAGCGCCGCAACGCGGCGGTCCAATCCGGCGAGTTGGGGCGGCACCGCAGGTGTCCGCCACCAACCGTCAATAGGACTTGGGAAGCCCCAGCACCTTCTCGGCAATGAAGTTAAGCACCATTTGCGAACTCACCGGCGCGATGCGCGGCAGCATCGACTCGCGCAGGTAGCGCTCGACATGGTATTCCTTGGCGTAGCCCATGCCGCCCAGGGTCAGTACCGCAGTCTCGCAAGCCTTGAAGCCGGCTTCGGCGGCGAAATACTTGGCCGCATTGGCTTCGGCACCGCAAGGCTCGCCGCGATCGTATTTCCAAGCGGCGCGATACACCAGGAGTTCGGCGGCTTCCAGCTCGATCCAGTTCTTGGCCAGCGGATGCTGCACGCCCTGGTTCTTGCCGATCGGGCGGTCGAACACGATGCGCTCGCCGGCGTAGTGCGCCGCGCGCGCCAGCGCGGCACGTCCCAGGCCCATCGCCTCGGCGGCGATCAGGATGCGCTCCGGGTTCATGCCGTGCAGGATGTAGCGAAAGCCCTGCCCCTCCTCGCCGATGCGGTCGGCCAGCGGCACCTCCAGCCCGTCGATGAACACTTCATTGGAATCGACCGCCTTGCGCCCCAGTTTCTCGATCTCGCGCACGCTGACCTTGGTGCGATCAAGGTCGGTATAGAACAACGTCAAACCTTCGCCGGGCTTGGCGGTTTCGGCCGGCGCGGTGCGTGCCAGCAACAACATCTTGTGCGCCACCTGCGCGGTGGAGATCCACACCTTCTGGCCGTTGACCACGTACTTGTCGCCATCGCGCCGGGCCATGGTTTTCAGGCGCAGGGTGTTCAAGCCGGTGGTAGGTTCGGTGACCGCGAAGCATGACTTGTGCTCGCCGCGGATCAGCGGTGGCAGCCAGCGTGCCTTTTGCTCCTCGGTACCGAACATCACCGCCGGGTGCAGGCCGAAAATGTTCATGTGCACCGCCGAAGCGCCGGAAAACCCCGCACCCGATTGCGCCACCGTCTGCATGATCAGCGCGGCTTCGGTGATGCCGCGCCCGGCGCCGCCGTGCGCCTCGGGCATGGCGATGCCAAGCCAGCCGCCGGCAGCCATCGCGGCGTGGAAGTCGTGAGGGAAGCCACCCTCACGATCGTGCTTCAACCAGTAATCCGCGTCGAAGCGCTCACATATTTTCGCCACCGCATCGCGAATGGCGAGTTGTTCGTCGTTGAATGCGAAATCCATGTGTCGAGTGCCCTTATTGTGTGCGTGCGCTTCATTCGGCCTTGATGCCGGCATCCTTGATCACCTTGCCCCACTTGGCATGGTCGCTCTTGAGTTTTTCCAGCGTCTGCGCCGGGTTCAGGAATTCGGCGTCGCATCCTGTCTGGCGATACTGCTCCTGCAGGTTCTTGTCTTCACCGGCCTTCAGCAAAGCCTGCGACAGGCGCGCCACCACCTCCGCAGGCAAGCCGGCCGGGCCCACCAGTTCGAACCAACTGCTGGAGTCAAAGCCCTTCAAGCCCGCCTCCTCCATGGTCGGCACATCCGGAAACGCCCCCGAGCGCTTCGCCGAAGTCACCGCAAGGGCGCGCAGCTTGCCGCTCTTGAGAGGACCTACCACCGGTGCCAAGGAGGAGAACAGCATCGGCACCTGGCCCCCCATCAGGTCGGTCATGGCCGGTGCTCCGCCCTTGTAGGGAATGTGAAGCAGGTTGACGCCGGTGACGTTCTTGAAATACTCGCCGGAAAGATGATGCGGCCCGGCGATGCCGGAGGTGCCGTAACTCCATTTGTCGGGTTCCTTCCTGGCCGCCGCGATCACCTCGGCCACACTCTTGAACGGCGTGCCCGGATGCACCACCAGCATGCTGCCGGTGCCGCACACGTGACCCACATGGGTGAACGAATTCAGATGGTGATAGCCAACCTTGGTCAGGTGCGGTGCGGCGGTGAAAGGCCCGCTATCTGCAAAGTAAAGGGTGTAGCCATCGGGCGCCGCCTTGCTGATGTATTCCGCCGCCACGCCGCCGGCCGCGCCGGGGCGCGGCTCGATGATGATGGGTTGCCCAAGCAGCGGTTCAAGCACGCGCGCCAGCGGCCGCATGGCGGAATCCGCCGCGCCGCCCGGGGTATAGCCAAGTACGACCCGGATCGGCTTGGCCGGATAGGTTTGCGCAGTGACCTGCGGGCCCCACGCAGCAGCGGCAGCCAGGGTCGCTGCGACGAACAGTTTCAACATGTCTGGTTTCTCCGAGTGGTATTGTCGGCCAGCGCAGCCATACCGAACACTGCTGCCGGCCAGGTTTCGCGCGCTCAATCGACCTTGATATTGGCATCCTTGACGACCTTGCCCCATTTTGCCGAATCCAACCTTACCTTCTCCAGCGTTTGTGCCGGATTGAGGAATTCGGCGTCGCAACCGGTGGCGTTGAGTTGTTCCTGCAATACCTTGTCTTCGCCGGCCTTCTGCATCGCCTGGGAAATCCGGGCAACGACCTCGGCCGGCATGCCGGCCGGTCCGACCAGCCCGTACCAGGCATTGGAATCAAAGCCTTTCAAACCCAGCTCATCCATGGTCGGCACCTCCGGAAAGGCGGCCGAGCGTTTCAGCGAAGTCACCGCGATCGGCCGCACGCGGCCAGCCTTGGACGCGCTGACCACCGGACCGAGCGAGGAAAACAACATCGGCACCTGGCCACCCATCAGATCGGTCATCGCCGGGCCGCCACCCTTGTAGGGAATATGCAGAATCGACGCACCCGTGACACTCTTGAAATACTCGCCGGAGAGGTGATGCGGCCCGCCTACGCCGGAAGTGCCGTAGCTCCATTTGTTGGGCTCTTTTTTCGATGCTGCGATCACCTCGGCCATGCTCTTGAACGGTGTCGCAGGATGCACCACCAGCATGCTGCCGCTGCCGCACACATGACCCAGATGGGTGAACGAGGTGGTGATGTTGTAGCCCACCTTCGACAAATGCGGCGCTACGGTAAGAGGCCCGCTGTCGGCGTAATACAGCGTATAGCAGTCGGCCGGTGCCTTGGCGATGAATTCCATCGCCACACCGCCGGCGTTGCCTGGCTTGTATTCGATGATGATCGACTGCCCAAGCAGGGGTTCGAGCGTCTTGGACAACGGCCGGATGCCGGCATCGGCCGAACCGCCCGGGGCATAACCGACGATCACGCGAATCGGCTTGTTCGGATAGGCTTGGCCATGGGCCTGCGGCAAAAGGATGGCGGCGCCCAGAATCGCGGCGCCTGCAATGATGCGAATCATGAAATTGTCTCGATGGATTGTTGGTGGTCGATGGTTTACATTCAGGACGGCAGGTCCAGCACCTGGCGCGCCAGGATGTTGCGCTGGATTTCATTGCTGCCGCCGTAGATGGTGGGCACGCGCGATTTGTAGAACAGGGTCAACACGTCGATTTCAGTGGTGCCGATCGGCACGCTGCCGGCCAGGCCACCATAGTCCCCGGCCACCTCCAGCCCCAGTTCGGCAATGCGCTGGAAGGTTTCGGTGGCCCAGATCTTGAGCATCGAAATGTCGGGCCCAAGCGCTTCGCCGCGTACCAGGGTGGCGGCGAAGCGGGCGTAGAGGTCGCCCAGGTGCACGACGTCCAACTTGACGGCGGCAAACTTGTCGCGGAACAGGGGGTCTTCGAACACCCCGCGCGCGCGCGCCAGGTTCTCCAGAACCGCCAGGCCATATTCCGGCAGCTTGGGGCTGCCGATGAAAATGCGCTCGAAGGTCAGCAGCGACTTGGCGATGGTCCAGCCGCGATTCTCCTCGCCCACCAGGTTGGCCACGGGCGTACGCACGCCGTCGAAGAATACTTCGCAGAATTCCTCGTGGCCGGCCATGTCGCGGATCGGCCGTACCGTGATGCCGGGCGCCTTGATGTCGACCAGCAGGAAGCTGATGCCATCCTGCTTCTTGGCATTGGGGTCGGTGCGCACCAGCACGAACATGTGGGTGCCGTCCTGCGCGAGGGTGGTCCAGATCTTGTGGCCATCGATGACGTAATGGTCGCCCTCGCGCCGGGCGCGCGTCGTCAGGCCCGCCAAGTCGGAACCTGCGCCCGGTTCCGAATAGCCCTGGCACCAGATATGTTCGCACTTAAGTATTGACGGCAGGAAACGCCGGCGTTGCTCCTCGGTGCCGAAGCGCTGCAGCACCGGACCCACCATCAGCACGCCGTGGTCCTGGAAGCGCGCGATGCCGAAGCGCTCCTGCTCCTCGATGAAGATCAGCAACTTGGCCGGCGCCAGCCCCATGCCACCATACTCGGCCGGCCAGTTGGGCGCGATCCAGCCACGGTCGGCCATGCGCAGATACCAATCGCGGATCTCGTGCCAGCGCAGGCGACGCGGCGCATAGCGCAGCGCCTGCGGGTAGTGGGTCTCGAAATCGGCACGCACCAGCACGCGGAATTCTTCATCGGACAGCGCGTTCCAGTCGCGTTCCTGCGCTACGCCGTAGCTCACTTGACTACCCTCCGGTCACTGCGTGACATCCTTGCAAAGGAGGGCGCGAGGCTCGATTCGGCGCCCCCTTCAGGCGGCCTGACGAGCGCGCTCATGCCGGCTCTCCGCTGGTGGCCGCCGCCAGGCTCAAGGCATCGTAGCGGCGGCGGTGGGTGGCGCCATTGCCCAACCACGCCGCCAGCACCAGCGCGCGGTTGAAATACAGGCTCAGATCGTATTCATCGGTGAAGCCGATGGCGCCGTGCAGCTGCACCGCCTGCTTGCATATCGTGAGCGCGGCGTCGGCCGCACGCGACTTGGCGCTGGATGCGGCCAGCGAGCGCTGACGTGGCGTGGCATCGACGGCATCGAAATGCTTGAGCGCGGCAGCCAGCGCGGCCTTCGACAATTCCTTCTGGATCCAGATATCCACAGAGCGATGCTGCAAGGCCTGGAAGCTGCCGATCGGCTTGCCGAACTGCTTGCGCGTGCGCAGGTATTCGAACGTGAGTTCAAGCACCCGCTCCATGATGCCGGTGAGTTCGGCGGCGCTGCAGAGGATGGCGGCATCGAGCGCGTAATCCAGCGCGGCTCCGGCAGAGCCAGGCCCGGCCACGCAATCAGCGGCTGACACCGCCACATCGCGCAAAACCAGGCGGGCGCTGACGCTGCCGTCAGCAGCCGCTTCGGCCTCGATCGCCAGGCCCGGGCGTGTGCGTTCGATGGCATGGAGCACCAGGCCTGACCGAGCGTGGGCGGCGACCAGGAAAACGTCGGCAGCGGCAACCCGCACGAAACGGCAGGCGCCATTGAGCAAAAGCGTTGCGCCGCCTTCACTTGCACGTACCGTCGCGGTTCTTGGTGCAAGTTCGCCGGCCTCGTTCTGCCAGGCCAGGGTGACGATCCTTTCGCCAGACGCGACCATCTCAAGCATTGACGCCGAAAGCGGCGGGTTGTCACAGCGCGCAAGCGCCGCGGTGGTCAACACCGAAGCGGCAACGAAGGGCTCGGGAAATGCCGCGTAGCCGACCCGCCCGGCGATCGCCGCAGCAGCTTCGAGCCCGAGACCCAGGCCGCCCTGTGCCTCCGGCACCAGCACTGAAAACCAGCCTTGTTCAGCCATCTCGCGCCACACCTTGTGGTCGAAGCCCGCCGCACTGGCGCGTGCGGCGCGCACCCGCTTCGAATCGGGCTTGGCGAACGCAGCAGCCGCGTCCGCCAGCATGCTCAGGGTGTCATCACTCACGATGCCTCCTTCGTTCAGTCAGTGCATGGCCATCGCGCTGATGCTACGCGGGATCCCAACTGAACACATCCTGCGAACGATCGAGCGGGAAAAAGCTCGCCTTCATGGCCGGCATGGCATGGTCCGCGATGGTCTCGGCGGTCCAGCCTTCGGAGCGATGCACCGAGCGAATCGGCCGGTTCTGGCTGAACAGGAAAATCTCGTTGGCGCGCACGCCGAAGATCTGGCCCGACACACCGGCCGCGGCATCGCTTGCCAGATACACCGCCAGCGGCGCGATTTTCGCGGTCTGCATGCTCTTGAGCTTTTCCACCCGCGCCTTCTGGTCCGGCGTTTCGGTGGGAATCGAGCCGATCATGCGGCTCCAGGCGAAGGGCGAAATGCAGTTGGAGCGCACGTTGTACTTGGCCATGTCCATCGCCATCGATTTCGACAGGCCGACAATGCCCAGCTTGGCCGCCGCATAGTTGGCCTGGCCGAGATTGCCGATCAGGCCGGAGGTGGAAGTCATGTTGATGTAGCAGCCGCGCGCTTCGCTCTTGAAATAGGGCGCGGCGGCACGCGCGACGTAGAACGAGCCGTTCAGGTGCACATCGATCACGGCCTTCCATTCCTCGATGCTCATGTTGAAAAAGAAACGGTCGCGCAGGATGCCGGCGTTGTTTACCACGCAATCGATGCGCCCGAAACTGTCGATCGCGGTCTTGATGATGCGATTGGCGGCGTCCCAGTCGGACACGCTGTCGGTATTGGCCACGGCCGTGCCGCCAGCGGACTTGATATCGTCGACCACCTTCTGCGCGGGGCCGACGTCGCTGCCTTCGCCGCTGACCGAAGCGCCGAGGTCGTTCACTACAACCTTGGCGCCGGCCTTGGCGAACGCCAGAGCGAAATCGCGGCCGATGCCGCCGCCGGCACCGGTGATCACAGCCACTTTGCCTTCGAGCATTCCGGTCATTTTTTCAAGTCTCCCTGTTTGGTATCAAGCTTGCGCCGCGATGGCGACGTCTGTCCTATTTTCGCACGGCCTCCACAGGCCGTCGCAGACGCGCAAGGTGCGCCGTGACGCCCAAGCAGCGACTCAGGTTTCGACCTTGCCCGCCACTCGGCATTTCACCATGCGCAACGGTGTGTAGGTCAATACCACCATGCCGTCGTGCTTGACCACCTTGTTGCGGGTGCGCACCAGGCCGCGACCGGGGCGGCTTTTCGACAGGCGCGCCTCGACCACTTCGCATTCCACATGGATGGTGTCGCCGGCGAAAGCCGGATTTTCGATGTTCAGTTCCATGTTGAGAAACGCGTAGCCGGTGTGCTGCATGGTCGACTGCGCCAGCAGGCCTTCGGCGAAGCAGTAGGAGAGCGCTCCCGGCGCCACGCGCCCCTTGATGTCGGACTCGTTCTTCACGAATTCCATGTCGGTAAACAGCACCTCGGTCATGTGGATGACATTGCAGAAGGCGCAGATGTCGGCATCCTGGATAGTGCGGCCGACAGTGCGAAATTTCCTGCCCAGCGGCAGATCCTCGAAATAAAACCCCAGTCCCACGGTTTCCATTGTGTTCTCCCCGTTTAGTCAATGCGCGAACGCAACACCGCGTCGCTGTCCGTACTTTATCCGCAGCCGTCCGCGCTGTACACCGATCGCTCGCACCGCATGGCGGCAGCGCGCGTGTTCAATGTTCCGCGCTTGCCGACCGCAATCAAGGCGGAGCGCTCGCAGCATGAAAAGTGCGTCGGCACAGATGCGGCAGAGGCTGGATAATCGCGCTTTGACCGCACGTCCGATGAAAACACTCTGGGATATCTCGCCGTTGGTATCAGTGGCCACGCCGCCGTTTCCCGGCGACGTCGAGTATTCGCATACCTGGACGGCGCGCATCGGCGCGGAGTGCCCGGTCAATCTCGGCGTGATCCGCATGTCGCCGCATGTGGGCGCGCATGCCGACGCGCCGCTGCACTATGCCGACGGCGCACCGGCGATCGATACGCTCGACCTGACACCCTACCTGGGCCTGTGCCGGGTGATTCACGCCATCGCTTGCGGCCCGCTGGTGCGTCGCGAACATCTCGCGCATGCCGCGCTGGACCTGCCGCCGCGCGTGCTGGTGCGCACCTGCGAGCGCGCACCGACCGCCTGGTCACCCGACTTCACGGCGTTTGCGCCGCAGACCATTGCCTGGCTGGCCTCGCTTGGCGTCAAGCTGGTGGGTATCGACAGCCAGTCGGTCGACCCGGCCGACAGCAGGTCATTGCCCAGCCACCGGCAATTGCGCGACCATGGCCTGCGGGTGCTGGAAAATCTGGTGCTCGACGCGGTACCGGCCGGCGACTTTGAACTGATCGCCTTGCCGCTCAAGCTGGCAGGCGCGGATGCCTCGCCGGTGCGGGCGATTTTGAGGGAGTTGTAATGACCACGACGCCGGAGAAAATCGTTCAGGAAGAAGGCGCGCAGCTCGATTTTTCGCAGGACATGAGCTACACCGACTACCTGCATCTGGACGAAGTGCTGGGTGCGCAGCATCCACTGTCGCCGGATCACAACGAAATGCTGTTCCTGATCCAGCACCAGACCAGCGAACTGTGGATGAAACTGATGCTGCATGAGCTGGGCGCGGCAGTGCGCTGTGTGGCGCAAGATGAACTGGGCAGCGCATTCAAGATGCTGGCGCGCGTGAGCCGCATCATGGAGCAGCTGGTGCATGCCTGGGACGTGCTGGCCACCATGACGCCGCCGGAGTATTCGGCGATCCGCCCTTACTTGAAGAACAGCAGCGGCTTTCAGAGCTGGCAATACCGCTCGATCGAATTCATGCTGGGCAACAAGAACGCGGCGATGTTGAAGCCGCATGCGCATCGCCCGGAGCTGCTGGCGCAGGTCGAGGCCCAGTGGCGCATGCCGTCGCTCTACGATGAGGCGCTGCGCCTGTTGGCGCGCCGCGGCCTGCCGCTTCCGGCCACTTGTATCGAGCGCGACTGGACCCAAGCCCATGTGGCCAACAGCGCGGTGGAAGCAGCCTGGCTCACCATTTATCGCGACCCGAAACAATACTGGGACCTGTACCAACTGGGCGAGGAGCTCACCGATCTGGAAGACGCTTTCCGCCTGTGGCGCTTTCGCCATGTGACCACCGTCGAGCGAGTGATCGGCTTCAAGCGCGGCACCGGCGGCACCGGCGGGGTCAGCTATTTGCGCAAGATGCTCGACGTGGTGCTGTTCCCGGAAATCTGGAGCTTGCGTACCAGCCTGTAGGCGGCAGTCGCTGCCTTCTGATGGGTATTTCCGCTGCCGGCATCCCTCTGCAGGACGATTCTGTTGACGTCTTAGAACGGGAACGCGGAATTTTTTGATCTGCGGCAACACAACACCGTTCAAGCACGATGAACGTCCGGCACACGCTCAGACCCGATATTTTTCCAGCACCGCGCGATCAACTTCAATCCCCAACCCGTGACCCGAGGGAATCGCGACCCAGCCCCCCTGCTGCTCGATCGGCCGGGTAATCAGTTGCTGTCGAAACGGGTGTGAAGAGCGATCGTATTCGAGCACCGGTTCCTGCGCGAACAGTGAATGATGCGGCACCGGCAGCGCGGCGATCAGCTGCAGCGAGGCCGCCTGGGCAACAGCCGAGCCCCACACATGCGGATTGACCGCCACTCCGTGCGCCTGCGCCAGGGCCACGATGTGGCGCGCCGCGCTGATGCCGCCGCAGGAGCCCAGGTCCGGTTGCGCGACATCGACCGCCCCGGCGGCCAACAGTTCGCGAAACCCGTAGAGCGTGTGTTCGTTCTCGCCGCCGGCGATCGGCATGGTCAGCTTGTCGCGCATTTCACAGTAGCCACGCAGGTCTTCCGGCACCACCGGCTCCTCATACCAGCGCAACCTGTAGTCCGCCAGCGCGCGTCCCAGATGCAAGGCCTCGGCGCGACCGTAGGCGTGGTTGGTGTCGATCATCAGGGTGATGCCGCGCCCGGCGATGGCGCGGCCGATCGCCTGCATGCAGGCGATGTCGTCGTCCAACCCGTAGCCGAGCTTGACCTTCATGAAGCGAAAGCCTGACTCGTGGTGACGGATCGCCTCTTCGGCCAGACGCGCCGCCTCTCCCTGGCCGTGGATGCGGTAAAAGCCGGTGGCGTAGGGTTCGACACGAGTGCGAAAAGCACCGCCCAGGAGCTTGTAGATCGGCACCCCGTAAGCCTTGCCTGCGATATCCCACAGTGCTATGTCGATTGCGCTGATCGCCGCCACCACCGAGCCCTTGCGGCCATAGTCGCGGGTGGCGTGATACATGCGGTGCCACAGCACCTCGGTATCGAGCGCATCGGCTCCCAGCAGCAGCGGTTTGAGAGCGTATTCGATCGCCGCCGCCGCGATCTCCGGCGGCTCCAGGCCTTGCGCGAAGGCTTCGCCCCAGCCGATCAAGCCGGCATCGGTCTGCACCTCGACCAGGGTGGCGCTACGTTGCCGCACCCAGCCTTGCGAAAAAGCAAATGGTTCGGCCAGCGCGCTCTTGAGCACATGGATGTTGATACCGGTGATCTTCAAGTTGGTGCCTCCTCTTGCCTCAAAAATCGCACATTGCGGAATTATGGCCCGCCTGCCGTCTGCAAGCGCGGCGGACTTCGGTATCCTTGAGGCAACTCTCCGCAAAACCTGTTGCCGGCTCCGAGCAACCCGAACCAACTGACCCGCTCAACCCATGCTGCTCGCAGACATCGAAACCCCGGCCCTGATTCTCGACGTTCGGAAAATGGACGCCAACATCGCACGCATGCGCAGCCGCATGCAGGCGCTCGGCGTGGCGTTTCGTCCACACCTCAAAACCTGCAAATCGATCGATGTGGCGCGCCGCATGTTCGATCGCGGCACCGGCGCGATCACCGTATCGACGCTGAAGGAAGCCGAGTATTTTTTCGGCCACGGTTTCACCGACATCCTGTACGCCGTCGGCATCACGCCGGGCAAGCTCGATCATGTGGCGCAACTGCGCGCGCGCGGCGCCGACCTCAAGATCATTCTCGACAACCAGGAAGCCGCCGTGGCGGTGGCGACACATGCCGCGCGTATCGGCGCAGCACTGCCAACCCTGATCGAAATCGACAGCGACGACCATCGCGCCGGGGTGAAGCCGGAAGCCGCGGAACTGCTTGCGATCGGCCGCACGCTGCACGATGCCGACTCGCTGGCCGGGCTCATGACGCACGCCGGCGCCTCGTACGACTGCCGCTCGATCGATGCGATCAAAGCCATGGCCGAGCAGGAGCGCGCGCGCACCGTGCGCGCTGCGGCACGCCTGACGGAAGCAGGCCTGCCATGCGCCATGGTCAGTGTCGGGTCGAGCCCCACCGCCACCTACGCCGAACGCCTCGACGGCGTCACCGAGGTACGCGCCGGCGTGTTTGTGTTCTTTGATCTGGTGATGTCCGGCATCGATGTGTGCGGCATCGATGACATTGCGCTCTCTGTGCTGGCCACCGTGATCGGCCACCAGCGCGAAAAAGGCTGGCTCCTGACCGACGCCGGTTGGATGGCGATGTCGCGCGACCGCGGCACCTCGGCGCAGCGGCTTGATCAGGGCTATGGGCTGGTGTGCGACGAGGCCGGACAGCCGCTCGAAGGCCTGATCATGAGCGGCGCCAGCCAGGAGCACGGCGTGGTCTCGCACCGTTCCGGCGAGCCTTCGCGAACGCCGCTGCTGGCGGTCGGCACGCGGCTGCGAATTTTGCCCAACCACGCCTGCGCGACCGGCGCACAGCATGACCGTTATCAGGTAGTGCACGGTTCGATTGCCGAAGTGAAAGCGACATGGGCACGATTCTCAGGCTGGTAGCCCCAAAAACACGGGCAGCAGGCTCCGGATAAGCACCTCGCACGGCGCATTTTCACCGCCACTTGGCATGCAGTGGCGCACAGCACAATCTCCCGTATAGTGCATCGCTGCCACGAAAGTGGAAGACAGCATACCGTCACCGGTCCTTCGCGCCAAACCACTCGCTTGGCATGAACCCTGCGCTTTTTTGCATAGAGGCAATGGTGTTCAACGCCCCCAAACCCCGACAAGGAGTGTTGCTTGAATCTCGTCGACCTGCTCGGCTGGACCGCTGGTTCCCTGGTACTGGCCTCGTTCTATCTCAAGACCATGATCCCCTTGCGCACGGTGGCCATCGTGAGCAACGTCACTTTTGCCGGCTACGGATTGCTGGCAGGCGCCACACCGATCCTGGTGCTGCATTGCCTGCTGTTGCCGCTCAACATATTGCGCCTGTACCAGATGCGCACCCTGATCAGGCGAGTCAAGCGCGCCTCGCGCGGCAATCTTTCGATGGACATGATGGTGCCCTACATGAACGTTCGCACCGTCGCGGCCGGTACCGAGTTGTTCGGCAAGGGCGACTACGCCGAGGAGGTGTACCTGATCATGAGGGGGCGGGTGCGAATCGTCGGTGCCGGTGCGATCGTCAAGCCGGGCCAGTTGATCGGCGAAATGGGCCTGTTTTCCCCGGGGCAGAAACGTACCGACGCGGCGCTGTGCGAGACCGAGGTGGAACTCGCCTCGGTGACGGAAGACCGCATCTGGGAGCTTTTCTATCAGAACCCCGAATTCGGCGCCTACCTGTTGCGCATCGTGGTCCAGCGCGCCACCGGCGGCCCGATCACAGTCTCCGGGCCGGTATCCGAAATGCAGTGAGTACCGGCCGAGTATGAAAAAAGCGCCTCGTGAGGCGCTTTTTTCTGCCCGACTATCGCGAACCCGGCTAGAAACGCAGTCCGACGTTGACCATGATCTGGTCGTTCTTGACCTGCGAGCGGCCCACATCGGTGCTCAGCACGACGCCTCCGTACAGCGCGCCACTGCTGCGAAAGTTGAGGCCTGCGCGCACCTGCCAGGCATCGCGGTCGTTGGCCGCGGTTTGCCCCGCAACCGCGGCCTGGTTCGGCCGCTGCAGATCGTTGATGTAGACCAACCCGGCGAAGGGCACCACGTTGCCGGCGTTGTAAGCCGCCTGCGCGCCCAGCCGTGCCTGGGTGGTGTTGGTGGTCGAGCCGCTGACAGCGGTGCCGTTGGAGAAGGTGAACGCGCTGAACTTGTTTTCCACATTCAGCAGGCTGCCCTTGCCGGTGAAGATCCAGCGCCCCATCACGTGGTTGTAGGACAAGCCGATTGTGGCCATGGTGCGCTTGGCCTTGTTCGACCCGGTAATGCCGCCGGCGATGCTGTTGTCGGTGGAGGTCAGCTTGGTGTCTCCGAACCCGAGCGAGGCGTCCAGCAGCCAGGCGTTGTTGATGCGCCAGCCCAGGTAGGGGGCTACGGTATTGCCATTGCCGCTGATGTTGCCGCCATTGAACGCGGTGCTGACACGGGTGCGCTCGTCGGTCAGCGCCAGCCCGACTACCACGTTGTTGCCGATGATGTAGTCAATGCCGCCCAGTACAAGAGTCGCGTCGCCGCCTGATTGCAGGGGCTGGAACGAATAACCGACGTTGACCTGCGACAGCGCGGCCCAGGCGTTCCAGCGGCTGCCACCGGCCGCCGCCGCCTGACCGGTTTCGCCGGAAAGCGCGGTGCGCTGGATGCCGGCATTCGCGGTGGGCGTGGCGCTGCCACCAAATGCGCCAGCGACTACGTTGCCGATGGTGGCACCGATGCTGGTGATCGCGCCGGTAAGCGTGGCTTCAGTGGTCCCGGGTTGCGACACGCCGGGTACGGGCTTGCAGCTTTCGTTGGCGTAAATCACCGTACCGTCAGGACAGGTCTTCATCGAAGGTTGCATCGGCGGCGGAGCAAGGATGCCGGCGTGCGCGATGCCCACGACCGCGAATAAAGTGCTGCAAATCGTCGCGCGCGAACCTGCGCGACGAAAAAATTCCGTAAATGAAGCTTTCACCGTTACCCCCTGACAAATCAATAACCCAAAGTATCGCAGATCCCCTGCGCATTGATATCGCGATCAACGCCTCAAGGCCGCAACACCCAATGCCGCAACATCTGCCACCAGTCAGCGAGCGGCTGGATGAAGGCCCTGCCCCACGAATCGGTCGAAGGAATGCCGTCGATTCCCGTCGGGGCAAAATTCCCGGAAGCGGGCGCCTCGAACGTGCCGAACAGACGATCCCAAAGTGGCAACAGATTGGAGAAGTTGCGGTCGTAGCGCTTGCGCTCACGGGCATGATGCACGCGGTGGAATTGCGGGCCCACCAGCCAACTCGTAGCCCGGCCCATTTCAAGCCTTACGTTCATGTGCGAAAAGGCCTGAACCGCATGGATCGCCAGATACACCGCGACCGAGTAGGAATCAAGCCCCAGGAGCCATGTCAATGGAACCGTCACCACCAGTTGCAAATAGAAAATATTGAGCCAGTGCGCACGTGCACTAGCGGCGGCATTCATGTGACGTTCGACATGGTGGAATTGATGCAAGACCCACAGCACGGGTACGGCATGCTGCATGCGATGCGCCCAATAGCTCAGGAAGTCGTAGACCAGGAGCACCAGCATCAATCTGCCCAACTCTCCAAACACGCCTTGCGGCGCCGGCAGGCGTAGCTGCCCCGCGTAAATCGAGGCCAGCCAGGTCACGAATTCGCCCCAGGCAGTCCACGACAGGACGATGCCGATCGCCAGCACCAAGGCATGCCAGGCCATGTTGAAAAACCAGGGCCGCCAGGGTTGATACGGTTCCAGCGGAAACAGCCGCTCTATCGCGGTCAGCAAAACGGTGAGCAGCATTAATGGCCAGTAAAGACCCCAAACGCCAACCACCAGTTGATAAGCGCGTGCATCGAGTTGCTGCAGAAACGCAGGTTCGAACACTGCAAAAACTCGATGGGATGACGCCCGGATCAAACCGGCCGATCGCCCGCCACGGTCACGCGGTTGCCGCTACGCGTATGCGGCCAGTAATCCCACATGGCGCGGTGCTGCACGCAGCGGTTGTCCCAGAACGCGATCGAATTGGCGCGCCAGCGGAAGCGGCACTGGAAAATCGGGTTTTCCATGTGCTCGTAGAGGTAGCGCAGGATGCCGTCGCTCTCGTCCCCCGGCACGCCGTTCAAGCGACGGGTGAAGCCGCGGTTCACATACAAGGCCTTGCGGCCGGTCACCGGATGGGTGCGCACCACCGGATGTTCCGCACGCGGATACTCCGCCTTGTCGACGATGCCGAAGTTGGCATAGGTACCGCGATACACATGCTCGCTTTCGTGCATGGCGGTCATGCCATCGAGGTAGGCCTTCATGCGTTCCGACAAGGCCTCGTAGGCTGCAATCATGCTGGCGAACAGGGTGTCGCCGCCCTTGGGGGGGCAGGTCTTGATGTAGAGGATGCTGCCCATCGGCGGCTCCGTCTCGCAGCTGACATCGGTATGCCAGCCCTCGCCATTGGCGCGCGGCGAATCGCGATCGGCATGGATGATCATCATCTCCGGCATGCCGGGTTCGTGCGGCGCCGCCGGGTGCACATGCAGGCCGCCGAACAGGCGGCCGAAGGCCAGGTGTTGCTCCTTTGTGATGTGCTGGTCGCGAAAGAAGATCACCGAATTCTCGGCCAGCGCGCGCTGCACTTCGTCAAGCTTTTGGCCGGCAAGCGGCTGGCTCAAATCGATGCCGTCGATCTCGGCGCCGATGATCGGCGTGAGCTTGTCGACGACGATGGTTTCATAGGGTCGGCTCTGGTCCGGGTTGTGGCGATAACGCGGACCCTGGTTGCCCTTGAGTTGGCTTGATTGCATGGTGGTCTCCTTGAATGCCGGGCTTAGTCCAGCTTGATATTGGCGCTCTTGATGATCTTGCCCCAGCGTTCGATCTCGGCGCGGGTGAAGGCGGCGAATTCCTCGGGCGTGGAGGTGATCGGCCTCCCGCCCAGGCCATCGAAGCGCGCCAGCACCTGGGGATCATTGCAAGCGGTGACGATGTCGCGCTGGATGCGCCGCACCAGCTCGCGCGGCGTGCCCTTGGGTGCGTAAAAGCCGGTCCAGGTGGAAATCAGGAAATCCGGCAAGCCGGCCTCGACCGCCGAAGGCACCTGGGTCAGCTTGGCGTCACGCGTGGCGGTGGTCACGGCCAGGCCGCGCATCCTGCCGCCGTCGATCTGCAGGCGGCCGTTGGTGGTGTCGATGGTCATGAAGGTCAGGCGCCCTGAAAGCAGGTCGGGAAATGCCTGAGGATTGCTCTTGTAGCCGATGTGCAGCGCATCGACCCCGGCCAGTTGGCGGTACATCTCGGAGGCGATGCGTGCAGGCAGCGAGCCGGCGCCGAAGTTGTGGCGGCCAGGCTCGGCCTTGAGCAGCGCGGTCAGCTCGCCAAGCGTCTTCAGAGGCGAGTCGGCGGGCACCAGCACAACAAACGGCAGGCGGCCGAATTGCGAGACCGGCTCGAAATCGTCGAGCGGGTGATACGGCAGCTTGTCATAAAGCGAAGGATTGACCGCATGCGTCATTGCCGAAGTGAGGAACAGGGTCTGGCCATCGGGCCTGGCACGCGCCGCGGCTTCGGCCGCGGGCAAGCCGTTGCCGCCGCCCTTGTTGTCGATCACCACCGGCTGGCCCCACATCTGCGCAAGTTTCTCGGCGATGATGCGCCCGGTGATGTCGGTGGCGGCACCGGCCGGAAACGGAACGATGAAAGTGACGCGCCCGGGGGGCCATGTTTGCGAGCGCGCCACCTGCGGCGCGGCTGCGAGCGTGGTCATGGCGGCGATGGCGTTGACGAAACTGCGGCGCTTTAACTGTACCTGCATGAGAACCTCATTCCAGACCGATGTTGCGCCCGGCAATTCCTTCAGAAAAGACCAAGCGTGGCACCAAAGCGCGACACATGGCTTGTCGGCAATAAACCAGCGATTCTAAACGTTCGGATCGTGCCGATGCTTTTCCTCAAAACCGTGCCGAGCTTCGCCTACCCTGCCTTTATGAAGCGGCCTTGCAGCCGGAAAACGTGATGGTCGGGCCATCGTTGAGCGTGGCATCGGCATTCGGCTGCGCGCCCAAGTCGAGCACGGCGCTGCCGTTGGAAAAGCGCCGACCAGGCACGTTGGCGACGCGGTCGAGGCGAAACTCGCGCTCCGGCAAGATAACCCAGGCCTCACCGGTGGCAAGAAAGCGCAGATAAAAGCCGCGATTGGCGTCGCATCGATACTGCGTGGCGTTTTGCGGCACCACCACACGCCCCTCTTCGGTGCCGAAAGGCCATAGCTTGACTCCGCCGCATCCAGCCAGACCCAGGGCCGCACAGGCGGGTAACAGCAAACGCATGGTCAAACGCAGGGGGTTCAAAATCGAGCCTCGAAGTAACGTGGTCCCGAATGCTGCCACAACCCCGCGTAGCGTGCGCACACAGGCAGGCGCTAAACTCCTGCCCCTTATGCCGCACTGTCGCGGCAAACCACGGTTTGTATGCAACCCTCCAATCAACCGGTACTGCGCGACATCGTTCTTGTCGGCGGCGGTCACAGCCATGTCGGCGTGATCAAAAACTTCGGCATGCGCCCGGTGCCCGGCGTACGGCTTACCGTGATCTGCCGCGATACCGACACCCCCTATTCCGGCATGCTGCCCGGCTACATCGCCGGGCACTACAGCTTTGACGATGTTCACATCGATTTGCGCCGCCTGGCGCAATTTGCCGGGGCGCGCTTTTATCGTGGCCAGGTAACGGGCCTGGATCGCGGCGCGCGCAAGGTATTGCTGGCCGGCCGCCCGGCGGTGCCCTATGACCTGTTGTCGATCAACATCGGCTCGACCCCGCAGTTGGCCACGGTGCCCGGCGCGGCCGAACACGCGGTGCCGGTCAAGCCGATTTTCGAATTCAACCAGCGCTGGCTGGCTTTGCTCGAGCGGGTGCGCAAACACGCGGGAAAAGCCCGCATCGCGATCGTCGGCGGTGGTGCCGGCGGGGTGGAACTGTTGCTGGCGATGCAATTCCGCCTGCACAACGAGTTGCGCGGCTTGAAGCGCGATCCGGGCGAGCTCGAGTTCCACCTGTTCACCAGGGGCGCCACCATCCTGCCCACCCACAATGCCTGGGTGCGCGCGACCTTCGAACGGGTGCTCGCTGAACGTGGCGTGCGGGTACATCGTGAAGCAGAAGTGCGAGCCGTCGATGCTGGCAGCCTGACCACCGGCGACGGCGCCCTTTTTGAGGCCGACGAGATCATGTGGGTGACGCGCGCCGGCGGCGCTGCCTGGCTGCGTGACACCGGACTCGCGCTGGATGAGAGCGGCTTCATCGGTGTTACCGACACCTTGCAGAGCGTCACCGACCCCCTGGTATTTGCCGCCGGCGATATCGCCGCGATGATCAATCACCCCCTGGAAAAAGCCGGTGTGTTCGCGGTGCGCATGGGGCCGCCGCTGGCGGAAAACCTGCGGCGGATGGTGGCCGGCATCGCTCCCCTGCCATACAAGCCGCAACGCCGCTGGCTGGCGCTGATTTCCACCGGCGACAAGCTGGCCGTGGCTTCGCGGGGGTTGCTCGGCTTTCGTGGCGCCTGGGTATGGCGCTGGAAAGACCGGATCGATCGCCGCTTCATGACCAAATTCAGCGACCTGCCCGAGATGACGCCAAGCGCCGCCCAGGTGACGCCGGCGCCATCTCCGGTCAAGCTTGCGGCTGAAGAGGCGGCGCAGGCGATCTCGGCGATCGCCATGCGCTGCGGCGGCTGTGGCGCCAAGGTCGGCGCATCAGTATTGTCGCGCGCCCTGGGCGCGCTCGATCCGATACAACGTGACGATGTGCTGATCGGGCTCAAGTCGCCCGACGATGCGGCGGTGGTGCGGGTGCCACCGGGCATGGCGATGGTGCACACGGTGGATTTTTTCCGCGCCTTCATCGACGACCCTTATATCTTCGGCAAGGTCGCGGCCAATCATTCGCTGGGTGACATTTTCGCCATGGGAGGCGTTCCGCAATCGGCCACCTCTGTGGTGACCGTGCCGCCCGGGCTGGAAGCCAAGGTCGAGGACACGCTCTACCAGATGATGGCGGGCGCGGTCGAGGTATTGAATGCCGCCGGCTGTGCACTGGTCGGCGGCCACACCGGCGAGGGTCACGAACTGGCGCTGGGGTTCGCCATCAACGGCCTCATAGATGAGCGGCTTTCAGCGGTGATGCGCAAGGGCGGCATGCGCGCCGGTGACGCCCTGCTCCTGACCAAACCGATCGGCACCGGCACCCTGTTCGCCGCCTTGCCGCTGCTCAAGGTGCGCGGGCGCTGGATCGATGCGGCGCTGGATTCGATGTGCGTGAGCAACGCCGAGGGCGCGCGCATCCTGCGTGAATATGGCGCCACCGCCTGTACCGACCTGACCGGCTTCGGCCTGCTTGGTCACCTGGTGGAAATGACACGCCCCTCGGGCGTGGACGCGGAACTCGACCTGGGCGCGCTGCCGGTACTGGACGGTGCCGAGGAGACCGCTGTCGCCGGCATCCTGAGTTCGCTGCAGCCGGCCAACGTGCGCCTGCGGCGTGCCCTGCGCAATCAGGCGGAGATGACCGAGCACCCGCGCTATCGACTGATTTTCGATCCGCAGACCGCCGGCGGCCTCTTGGCAACCGTGCCGGGTGCATGTGCCCCCGATTGCGTGGCGGCGCTGCGCGCGGCCGGTTACCCACACACTGTGGTGATCGGGCGCATCCTGCCGCAGGGCGATGCGCTGGAACCGATCACGCTCAAGGCTTGACGCCCGGCGCTCGCGCCGCCGCTGCTTCTGTCCCGCCCTCGATCATGCATGCGCGAATGCGAGAATGCCGGGCACGGTATGCTTGGCACACCCCATGGAGGCAAGATGGCCGCCGCATCCGAAACATCCGCAACCCGCATTCGAATCACCACGAAAAGGGAGTAACCAGCATGGACAAAACAGCCACCGGCGGTTGCCTGTGCGGCAAGATTCGCTATGCCGTAGCCACCCCACTCCAGAACGTCATCGCCTGCCACTGCAACCACTGCCGCAAGATCTCCGGCGCCGGCTCCAGCCACAATGCCGCCATACCCACCAGCGCCATGACGATCACCACTGGGGCGCCGAAAATGTATGCGGATACAGCGGACAGCGGCAATCGCCTCAACCGGTTTTTCTGTGACGACTGCGGCTCTTCCCTCTACAGCCGGCGCGAGAAAATGCCGGAGATGACGATCCTCAAGGTAGGCACGCTCGACGATGCCTCGGGCCTCAAGCTGGCGATGAACATCTGGACCGGCAGCGCTTTGCCGTGGATGCATGTCGATCCGGCAGTGGAGCACTATCCGGGGAATCGGCCGGTCAAGACTTGAAGTTTGCGGTCGCGGCGATGCCCTCTGCGCTCCAGACAGGCTCCGGTCGACTTCGGTAGCGGCGTCAGGTAGCCCGCGGATGGCGGGTGCAGCATGCGCCGCCCGAGCAATAGGCAGGCACGAACAGCTCGGCTGCCATCAGCCAAGCGCCGCTTACTTGGCGCCATCGCGCCTGGTAGCTGCCGCCAATCACCAAGGGCCCGTCGGGCTCGGTCCAGGTGCCGACCCAGTCGCCGCGTTCGGCCGCGACGCCCCATGCGGCGAACACTTCGATCCAGTCCGGGATGCGTACGTACTTCGTATCCGGCCGCAGTTTCACGACTTCGTCTGGAACCAGGGCATTTGCCTGACCGTAGCGCTTGAGAAATTGCGCATACGGAACCACAACGAAGGCCGGCTTGCCATCCGCGCCGAGAATCGTCTGAAAGTCAACACGTGCGTTCATCGCGCCTCCTTACCTCCTCGATGTTGACCACCAGGACGATCGGCGGCCGCGTCGGGGGTCGGCAGCAAACCGAGATGCTTGAGCAGGTCCACTTGCCGCTTCAGCACGTCCGCACGATAGGCCGTGGTATCGGTGCCGCGATAGTCAAAAAATCCCTCGCCGCTCTTGAGCCCGATGCGCCCCTCGTGCATGTGCCGATCGACGATGGCGGGCGCGGCGAAGCGCGCGCCGTTAAGCGCCTGGGTCATGTAGCGGCTGGCGTGATAGAGGATATCGACGCCGCCATAGTCGATGAATTCGACCACACCCATGGTCGCGTAGCGAAAGCCGAAACCGTAGCGGATCGCGCGGTCGATGTCTTCAGCGGTGGCCAGTCCCTCTTCGACCATGCGCACAGCCTCGTTCATGAACAGCACCTGGAAGCGCGGCACGATGTAACCCGGCGCGGCGGCGCATACCACCGGCTTCTTGCCGATGCCTTCCAGCAACGCTCTCAAGCGCTGCACCACCTGAGGATCGGTCGCAGGATGCGGGGAAACCTCGACCAAGGGCACCAGGTAGGCGGGGTTGAGCCAATGCGCGTTCAGAAAGCGATGCGGATGCGTGACCATCGCCGCCAGTTCGGTCGACAGCATGGTCGAGGTGGTCGAGGCTAGGATCGCGTCGGCGCGCAGGTGCCGGCAGACAAAGGCGAATGCGGTGCGCTTGGCCTCCGCAACTTCGGGAACGCCTTCAAACAGTACTTCGGTGTGCGCCAGGGCCGCCGGCGCCGCCTCATATGCGACAAAGCGGACGCGACCGAGAATCACCGAACGCTGCGCGTCGTCGAAGACGCCAAGGGCTGCGATGGTGGCTAGGCTGGCATCGATTTCGGCCAGCGCCGCTTTGCGCATTTCTTCCAGTTGCTGCGCCGTGCGCGGCTTGCTGTCGATCAGCAGCACCTCATGGCCGGCATAGGCGAACGCATGTGCGATGCCACGCCCCATGCGCCCGGCGCCGAAGGATGCGATCAGCGGCAGGTCAGAAGCCATGCTGCAGCATGGCGTGCATCTCTGGCCGGGAGTGCACTGCCAGTCCCATCGCTTCAAGGGTGCGCGGACTGCCGGTGCGAATGTCTTCACCAAGCACGCCGGAGGCGATCGCCAGGAGGCCGGTGGCGACCGGTGCCTTGACGCCGGCCCAATCAGCCACCGACACCAGGAACGCCAGGCCATAGACGATGTCTTCGCGCATATAACGGTGGGTTTGCAGGTCGATTTTCTCGCGCCAGTCGCCCGATTCGGTCAGGCGGTCATGGGCGTCACCGTACATCCATTGATCGGTGCTGTAGTGGTCGCGCAAGGGGAAGTGATAGGGCTTGTAGCCCAGGGCCTCGCGCACTGCGATGCGTTCGGCGTCGAGCGCATCATGAATGCGGCGAATCGAGGGCTGGGTGCCTTCCTTGTGAATGTCCCAGCGATCGAAATGCTCGAGCGGCCCGGCGTTCATGAGAATCAACGGTGGGTGGATGATCGGGCCGGCATTCATCAGCGCGCCCGACAATGCATCTTCGATCGGCTCGATCGCCGGGTACGCAGCGCCGATCAAGGCGAGCGCATGGGCGCTGCGATCAGCCGGAAAGACGCCGGTCGGCAGGCGCTTGGCGCGCATGGTGATGGCCACCTCACGCGGGCCGTGCTTGCGCGTGAGGTAGGGCAGGGTGCCGGTTTCGGCGAAAGTCACCTCCGCCTTGCTGCCGGCAGCACGCAGCGCGCGCGCCATGCAGACGCTGCCGAACGTGCCCGGCGGCAGAAACACCGCCTGGCCATCGCTCACATGAGGCGCCATCGCCCGCGCGATATCGATCTGCGCTGGCGCAGGGCCGGGCAATACGATCAGGTCGGCGCCACGCAGCGCCACGCCGATGTCCGGCGTGATACAGGCGATGGCCACGTCACGCGCGCCGCGCACATCCTTCAGGTGGATCGAGCCGGCAAGCTGCGCCGCCGCCAGGGCGGCGGCGTCGCGGCGCCAGAAACGCACGGCGTGGCCCTGCTCGGACAGATCGGCGGCGGCGGCGTAGGCGCCATTACCGCCACCCAGGACCGCGATTTTCATAGGCAGGCGCAGAGCGGATGTCTTGTAACGAGATGCATCGCCGGATTGTCGGCGATGCGGGCTGGGCGCACAAGTTCGGGAACAAACATCGGGGGCGGCCTGTGGAGCCTCGCGACCACGCCGGGAGGTGGATCACTTGCGGAAAGCCCGGCTGGACAGATGGGATCAAGTCCCTTCCGTTTCCTTTTCCGGAGATTGATCGCCCAACATTGCAAAAAGGGTCACCCCGGCACCGCAAGACGCCGATAGCCCTTCCGGCAGAGCGCCTCGAGGCGTGGCATCCGCGCGTAACGATTGGCGCATCGGTGTTCGCAGATTCTTGTGTCGACCGACCACGGAGAGTCCACCCCGGATGCCGGATATACGACTGCAGGCTTGACCCTATCGCCAAGACAATCGATCAGTCACCGGACTTTGGCGGGGAGTCCATCCAGAAGCTTAGACCGCGCCAAGCTCACTCGACCTTCCCTTCTGTGTTTTCGTCGGCCACCAGCAAGGAAAGAATGTCTTGAGCGAACTGCGCCGTCCGATTCTGCTCTTCAGCTGTCTCTCCCAGACCTTCAGGGGTGTCGTTCGTTGCGCTAACTCCTGACCACTTAGCAACCTGTTTCGGTGTTGCGCTGACGTATGCCATCTTCCAACTGCCAAAGATCGCCGTCGGAACTTCGCTCTCCCGCAAGACGAGGACATTTTCATGGCGTACGTCCCGCCGTATCTTGGCCATCAGGTCCCGTAGTACAACCTTGTCACCTTCAAGGATTTGCAGAAATATTCTCTCTGCGTAGACAAGCGCACCAGTAACGCCCTTAGCCGCGTTGCTACGTCTGGCATGGTCAAGGAGTTCCTGCAGATCGTCGGTCTGCATCGGAGTCGCCGCTTCTGAGGAATAGATGATTCGGTATGTCACGAGGGCATCCTAGCGGATTGAATTTGGCAGACATTGATCGACGTGTGGAAACCGGCAGGCCGCTCGGCTCGAAAGAGTGCAGGCAAATTCGAGAAGCAACACTGTGCGGCCCAACGTAGAGCTAACCGGCGCTGCGCGGCTTTATCGCGCAGCGTCCAGCGACTGAAAGGAGCGAGGTTGAGCGCCGTGTTAGGGGTGTTTTCTTATAGGGCACCAACATCAACATGACCATAAGTAATCAGTTCCGCAAAAGTCAAAGTGCTCGCGCGTCTAGAAAGCGGCACTTGCAAAAACTCCCAACTGTTATGTGGAATACGAATACACCCCAGCTCTAGTGGAAGAAGTTGGGTAACAGGCACTACTGAAGAAAGATCATCTCCTTCAGACTCGCCGCCTCGAAAATCCCAGCCACGGCAAGCAATTGCAACTATGCAGCCGCTTGCGTTAAATATTGGACATCCACTTGCACCACTTCTAATTTCAAGGCTTGTCTCGTAGTGAGCATACGGCATGAAAGGTCGAGATCCCGCATCTATCTGGGAACGAAATTTTCCATGAATATAGCGACCAGCCAATGTCGGTAATTGCTCTAAAGGAACATCGCCCGAATGCGTACTTTCTGCCTGTTCTCTGAAATCAAGTATTTCGTTTTCTGGGTATGCATAGCTCACGAGAGCTTCGCCGATCTTTGGACGAGTTAGGGATATTGGCCCCCTCAGATTCGGTGGTTCGAGCTTATCGGGACTCTCGGCGCCATTTTCGACTTGCCCAATGCCGACATCAGCTAAATTGGATACCGAGATGCCAACGATGCGCCGAAAAAAGCAACCATTCGATGAACCATCTTGAAATATGTAACTTGGGAAAATAGTTTTTGACTGATAATCGGCCAAGTCATCGAGGACGTGTCTTGCAGTTGCAAACGTTCCATATCGGGTGAGAAGAAATCCAGTCCCAACCACCTTTAATTGGTGATTTCCAATCTCTTTTAGAATTGCAACGACACCTTCTCCAGGGCGAAGAGGTTTTCCATCGCCTCGGCGTGATCGTGCTTTTGATGTTTTACGGTGAGCCATATGCGGACCCCTAACGTAAAATTCGACCACCTAATGGTTCGGTGAAAACCGTCGCAGGCGACGACCAACCCGCCAACGGGCTTGCGCAACTGCCTGATTCTGCGTTCTTCGTCCTGCGTTCTGCTTTCATATGCATGAAACTTTCGGCTACATAATAGTCCATGGAAACCGTCGCGTTCAAACCCTTGCTGCCTGCCGCCACACCTACACGTCGACGGCGTCATGAGGCGCTCGCCCGTATTCGCATGTTGCAATTCTCGGCCTGCGTCGACCAAGCATGAATCGGCTGGATCAGACGCGATATCAGACGCATTAACAAGCGTTCGTTGCCCAGGCATTGGCCGCTCCGCCTTGCCAAAAATAGCACAGCACCAATACAGACCCGCCATGCCGATGTCGAAATGCTGGCGTAAGCGTGATCGGATAAGCTTGAACCCGTGACAAACCCGCACAACAAACCACTCGCTGGCCGCGTCGCGCTGATCACCGGTGCCAATACCGGCATCGGCCGCGCCACCGCGCGCGAACGTGCCTCACAGGGCGCGCGCGTGTTCATCGCCTGCCGTTCCGCGGTGCGCGCACAGCCGGTAATTGACGAGATTCGCACCGCGACCGGCCAGACAGCGGTCGAAGGTCTGACTCTGGACCTTTCCGACTTCGCCTCGATACGTGTCTGCGCGGCGACGTTCCTGGCGCTTGACCTGCCCTTGCATCTGCTGATCAACAATGCCGGCTTGGCCGGTACGCGCGGCATGACGTCCTCCGGTTTCGAGATGGCATTCGGGGTCAACCACCTCGGGCATTTTCTGTTGACGCAACTCCTGCTGGAGCGCATCCGGCAATCTGCACCGGCGCGGATTGTCACCGTCGCCAGTCGCGCGCACTATCGATCGACCGGTATCGACTGGGACGCGCTGCGCCAGCCTACCCGTGCAGTCACAGGCTTTCCGGAATATGCCACCTCGAAATTGGCCAACGTGTTGTTTTCCACTGAACTCGGGCGCCAGCTTGCGGGCAGCGGTGTCACCACATATTCGCTGCATCCCGGCGTGGTCGCTTCGGACGTCTGGCGCGCGGTCCCTTGGCCGCTACGCTGGCTGATCAAGCTGCGCATGATCTCGACCGAAGAGGGTGCGCTCACCACCTTGCATTGCTCCACTGCAGCGGGCGTGGCATCCGAAACCGGGCTCTACTACGATCAATGCCGCGTCAAGACGCCGAGCGCTCTGGCGCAGGATCGCAAGCTTGCGGCCGAGTTGTGGGCACGCAGCGAAGCCTGGGTGCGCTGACCCGTTTCACGCAAACCGCCCGCGCGCGCCGCTCCATCTCCCCGTCGGTATTGCGTGCCGCTTTGCCCTCCGGATGACATCGGTTGCGGGGCCAGCCGCTTGTGGATTCACGCTTTCAGGTTGCGCGCAGGCTTGCGGCTGGCCGCCCCACCATGCGGGGCCGGCAGCACCATTTTCTGATGGGTCGTCGTGCACCAATTCGAACTGGCACGCAATACATGGTCAATTCGCCGACTGTCCGGTTGGTCGCCGGGAATTCGATCAAAAGGTGTAATGGAACATCGTCCGGGTCTTCCGGCGACGATGCACCCATCATTTTCGCGCCTTGCAACCGCCTTGGTCCGCTACCCCGGACCAGCGCAACGGCACCAGACATGAATGTCCTCGAACGCAACAATGTGCAGGTGCTGGGCGATCACGGCCCGGTACTGCTATATGCCCACGGCTTCGGCTGCAACCAGAATATGTGGAGCCGCATCACGCCGGCATTTGCCGCCACCCATCGACAGGTAGTGTTCGATTATGTGGGCAGCGGCACGTCCGACCTCGCCTCTTTCGACGCCAGGCGCTACGCCACCCTCGACGGGTACGCACAGGATGTGCTGGACGCGTGCGACGCGCTGGGTCTTGAGAGCGGCGTGAGTTTTGTCGGCCATTCGGTCAGCGGCAGCATCGGCCTGTTTGTGCTGGCCGGCGACATCACTGTCTTGAAGCATGCGGGACGCAATCGCCACCTGGCCCTCCACGATGCACTCACCGACTTGCCCAATCGCGCCCTGATGACCGAGCGACTCGGGCAGCTTCTCAATTTGACCAAACGCGAAAAGCGCTCGGTCGCGGTGATGTTTCTCGATCTCGACCGTTTCAAGGCGGTCAACGACACCTATGGCCATGCGGTCGGCGATGCATTGCTCAAGGCAGTCGCCACCCGCTTGCGCAGCCTGGTGCGGGAAACCGATACGGTGGCACGCCTGGGCGGCGACGAGTTCGTGATCCTGCTCGACAATCCGGCCAGCGACGACGAAGTGGCGCGCATCGCCGCTCGCATCGTAGCCAGCCTCGGCGAGCCCAAGCCGTGTGGCGGCAAGCTGGTGCAGATCGGCACCTCGATCGGCATTGCGCGCTACCCGATCGAAGGCGAAACGCCGTCCGACCTGATCAGGAATGCCGATGCCGCGATGTACGCCGCCAAGAGCGGCGGCAAGAACACATTTCGATTCTTCAGCGCCAACCCGATACGTCTCCCCATCGATACGCAGAATCACGACACCGGCGTTGTGCTCGCCCGCATGGACCGCGCGCCGCTGGAAGCTAGAGCGCGAAGCGCATGACCCTCTCGCTATCGACCAGGCGGGAAACATCGGCAACTTCCGGCATCTGAATGCGGCCATCTTCGATCGGCAAAGTGTCGCGCAGCACCTGATCGGTCATTTCGAGAAAAAACGTCTGCTCGGCCGGCACCAGGGTCTGCGCCGGCGACAAGGCGGCTGCCTGCTGCAGGCTGATCAGCGTGCCGAGCGCCGATTCGGCATACAAGCCGATCGCCACCCTGGCGCCATGCAGGGCCGCCAGTTGGTTGATGGCGCGCGCTTCGGACGGGCCGATGCGCCCGGGTTTGGTGGATAGCGCAATGCCGCCCTTGTCGATGAAGGCCTGTGCGTCGCCAACCGAGGTGCAATTGCGATCGACCAGAACCGGAATCGCGCAGCCGTGCTGCAGGGCGCTGAACTCCGCATCGGCTTGCAGCGGGCACGGATCTTCGGCAACCACCGCGCCTGCGTCCGCAATGGCGTTGACATAGGCCATGGCCTCGCTGCGCGGGTAAGCACTGTTGGCATCGACGTACAGGGTGACGCCGGTGCCGACGGCGGCACGGATCTCGCGCAGCGCCGCCAGATCGATGCCCAAGCCCTGACCGCCCTTGACCTTGAGCGTACGAAAGCCGTGGCGCGCGCACATCGCGGCGGCTTCGCTCGCCATCGCCGAAGGTGCCTGACGGGTAATCGCCCAGGTCAGGTCGACCGCCGGCGCGCCGCCCCACAGCTTCCACAGTGGCTGCCCGACGGTTGCGGCATGCAGTAGCCAACAGGCACTGTCGAGCATGCCGCGGGCAAGTTTGTTTTCCGGAATGCCGGACAGCGCGGCTGCCACGGCCGCTGGCGAAGCGATGTCGAGACCCGCAAGCCTGGGCATCAGCACATCTTCGAAAGTCGCCGCCAGCGAGCGCGGCGAAACGCCGGACCAGGTAGCTTTGATCGTGCCTTCGGCAACCCCTTTGGTGCCGTTGTCGCCTTCCAGCGTCAGCAAGGCGAAGGTGCCGGCCTTCTCGACCGCATTGGCCCAGACGATTTCGCGCCGGTACGGCAACCGGTAGAACTGCAGGGACCAGCGTTCGAGTTTGACTTGCATGTTGGCTCCCAGCTGTGACCGCAGGCGTCTTGTGCTGCGCGGCCTGCCATTGCCTGGCCCTGGCCGCGACGCAGGAACGGGAACTTTGGCTATCGAATCGGCTATGCCAAGCCAAGTTCCCGCATGGCGTGTTCACGCAACTTGACCTTCTGCACCTTGCCGCTGCCGGTCATGCCGATGGCTTCGAAGCCGGCCACGACCCTGAGGTAGCGCGGCACGCGGAAATTGGCGCTGCGCGCCTTGCACCAGGCGATCAGTTCGTCCTCGCCCGCGCTCATGCCGGCCTTGAGGGTTACATAGGCCGCCGCCACCTCGCCCAGACGCGCATCCGGCACGCCGACCACCTGCGCGGTGGCCACCGCGGCGTGGCCCAGCAACACTTCCTCGACCTCGGCCGGCGCCACGTTCTCGCCACCGACACGAAACACATCCTTCAGGCGCCCGACCATCACCAGGCGCCCCGCGCCGTCCAGCGTTCCGAGGTCGCCGGTACGCAGCCAGCCATCCGGTGTGAACACCTTGGCATTGGCTTCGTCGTTCTTGTAATAACCCCGCATCACATTCCAGCCGCGCACCTGAATCTCGCCCTGGCTGCCGGCGACCAGCGGCGCGTTGGTCGCGGGGTCGGCGATGCGCACCGCTACACCCTCATGCGGCAGCGCGCGGCCGTTGACGCGCAATTCTTCCGCATCGCGGTGATCATTGATCACCACGTTGGGAGAACACTCGGAAAGCCCGTAGGCGGCGCACACGCCGCGCATGCCCATGAGGTCGATGATCCTGCGCATGGTCGCCGGTCCCGCCGCCGCCCAGCCGCCGCGCAGGTGCAGCCTGGCCGGATCGAAAGCGGCATGGCTCATCATCATCTGGAACAGGGTGTCGTTGCCGCTGGTCAGGGTGCAGCGCTCCTCGCTCATCAGTCTCAAGGCTTCGCCGGCCTCGAAGGTCGGCATGGTCACCAGGGTGGTGCCGAAGGTCAGCGCCACCAGCAGCGACAGCGTGGTGCCGGCCACGTGATAGAAGGGGCGGCAGTTGAAGTAACGATCGTCGGCGCGAACGCCCATGCGCATGCCCGACGACCAGGCGTTGCGCAGCATGTTGTGGTGGCTCAGGAGCACGCCCTTGGGGTAAGCCGTGGTGCCGGAGGTGAACTGCATCAACAGGGGCGAATCGACGCCAACCGCGGCACAGGCGCTGTCGAACCCGGCTTGATCGACACCATCGGCCAGTGCCAGGAAGTCATCAAAGGCCAGGGCGCCCGGCGCCACATGGTCGCCCATCACCACGACCCGCCGCAGTAGCGGCAGTGCGCGGCCCGGCAAGGCCTGATCGAGCGCCGGCTCGACTTCCCGCATGAAAGCCATGAAGTCGATATTCAGAAAGCGCTCGGCCATGAACAAGGCGCTGACATCGGCCTGCTTCAGGCAAAACGCCAGTTCGGCCGCCTTGAAACGTGTATTGACCGGCACCGTTACCGCACCAATCATCGCCGCGCCGAAAAACAGCGTGACCCAGGCGGCGTTATTGCCCATCAGGATGCCGATGTGGTCACCGGGTCGCACCCCCAGAGCGTGCAGTGCCTGCGCCGCCCTGAGCGATTCGGCGTGCAGCTCATTCCACGACAGGCGCGTGCGGTCGGTCACCAGCGCAACATGGGGCCCGCGCGCAGCGGTGCTGGCTTCAAGCACTTCACGCAATACACGCGGCTGCCAGGCGATGCTCATGATCCTGCCTTGCCAAAGCCGCCGATGCCGGCGCGCCAGTTGTTGCGCGCCAGGTTTTCCTCGATCGCCAGAAGCTCGGTCGCAAGCGCCCCCCTGGGGTCGAGTTCCAGGCCGCGATCGACGCAGGATTTGGCCAGGCGCAGCGCCGCCGCCGGCGCCTTGACGATGGTGGCGGCGATCTCGACCAGCGTCTTTTCGAGCTCATCGGCTGCGACCAGGCGCGACACCAGCTCGGCTTCGACAGCTTCGGCCGCCGACAGCGTGCGGCCGGTGAACATCATGTCCTTGGCCAGGCGCTTGCCGAGAATGCGCGGCAGGCGCTGGGTGGCGCCGACCGTGCCCCACAGCGCTTCGGGCGTGCGAAAGCTTGCCGCCGGGGTGGCGACGATGAAGTCACAGGCCGCGGCGATCTCGCAGCCCGAACCCACCGCCGGCCCTTCGACCACCGCAATGGCCGGCATCGGCAGCGACTCGATGGCGTGATACGCGGCAAACGCCTTCAGGCGGCGCGCGCGCACTGCATCCTCATCCATGCCCTGCCGCTCCTTCAGGTCGGCACCGGCACAAAACACCGTTCCGTTGGCCCGAATCAACACCAGACGCACCGCTTCGTCGGCCGCCAGCGCCATCAATGCGCCCAGAAGATCACCACACATGGCGTTATTGAGCGCATTGCGCGCGCCCGGACGGTTCAGCGTCAGGGTGGCGACGCCGTCGCGCTGGTCAAGCAAGAGGGTGCTTGTCATCTCAGATCGCCTTGGCCGCGCGCAGGGCTTCGATCTCGGCCACGCTCTTGCCCAGCATGTGCATCAGGATGTCTCCGGTGTGTTCGCCCAAAAGCGGCGGGCGCGCTGTTTCGGGATTGTCGAGGCCGTCGAACTTGAAGGGCAGCGGCACGCAGTCAAAACCGCCGACTAGCGGGTGCTCAAACTGCGCGCGCATGCCGCGCGCGATCACGTGCGGGTCGGCGAATACTTCGTCGACATGGTTGACCGGCCCGGCCGGTACGCCCACCTCATCGAAAGCATGCCCCAGATCATCACGTTTCCACGTGCCGATCGCCGCGGTCAGCCTGGCCATCACCTCGTCGCGGCGCGCCACCCGCACCGAGTTGTCCTGCAGTGCCGGCTCGCAGCCCCAGTCCTCGAGCCGCAACACCTTCATGAGCGGGAGCCAGTGCTGGTCGCTGCATGTGATGTGCAGCCACTTGCCATCGGCGCACTTGAAGGTTGCCGAAGGCACGCGCCCGGGGTGCTCGGTACCCAGACGCGGCGGCACTTCGCCCAACGCGAAGTAGCGCGCAGCCGCCAGCGACAATAGGCCCACCTGACCATCGAGCATGGAGAAATCCACGTGACAGCCAACGCCGCTCACGTGCCTGCCCTGCAAGGCCGAAAGTATGCCGATGGCCACCCACAGTCCGGAGCTCAGGTCGGCCACCGGCAGACCCGGCTTGACCGGCCCGCCGCCACGCTCGCCGGTCAGGCTCATCAGGCCCGCCATCGCCTGGAACACGGTGTCGTAGCCTTTTCGCTTTGCATAAGGCCCGGTCTGGCCGAAGCCGGTGCAAGAAACATAAATGACGCGCTGGTTGATCGCCCTGATCGACGCGTAGTCGAGGCCATAGCGCTTGAAGGTTCCCACCGGGAAGTTTTCCACCAATACGTCGGCCTTGGCCGCGAGTTCGCGAATCAGCGCCTGGCCCTCCGCTGTGCGCAGATTGACGGTGATCGAACGCTTGCTGCGATTGAACGCCATGTAATAGGCGCTTTCTCTGCCACCGGCGGTCTCGACAAAGGGCTCGAATGAGCGTGTCTCGTCCCCCTCGCCGGGTTGCTCGACCTTGATGACCTCGGCCCCGAGTTCGGCCAGGATCATGCTGGCGAACGGGCAGGCCAGCACGCGCGAAAGGTCGAGGATGGTGATGCCAGCCAGCGGTTTCATGGCGGCCCTTTGGTCATCGCAACTTTGCGTTCATTGCGGTCAGCGCGGCGTCGCATTCCATCATCAGGCGCGCAAGCACCTCCGCCGCCGGCAGGATGTCGTCGATCAGCCCGGCACTCTGCCCGGCCTCGGTCTTGCCCCATTCGACATCACCGCCGAGCGCTGCGTCTTTCAAGCTGCGGGTGGCGAACAGCGCATTGAGTTCGTCGGCATGCTTGCCCGCCTGATACCCCGCCTCATATTGCGCAGCGAAGGAATTCCTCAGCATGCGAATCGGTAATCCCGCGCGCCCCACCAGCGTGGTGTCGGCGAGGCCCGCCGCCAGCACCGCCGCCTTGTAGTTCGCATGCACGCCGGCCTCCGGCGTCATCAGGAAGCGCGTGCCGAACTGCACCGCATCGGCCCCCAGCGCGAACAAGGCCGCCATGCCGTAACCATCGGCGACGCCGCCACCGGCGATCAGCGGCAGCCGCGCCACCCGGGCCACCGCGCGCACCACCACCAGCGTGCCCACCTCATCCGGCGGCGGGTGTCCGCCAGCCTCGGCCCCGACTACCACCAGGGCATCGACCCCCGCCTCTTCGGCCTTGCGCGCATGCTCGGGGGAAGCCACCACATGCAGCCACTTGACGCCGGCCGCATGGAAACGTGCCAAATGCGCTCGCGGTCCGCCCTGGGAGGCGATGATGATCGGCACCCGCTCCTCTTCGACGACATCCAGGTAGGCCGGCGCGTTGCGGTTGTACAAGGGCACGTTGACCGCGAACGGTCGATCGGTGCCGGCACGCACATCGCAGATGGCGGCGCGCAGTGCATCAGGATGCATGGGTCCGGCTGCGATCACACCCAGGCCACCGGCCGCCGACACCGCCAGCGGCAGCGCCGCATTCGACGAGGCCCAGCTCATGCCGGCCTGAATGATGGGCAAATCGATGCCCAGCAAATCGGTGACGCGGGTCCTCATGGCCGGGGATACAGGCCGAGCCCGGCAGCCCGCACGCGCACGGTGCCGAACACAGCGTCGATGAATGGCGTGGCCACACCGATGCGTTCGGCGATCTCGACTACGCTGCCGACGATCGCATCGAGCTCGATCGGCCTGCCGGCCTCGGCATCCTGCAGCATCGAGGACTTGATCGGCCCCAGCTTGCGGGTTTGCGCCATGCGCGCCAGCGGATCGATGTCCACAGATATGCCGAGCGCCGCCGCCACGCCAATCGCCTCGCCCATCATCGCCGCAAACAGCTTGGCCATGTGGCGATCGTCGAGCATCAGGTCGGTGGTCGCACCGGTCAATACCGAAACCGGGTTGAAGCATAAATTGCCCAGGAGCTTCATCCACAGCTCGCGCCGAATGTCGTCGCTGGCGCGGGCCTCGAAACCGGCGCCGCTTAATGCGGCCACCAGCGCATCGACCCGTGCCGAGGGCTGGTGGGACGGTTCGCCCAGGACCAGCCGGTTACCCGAGTTGTGGCGCACCACGCCAGGTGAGGGCACATCGGCGGCCAAGTACACCACGCCTCCGATCACGCGCTGACCGGCTATGGCGCCGGCGATGCGGCCATCGGCGTCACAGGATTCGAGCGCGGTTCCGGCCAGCGCCCCGCCCCAGCCATCGAAGAACCACCAGGGCACACCGTTCATGGCGGTGACCACCGCGGTGTCCGGCCCGAGCAGCGGCGCCAGGTCAGCCACCGCTGGTGCCAGGCTATGGCTCTTGAGCGCAATGATCACCACGTCCTGTACACCAAGCTCGGCCGGCTGGTCGCTGGCGGCGAGCTTCACGTGGTGTTTGCCCCCGCCTTGCAGAAGGGTCAGGCCATCGGTCTTGAGTGCGGCCAGATGCGCGCCGCGCGCCACCAGGCTTACCTGGTGCCCTGCCAGCGCCAAGCGCGCGCCGATGGTGCCACCGATGGCACCGGCGCCGAATATGCAGATGCGCATCAGAGAGTTCGTTCGAATTGGCGCCTGGGTGGCGCTTTTGGTGCGTCGGTCGGGTTGACCATACCGTTGCCGGCGATGGTCTCGGGCGTGAAGGGTCCGGCCACGCCGATCGGCACATCGCCTGCGATGGTGACCCGCTCCATGCTGCGACGCTGCGGGTAGTAATCGTGCGGCGCGTAATGCTGCACCGAGCGGTTGTCCCACAGCACGACGGTGTCGGGTTGCCATTTCACGCGCAGCTGGTATTCCGGCACATGCGCCTGGCGGAAAAGGAAATCCAGCAGGGTGGCGCTTTCGTCGTCCTTGAGGCCGCGCATGCGCAGCGAAAACTGGGGGTTGACGTAGATCACCCGCTTGCCCGAGACCGGATGCACCCGCACCACCGGATGCCAGGGATTGGGGAATTCGTCCTCGATCTCGCGCAGGCGGCGTCGATGCTCGGGCGAGTGGTTGAACAGGGACCTGAAGGGCTTGAAATCGTGCTGGCATTCCAGCCCGTGAATGTGCTGCTTCATGCGCTCGGACAATCCGCGATAGGCCGCGGTCATGCTGGCAAAGCAGGTATCGCCACCGCGATCGGGAATGATGCGCGCACGCAGCATGGTGACGATCGGCGGGTTCGGGCGAAAGGTTTCATCGGCATGCCAGATGTCGGTACGCGCTGCTGGATGATCGGCTGAATAGTCGAGCACGATGACTTCGGGCTTGCTTTCCAGGTTGGGCGAAAAAGGATGGATCGACAGCGGGCCGAAACGCGCGCCGAAAGCCATCTGATCATCCAGCGTCATGCGCGCCTGGTCGCGCAGCACGATCACCTCATATTGCACCAGGGCATCATTGAGCAGCTTGAACGTGGCATCGTCTAAGCGCGACAGGTCGGCGCCGCGCACCTCGGCGCCGATGAAACCATTGATCGGGTCGATTGCTATGGTCATGGCTAATCCAGTTTGGCGCCGGATGCGCGCACCGCCTCGGCCCAGCGCGGCATGTCGTTGCGCACAAAGGCGGCGAACTCGGCCGGGGTGATCGGCGGCCACGGGTCCATGCCGAACTTGCCCAAGACTTCGCGGAATTCGGCTGTTTGCTGGAACTTCTGCATTTCCATCGACAGGCGCGCCACGATCGCCGCCGGCGTCGCGGCCGGCACCGAGACACCCTGCCAGGCCTGCCAGTCGAACCCGGGCACGAACTGCGCCAGCGGCGGCACGGTCGCGATCAACGAGTTCTGCCGGGCTGCGGAGGTGCCGTAAGTCTGCACCTTGCCGCCCTGGATATTGGGCACTGCGGCGGTGGCATCGGCGAACATGATGTGCACCTTGCCGGGGATCAGGTCGATCAGCGCGGCCGGCGTGCCTTTGTACGGTATGTGCTGCACATCCAGGCCGAGGCGCTGCTTCAGGTCTTCCATGAACAGATGGTGTGCACTGCCGTTGCCGACCGAGGCATAGTTGAACTTGCCCGGGTTGGCCTTGATCAGGTCGACCATCTCACGGAAGTTCCTGGCCGGAAACGTGTTGGCGGCGATCAGGAAAAAGTTGACGGTGCCCACCATCGATACCGGCTGGAAATCGCGCAAGGGATCGATCGGCGAAGGCTTGTAGAGCGCCGGCGAGATGCCGAAGGTCGAACTGGTCGAAATCAGCAAGCTGTGGCCATCGGGCGTCGCCTTGGCGACGACTTCCGCACCCAGGAGGGTACCGGCGCCGGGGCGGTTTTCGATCACCACCGATTGCCCGAGCGCACGGCCGAGACGTTCGCCAACCGCGCGGCCCAAGAGGTCGGTCAAGGCCCCGGGTGGAAACGGCACCACCAGGCGCAGCGGGCGGTTCGGAAAAGCTTCCTGCGCAAACAGCGGCAGGCCACTGGTCGCAAGAGTCGCGGCAGCGCCCTTGCGGATGAAATCCCGGCGGGAAAAACGCATGGCATTTGGCTCCTGTTGATCAGTGTTTGTAGGACGCGTCGAGGCGGTCGAGCAGGCGCAGGCAGGCCACCCAGTGCTTGCTGCGCGAAGCACGCTCCGGGCGCTCGAACTGGCGCGCGACCTTCTCTGCGACCTCGTCCGCAGCCACCAGTACCTTGACGCCGCCGGACAAGGCGCCGATCTGCGCCTGGCAAGCGCGTTCGAGGTAGTACATCTCGTCGAACGCGTTGGCGACACTGGTGCCGCAGGTAAGCAGACCGTGGTTGCGCAGGATCAGCGCGTTGTGGCGACCAAGGCTTGCCTGCAGGCGCTGCTGTTCGTCCATGTCGAGTGCGACGCCTTCATAGTCGTGATAGCCGATGCGCTTGTGGAAGCGCATCGAATGCTGCGACAGGTTCAAGAGGCCATCGGCCTGGGCGGCAACAGCGAGGCCGGCGCTGGTGTGGGTATGGATCACGCAGCGCGCGTCCTCGCGCACCTTGTGAATCGCACTGTGGATCACGAAGCCGGCCGGGTTGATGCCCAGGCCGGTCATGTCCTCGATGATGTTGCCGTCGATATCGACCTTGACCAGGGCAGAGGCGGTGATTTCGTCGAACATGAGCCCGTAGGCGTTGATCAGGAAATGATGTTCCGGCCCCGGCACGCGCGCCGAAATGTGGGTGTAGATCAGGTCAGTCATGCGGAAATGCGCGCACAGGCGATAGCAGGCGGCCAGTTCGACCCGCACCTGCCACTCCGCATCCGCGACCCGCCCTTCGAGGGAACGTGTCGATTGGCCCAGCACTTCCTTCAGTTGCGCACTCATGGCATCTCCTTGCGTGAATTGTTGCTTCGCGGCAGCGGGTTCGCCACCGCACGTTCGGTTTGAATCAGGTCGCGCGCCCGCTCGGACAGGCGCGCAAGAATGCTTTCCAGCATGGCATGCTGTTCACCGTTCAAAGCTTCGGCAAATGCCTGATTGCGCTGGTTGGCCGATGCTATCAGGCCCAGATAAAGCTTGTGGCCGGCGCGGGTGAGCGTCAGGCGCACGCCGCGGCCGTCCGCGCTGTCGATGCCGCGCAGCACCAGCGCACGTTCGGTGAGGCCGGCGACCACCCGGCTCATCTGGCTTTTGTCGAGCCCGGCATGGCGTGCCAACTGGGTGAGCGACAGCGGCTGGTGCGCCCCCAACAGCGCGATCGAGCGCCATTCCATCAGGCTCACGCCGAACTCGCGCCTGTAGCGCAGGGCGGCGCCGCGCGACAGCAGGTTGGCCAGCGCGTGAATGCGGAAGGAGATCAGGTCGCGAATCTCGGCGCGCGGAGCGGCAAGCGGCGCGCCGGACGACGGGCTGCTGGCGGCGACAAGCTGTTTGCGCAGGGCGGGCATTTGGTTGACAGTATCAACTATACTGGTTTACATTGTCAATCACTCGCATCCGCTGCTGCCGCGGCAATCGCGCCGGCGCGCGCGGCGCACCCGAGTGCCAGTCATCAAAAGGAATCGCCGTGAATCTGCCCAACACCTTCGAACCCTACGATGACGGCACCCAGCCGGCGATGAGCATCGCCCACTACAGTGAAACCGCCACCCGGGTGCCAAAGAATCCGTTGTTCCGCCGGCCGCTCA
>JBEIFV010000010.1:0-73529 GCA_040382235.1 Burkholderiales bacterium
AATTTGAAGCTACCGATTGCTGCTGCGAGCGCCGCCAGCACCTGCTGGCCGGCGGGGATCACTTCCTTGCCGATGCCGTCTCCGGGAATGCAGGCGATGCGATAGGTTTTCACGGCGGCTTTTGCTTGTTGGGTTGGAAGGCCGCGATTTTAATCTCCCGCGTCGCGTCGCGATTCCAGCGGTGCTCGCGATGGCCAACGCGCTGCCAGTCCCTGAAAAAGTTTGCAGATCAATTGCCAGCGCGTAGACTTGGTCATTGGCCAGGATGAGCGCGACCATGGGTTGCGCGCCTGGGTTTGACCACCTCGATAAATGGAGATCGACATGCGAGTTCATGCATTTTTTCCGCGGCGCCTGGCGTTGGCCGCCGCGGTCTTGAGCGTTTTGGCTGGAACCTCCCTGGCCGCCGGCGAGGCGCGTGTGCCCGCACCGCCCTGGCCGGCGGGCGATGAGCGCGGCATGGCCAACGCGATCGGCCCTGCCACCTGGGCCAGGTGCGCTACGTTCCTGCGCAATCCGAAGGCGCAGGCGCACGAAGTGTCGCAGGTGCGCTCGAACACCATGCCGCTCTCACCTTTCGCCGGGCCGCACGTGGCCAAGCCCAAGCCAAGCTCGGCGCTGCCCGGTACCATGCACGCGTTCAATAGCGAAACCTACAACGAAGGGGATGAGCCCGGTCAGCAGGGCACGCAGATCGATGCCATCGGCCACTTCGCCCATTTCAAGTCACCCTGGGACGGCAAGGGCGCACCGCCCCTGGACCAGGCAAGCTACTACGGCGGCTTCACGCAAAAGGACGTGAAGCCGACGCCGGACTCGCCGCTTCTGAAGCTCGGTGTCGAGAAAATTCCGCCGCTGATCACAAGCGCGATCTTGCTTGACGCCAAGGCCCTGGTCGGCAAGGGCCAGCCCATGAAAGCAGGCGAGGTCGTCACTGCCGCCCACATTCAGGCGATGCTCAAGGCGCAGGGCCTGTCCAAACGCGGGATACTGCCGGGCGACATCGTCTACATCCACACCGGCTGGGGTGATTACTGGAAGGATCCGGATATCGACAAGCGCTACTACAGCATGGCGCCCGGCCTGGCCTACGACGCCGCCCAGTACCTGGGCAGCAGGCGCATCGTAGCTATCGGGCTGGATACCCCATTCATCGACGGAGTGGCCGAAGGCATGCTGCAAGGCAAGGGCGGCCCGGCGCCTGGTACGCCGGCCGGGCTGCCGTTCGCCATTCACCATCACATGCTCACGCAGATGGGCATTCACCACATCGAGAACGCCAAGCTCGACACGCTGGCTGCGAGCAAGGTATGGACCTCATGCACCATGATTTTGCCGGTGCTGGAGAAAGGCGCGGCCGGCGCGGCGGTGCGTCCGGTGGCGATCGGCGTGCCGGGGCGCTAGCAGCCTGTCGGACTTGGGACGTCGAAAGCGAAAATCAGCCCCAGCGAGGGCAGTTTTTGCCGAATTTGAAGGCCCATAGCCCTGCTATGGGCCAAGAAGGCGGTGAGAAATGGACCGCTGCGGCCGATTTGCAGCCGGCGATTCCTAAGTCCGACAGGCTGCTAGACACGCGCATATCGCGCCGGCGCGCAAGCAAAAAAACCGATTGTCGGCAGGTTCTCGCTGGCAACGCGACACACGGCACACAGCGTTTCAACAGTTCAGCCCACGCGCGACGCAATCCGTGCAGCAACCGCCTCAGTAACCTGCACAGTCGTAGCCGACCCGCCCAGATCGCGCGTATGCAAGGCCGGCTCCGCAGTCACACTTTCGATCACCGCCATCAGCGCATCGGCCGCCGCTTGCTCCCCCAAATGCTCCAGCATCATCACGCAAGACCAGAAGGTGCCGATCGGGTTCGCCAGTCCCTTCCCCATGATGTCGAAAGCCGAGCCGTGGATCGGTTCGAACATCGAGGGGTAGCGCCGCTCCGGATCGATGTTGCCGGTGGGCGCGATCCCCAGGCTGCCGGCCAGTGCGGCGGCCAGGTCGGAGAGGATGTCGGCATGCAGGTTGGTAGCGACAATGGTGTCCAGCGAGGCCGGGCGCATCACCATGCGCACAGTGGCGGCGTCGACCAGTTCCTTGTCCCAGGTCACGTCCGGAAAATCCTTGGCGACTTCGCGCGCGATTTCATCCCACATCACCATCGCGTGGCGCTGGGCGTTGGATTTGGTGATCACCGTCAGGTGCTTGCGCGGGCGTGACTGCGCCAGCTTGAAGGCGTAACGCTGCACCCGCTCCACGCCCACGCGCGTCATGATCGACACATCGGTGGCCACCTCGATCGGGTGGCCCTGGTGGGCGCGGCCGCCGACGCCGGCGTATTCGCCTTCGGAATTCTCGCGCACGATCACCCAGTCCAAGTCGGCGGTCTTGCAGTTCGCCAGCGGCGTGCGGATGCCGGGCAGGATGCGCGTCGGGCGCACGTTGGCATACTGGTCGAAGCCCTGGCAGATCTTCAGGCGCAGGCCCCACAGGGTGATGTGGTCGGCAATGTCAGGGTCGCCGGCGGAGCCGAACAGGATCGCGTCGTTGCCGCGCAGCGCCCCCAGGCCGTCGGCTGGCATCATCACACCGTGCTTGCGGTAGTAATCGCCGCCCCAGTCGAAGGCTTCGAATTCGAATTTGAAGCTACCGATTGCTGCTGCGAGCGCCGCCAGCACCTGCTGGCCGGCGGGGATCACTTCCTTGCCGATGCCGTCTCCGGGAATGCAGGCGATGCGATAGGTTTTCACGGCGGCATCTGTTGGTTTTGTCGCAAGCCGTCGATTTTAGACCGCAGTGCCAACACTCGATTTTGGTCGCGATGTCGCGGCGCGGGTCATGCCAAGCGCGAGTCCCGGAGCGCTTTCCTCCCAACGGACCGCCGCTGCGTCCTTGGCCATCGTGGTGTGTGGCCGAACTTGCCTGTGCGTTGGCCGCGTCAGTCGCGGTCAGGATTGGTATTGAGCCAATCAGGCAATTCACGTGCCCCCGCGTTATCGATTATGTGTTGTCGGATTAACCGACGCACCACCTGCGAAGGAGTGAGATCGCGCTCGAAGCAAATTTCCTCGAACAGTTTTTTCTTGCGCGGATCAATAAGAATCGTGAGTCGTGCAGTTCGATCTTCCATGTTTTTAACCATTCCGAAATATTAACACCATTAACTTTATATGATAATAATATTGTAAGCGTGTTATAATTTTATTCTACTTAACTTTGAGTGCGTGAAAAGCCCAATCCGGGTTGGAGGAAGTGGCCTCCTCGTTTGCAAGCTGACAGCCTTCATTTGGTGCTCCGTGCCTGCCTCTTGTAAGGAACGCCCCTTTCCGTGATCGCGTTACTCGAAGCCAAGCGCGCCAAACTGTTCGGCGCCGGCCATATTCTGAACAATATCGTCGCAGGCGTTATTGTCGGCATCGTCGCGTTACCGTTAGCAATGGCCTTCGCAATTGCCTCTGGCGCAAAGCCGGAACATGGCCTGTACACGGCAATCGTTGCCGGATTTCTCACCTCCGCATTCGGCGGTAGCCGCTTGCAGATCGGCGGTCCGACCGGCGCCTTTATCGTAATTCTCGCGGCCATCACCGCCAAATATGGCATCAGCGGCCTGCAGATAGCGACACTGATGGCGGGTGTCATCCTGATGGCAATGGGAATGGCGCGCCTCGGTGGAGTCATCAAGTTCATTCCCGCACCGGTGATTGTAGGTTTCACCTCGGGCATCGGCATCATTATCTGGGTAGGTCAATGGAAGGACTTTTTCGGGCTGCGCCCGGACGGCGCAGGCGAGCACTTCCACGAAAAGCTCGTTCATCTCGTGATGGCACTGCCAAGCGTTCACCCCGCCACAACGGGGCTGGCATCACTCGGGTTGTTCCTGTTGCTCGTCGCCCCCCGCTTTGTCAAGAGGGTGCCGTCGCCTTTGATTGCGATGGTCGTTGTGACATTGGTGCAGGCCATCTTTCGGTTCGACGGGGTCGCCACCATTGGCAGTGCGTTTGGCGGAATTCCGCAAACGCTTCCTTCATTCGTCATGCCAATGATCACGTTTTCGGACATCCTGCGCTTGATCGGCCCTGCGTTCACGATCGCCCTGCTCGGCGCGATCGAATCACTCCTGTCAGCGGTTGTTGCCGACGGCATGGCCGGCACCAAACACGACTCCAATCAGGAATTGATCGGTCAGGGTATCGCGAACATCTTCTCGCCGCTGTTCGGCGGCTTCGCCTCTACTGGAGCGATAGCGCGAACGGCAACCAATATCCGCAACGGAGCCACCAGTCCGCTCGCGGGGATCGTTCATGCAATCACCCTGGTTCTCATCATTCTCGTTCTGGCGCCTCTAGCGTCCTATATCCCGCTCGCCGTCCTCGCAGCCGTTCTATTCGTGGTGGCCTACAACATGAGTGAGTTCCATCACTTTTTACATCTGGCACGGACCGCTCCAAAGACGGACGTGGGCATTCTCTTGATCACCTTTGTTCTAACGGTGTTCGCCGACCTGGTGATCGCGGTCAACGTGGGCGTGGTCCTGGCAGCGCTCACGTTCATGCGCAGCATGGCGCAATCGGTCGAGATTGAAGATGAAACCGCCAAACTGAACGGGGAGTTTTCGGTCAAAGACGGGCCTGGTGCCCGGTTGCCCAAAGACACCTTGGTGTATTCGATCGACGGGCCGTTCTTCTTTGCCGCCGCCGGAAATCTTGAACGAACGCTCGAGCACATCCATCAGAGTGTCCGCACCGTGGTGCTGCGGCTTGGCCGCGTACCGTTCGTCGATGCCACCGGCATGCAGTCGCTGGCCGATCTTGTCGAAGACTTCCGCGCCAGCGGCACACGCGTGGTGTTTTGCGAAGTCCGTGCCAATGTCATGGAGAAGCTATCGCGTGCCGGAGTTGTCCAGAAAGTCGGGCCCGAAAACGTGTTTGACAGCCTCGCCGATTTCATGCGGTCGAGCGAAGAAGTATCAGGCTGATGCCAATGCGCGAAAAGCCGCTGATCGCACCTTGTCTCGCGCTTGCCGTGTTGCAGCAGGGCGTTCCGGACTGGCAGTGGATGTTGGAGAAAATCGAGACGGAAGATGGCTGTACTCGCTTGCCGCAAATTCTGAACAGACTCGTCGCCAACCACGGTATCGAACGCTATCCGCTCCTGTACCGACATGACGAGACCTTCATCACCGCGATGTTGCAGGGGATGGCTAGCCGAGAACAAATGCATGGCATGCGCACCGATTCCGAGCACCCGGAAAGATCGGGGCACGAAGAGGTTGTAAGGAAGATAGTCGAGCAACTGACCTGGCCTTCAATTCCAAAAACGGAACGCGAACATTCCCGCGCAAGGCAACAATTCCTGCAACTTTCAAGTGCGGATCAGAAGGCCGCGAGCGCCGCTGCGCAGCGCTTCTATGGATTCTTTTTCGCGTCGTTTTTTCAACACGTCTCGCTCATCGCGTTTGGCAAGAAGCTCACGACCTTGGTCGGCAATGCCCAGGCAGGGGATGACCAAGCGTTCGCACAGGCGGTCCGGATTGATCGCCGTATCCTTGCAGTGCTGCCCTATTTCAAGCATCGGGCCAAGCGTGCCCAGGATGAATCGGATGAGCGATTTCCCAACTTGCCGACCGGTCGAGTCAACCGCCCGCCGTATTCAGGGACGATTCAACACAAGTCGCTTTGGTTGAAATTCGCGTTGCTTGAAGGCGCTGGACTGCTTCGGACACTGGGGCATCTCGAAGTCATGCGCTTTTGCAATGAACGCAAAAGCCGGGCCCGGCAAATTCAGGGCGTGAATCAGGTTGCCGAACACCTTGGAACCTACATGGCGTTTCAGGGCTCCAAGCACGAGTTTCCCTTTTGTCTCGCCCGCAGCGCCGACCCGGCTGCCATTCACCTGGCCAGGTGAAGCCCTGCGCGACCGCCGCACTGCAAGCATTGCTTCGTAGAAACATGCACTTCCGCGCACCATTTACCGAGGATACAAGCGTGTTGCAGCAAAATACATCGATCTTCAGGGATCGCTTGACCGTCGAGTTGATGCGCCACCGCGACGCCATCGCGTCGGCTGCCTCTATCACTGAAGGCGCGCAGGCAGATTCGCCCGATATGGCCGTTCGGGCGGGCACTGAGGCATCGCTGCCTCGCGCGGTTCCTGTGGGCGTACCGAAGCATCTGCAAGTTCGTGTACGAAAATTGGAGGCCGCTCTCGCAAGAGTCGACTGTGGCACCTATGGCCTGTGCTGCGAATGCGAGATCGAGATTTCCCCAGAGCAACTTGACGCCGATCCAGCCGCAGTGTTTTGCACAGATTGCGTCGCGGGGCGCAATGCCAGTAGCGCCGCAGGTATGTATTGAGAGTTTCAGTGAAAGCTCGGTCCCCGGAATTGCACTACATCCTGCAATGCCTGGCGTGCAAAGGGGAAAAGCCTGGCTGTGGGATCGCTTCGTGAACAAACAGGTCGCTCCGCGATGTGCGACTTGGCATTTCAAAGCGATCTGCCAAGGGCAACATCGTCGCTTACCGTTCAATCCGGTTCCGGGAAGGCAAGAAAAGCGAAGGTGTGCGCTGCCGCTCGGCTGGGTTTATTCCTGCCGCGAGCCGCGGCAGAAAAGCAAGCGCGCGATGGAAAAAATGGCTATTGCGATTCGTTCAGCAACGCCGGTGCGGTGAAGTTCGCAGCACTCGGCTTGGCATCGCTGGCACCGCCTGCGGCGCGACAGGCTTCACTGATCGTTCACGAGATCCGCAATTACCAATGGCAGGCAACTGCAAGGGCCACGAAAAATGATGACTGAAGCGGCCAAGTCCGCAGCAGATCCGATACACGCAACCTTGATCGCCGGCGACGGGATCGGACCTGAAATCGTCGATGTCACGCTGGCCGCGCTTGAGGCGCTCGGCGCGCGGTTCGAATGGGATCGCCAGATAGCCGGTCTCGAAGGCGTCAAGTCGGCTGGCGACCCGTTGCCACAGGCAACTCTCGACAGCATTCGTCGCACGCACCTGGCGTTGAAGGGGCCGCTTGAAACCCCATCAGGTGGTGGCTATCGCTCGTCGAACGTTCGTCTGCGCGAGGAATTCAAGCTCTACGCCAACTTGCGTCCCGTGCTTACGATCACCCCGGGCGGCCGCTACGAAAACATAGACTTGGTGGTTGTACGCGAGAATCTTGAAGGCCTGTACATCGGCTATGAGCACTTCGTGCAGATCGATGACGACCCCCACGCGGTCGCGATGGCTACCGGCATCAATACGCGCGCCGGCAGCCGGCGCCTGCTTGAGTTCGCATTCGAGCACGCAATCGCCACCGGTCGCAAAAAAGTCACGATCGTGCACAAGGCCAACATCATGAAGGCGTTGACCGGCATCTTCCTTGAGACCGGAGAGCAACTCTACGAGCGCAAATACAAGGGTCGTTTCGAGCTTGATACGGTGATCATCGACGCCTGCGCAATGAAACTGGTGCTCAATCCTTGGCAGTTCGACCTGCTTGTCACCACCAATCTGTTTGGCGACATTCTGTCCGATCTGGTCGCCGGCCTGGTGGGTGGTCTGGGCATGGCGCCGGGTGCAAACATCGGCGCGGATGCTGCGATTTTCGAAGCGGTACATGGTTCGGCGCCCGACATAGCAGGTAAGGGGATTGCAAACCCCACCGCACTGTTGCTGGCGGCTGCGATGATGCTCGATCATTGCAAGCTGGTCGAAAAGGCTGCCAGGCTGCGTCGGGCGATCGATGCCACCTTGAATATCGACAAAGTGCGCACAGGCGATCTGGGAGGCAGCGCAAGTACTGCATCATTCGCCAGGGCTCTGGTCAGTCGGATTGCCGGCGGTTGACTGGATTGTGAAGAATGGCCCGCGCAAGGCGATCGAAGCGTTCCGCGGGGCGCAGCGCCTCGTGGTTGGAACGCAGAGCCGAATGCAGGGGCGGCTTTGATCGCATTGGATGCCGTTCACTGATTGGAACCCAGGCTGGATCGGCGATCCGTCGAGCGGGCGTGTTCCGCTCTTGTTGGTCCACGCCCGGTCTTTTTCCAAGGAAACACTGAACCAGTCTGTCGGTGAAGAAGGTCCCTTTTGCAACACGCCCAATTGATACGGATCTGCGTTCGATAGTCCGCATTCCAGGGACTTGTTCAGCGTTTTCCTAACGCAACCGCCGCGCCAGCCAGGCCCCGGCCGCCATCGCTTGCCGATGCGGTCTCCGGGAATGCAGGCGATTCAATAGGTTTTCATGCTGGCTTCAGTCTGTTTGATCGAGCGCCGGCGATTTTGGTTCGCAGTGGCGCTACTCGATTTTCGCGGCGATATCGATCCCCACGATGATGATGGTGGTGAGCAGCATCATCCAGGCGCCCGCCAGCCAGGCGCCGGTGGCAATCGCGGCGTAGAAGGTGCGCCAGCCGTTGCGGTACAGGTGCGCGGCGCGCGTCAATTCGCCGCTGGCCGCCGCTTCGGCGTTGTCGCTCAATTGATTGTCGCCGTCCGCACGGCGCGACAGGCCCAGCGAATAGCCGGCACGGTGGTACAGGCGCACCGCTTTCGAAAACAGCACCACGCATGCAGCCAGCAGCGCCAGCGGCAGGAATAGCTTGAGGTTGCCTCCGGCGTGCATCCAGTCGCGCAGCGCATCGGCCGCGCCCAGCTGGCTGTGGCCGATCGAGATCACGCCCATCAGTGCCAAGACCGCGGTGCTGGCCATCAGCGACGCCGCCATCATCGAGTTGCGCACCGTCTGGATTGCGAGGATTTCAGACCCGGGCGCCGCCAGAATGCGCTTGACCCAGGCACGGCGCAGCGCAATCGATTGCCCGGATTCGGCGTCCCGGCTGAGCGCCCAGGCGAAGCGCGCCGCGAGGATTGACAGTGCAAGGGTGATCGGCACCCAATCCGGGATCGACATGTGGCTATCGCAGTCTTTGCGCCAGCCAGGCGCCGGCCGCCATCGCCGGCACGAACACCCAGGCTTCCTCCGACAGGGTGCCCAGCGCAGTCACGGCCGGCCCCGGGCAGTAGCCCGCCAGCGCCCAGCCGATGCCGAACACGGCGGAGCCTACGATCAGCCGGGCATCGATGTCCTTGCGCGTCGGCCACCCGAAGCTGCGGGCGGCCAGCGGCGCGGCGCGCTTGCGCGCCCAGGCGAACATCAGGCCCGCCACCACGACGGCGCTGCCGAGTACTGCCAGCAACTGCGGGCGCCATGCGCCGGCGATGTCGAGAAAGCCCTGTACATTGCCGGGCTCGGTCATGCCGGAGATGAGCAAACCGAAGCCGAACAAGGTGCCGATGCAAAAAGCCAATGCGAGTGCAGGGTTGGACATGATTCAGGTGCTCCCCAGCAGGTGGCGCATCACATAGGTGACGATGAATCCGGTACCCAGAAAGGTCATCACCGCGACCAGCGAGCGGGCGGAGAAAAGTGCCAGGCCGCACACGCCATGGCCGGAAGTGCAGCCATTGGCGAGGCTGGTACCGGCACCCACCAGGAGGCCGGCTGCGATCAGCAAGGGCAGCGGGCGCGCGCTGGCGAGCGGTTCCAGCGGGAACCAGCTGCCCGCGATCGCCGCTGCCGTGCCGGCCGCGATCATGCCGGCGAAAAAGGCCAGGCGCCACTGCCAGTCGGCAGGCGCCGGCTTGATCAGCCCGCCCAGCACGCTGGAAATGCCGGCGATGCGTCCCACGCCCAGCATCAGGGCACCGCTGGCCAGGCCGATCATGCTCCCGCCAATCAAGGCGTTGATCCAGGCTTCGCTCATGCGCTCACCTGTTTGGCAATGACATCAAGGCCGGCCGCTTTCCAGGCCTGCATGCCACCGGCAATATTGACCACGTTGTGAATGTCGCGCGCGGCCAATCCGCGCGCGGCCAGCATCGAGCGATTGCCGCTGCGGCGGATCAGGTAGAGCTTGTCGCATCCCGCCGAGAGTTGCTTCAAGCGGCCATAGTCGTCATGCGCGACCGGCACCGCGCCCGGCGCATGGCCGTCGGCGTAATGCCAGGCGTCGCTCAAATCGACCAGCAGGGCGCGGTCGTTGCAGCGCAGGTCGCGCGCCGCTTCAACCGGCGGCAGTGTTTCCCAGGGGGCATCGCCCTCCGCAACCGGCCCGGCCATGCGGTTGAGCGGCACGGCCTCGTCGATGCGCTTCGGGCGCGGCAGGTTGAGCGCGGCCATCAGGGCCACGAAGTCATCTTCGGTGGTGCCGGCCAGGCGCGGATTGGCAGCACGTTCGGCGCCGATGGTGCTGTCGGTGCGCCCCTTGTAGTCATGTCCCGGATACACGCGCGTGCCCGCCGGCAGCGTGAACAGCTTCTGCGTGATGCTGGCATACAGCGCATGGGCGTCGCCATTCTGGAAATCCGAGCGGCCGCAGCCGCCGATCAACAGGGTGTCGCCGGTGAAGACCCGGTCGCGCCACACGAAACACATGCTGCCGGGGGTATGCCCCGGTGTGGCCAGCACGCGCAGCTGTTCATTGCCAAACGAGAGCGTGTCGCCGTCGTTGAGCGGCTGGTCATAGCCCTGCGCGCCGCAGGCTTCGCCTACTGCGGAGGATGCCCCGGTGGCGATCTTCAATGCGTTGGCGGCCGTCACATGGTCGGCATGAACATGGGTGTCGAGAATCCATTTGAGCTTGAGATTGGCATCGCGCAGAACCTGCAGGTCGCGCGCGCGCTGCTCCAACACCGGGTCGATGATCACGGCATCCAGCGTCGTGTCGTCAGCGAGGATGTAGGTGAAGGTGGAAGAAGCGGGATCAAACAACTGATGGAAGATCATCATGGGCCTCCGTTATGGAAGGGTTTTCCTTGACGCAGCGCAAGCGGCAAACGCGGGTTCGGGTGTCTGATGAACGCCCGCTTCCCGATTGCCAATGCGATGAGTCTGTGCATGCGAAAACTAGCCAGCGGTCGATCCGACGGCCTGCCGTGCAAACGCCGCGCGCGCTTCCGCGGTGCGCTCGAACTGGCGCGCGATGTTGCCGCAGACCAGATCGCACAAGGCATAGACCGAGTCGTCGGCGATCCGGTAATAAACGCTGGTACCGCGACCCTCACGCGCGACCAGGCCATGCTTGGTCAGGAGCGTCAGATGGCGCGAAACATTGGCCGAGGTATAGCCGCAGGCCTGCGCGATCTCGCCCACATTGCGCTCCCCGCTGCGCAACAGGTTGAGGATCTTGAGCCTTGTAGGTTCTGCCAATGCCTGAAAGTAAGTAGCCACTTGCTGCAGTGCTTCGTTCGACAAACCATCCATGGCGGGGCAGGCGGAGGGTGGGAAAGCCGTGATGATGCCCATGGAATCGCTCCTTGACAAGAGTTAGTTAAATACGTACTTGACTATTTGCGTAAGTGCGCAAATAATAGCATACATCGGATAAATGTCCAGCCCGATTACGAGCGGCAGTTTCAGCGGGCAGACGCAGCAAGCGGAAGGAGCATGGGCAATGGTCGGTTTGAATGGAGAGGTGGTCGCGGCACACAGCGCCGTCTGGTTGCTGACACTGGCACTGCAGGCGGTGGCACAGGCCGCGCCGCCGGTGACTGCGGTGGCGGGATCGGCCACGTCATCCGGCGGACTCGCCAGCGTCATCGTCCAGGGCAGCGGAACCAGCGAAACCTCCGGATTCGACGGCGTGGTTGAAGCGGTGCGCCAGACCGTGATCGCAGCGCAAGTACCCGGCGCAGTGGTCGCGCTCACGGTCAAGGCCGGCGACAGCGTCAAGGCCGGTCAGGTGCTGGTGCGCCTGGACGCCCGTGCGGCGCAACAAAACGCCGCCGCCGGCGACGCGCAGGTGCGCGCGGCGCGCGCCGAACAGGAACTTGCCACACGCGAGGTGGAGCGCCAGCGCCAGTTGTTCGCCAAGCAGTACATCAGCCAGGCCGCGCTGGAACGCGCCGAGGCCCAGTTCAAGGCCACCGAAGCACAGGTCGCGGCGCAACTGGCGCAGGCCGGCGCGGCGCGCACGCAGTCGGGCTTCTATGTTCTCAGTGCACCGTATGCCGGGGTGGTCGCCGAAGTAACGGTCGTGCAGGGCGACATGGCGCTGCCCGGCCGCGCGCTGATGACCCTGTATGACCCGGCGGCGCTGCGAGTCACGGCGCCGTTGCCGCAAGCCGCGGCTGCACGCCTGTCAGTAGCCGAGGCCGCCAAGACTACGCGCGTCGAAGTGCCTGGTCTGGCGTCCGGGCGCGTCGCGCAAATGCCGGTGCGCATCACTGTATTGCCCACCGCCGACCCGGCCACCCACACCGTGCCGGTGCGCTTCGACCTGGCGGCCGGCTCCGGCGCCGCGCCCGGCATGTTTGCGCGCGTCTGGTTGCCGCAGGCGGGCAGCGGCGACGCGCGGATTTACGTGCCGCTCAAAAGCCTGGTGCGGCGCGCCGAGATGAGCGGCGTCTACGTGCTCGATGCCGCCGGCAAGCCGCTGCTGCGCCAGGTGCGCCTCGGGCGCGTCAGCGGCGAGTCGGTCGAACTGCTGGCTGGTGTGGCCATCGGTGAGCGGGTGGTGCTCGACCCGCAGGCCGCGGCGCGTGTGCGCTAGGGACCCGGCATGAACCAGACCCTCGGATTCTCCGGCCGCGTTGCCGCCTACTTCCAGGCGGCCAGCATCACGCCCCTCCTGGCATTGCTGGCGTTGTTGCTGGGCGCGTTCGCCGTGCTGGTGACCCCGCGCGAGGAAGAGCCGCAGATCAACGTCACCATGGCCAATGTGCTGATCCCGTTCCCCGGTGCCGCGGTGGCCGACGTGGAGCAGATGGTGGCGGGCCCGGCCGAACAGGTGCTGGGGCAGATCGCCGGCGTCGAACACGTGATGTCGGTGTCGCACCCGGGGCTGGCGGTGATCACCGTGCAGTTCAAGGTTGGCGTGCCGCGCACCGAGGCGCTGGTGCGCCTGCACGACACGGTGCGCACCAATGCCGACTGGCTGCCGCGCGGCTTGGGCGTTCTTGATCCCCTGATCAAGCCCAAGGGCATCGACGATGTGCCGATCGTCTCGCTCACGCTCTTCAGTCGCAAGCCGGAAACCGGCGCCTTCGACCTCGAACGGGTGGCGCACAGCGTCGAAGCCGACCTGAAACGGGTGGCCGGCACCCGTGAAGTCACCACCATCGGCGGCCCGGGGCGCGCGGTGATGGTCGAGCTCGACCCGGCGCGCATGGCTGCAAGCGGGGTCACTGTGGCCGACCTGCGCGGCGTGCTGGCGGGCGCGAACTTCGGGCTGCCGGTGGGCGATCTGATCAGCGCCAACCGCGCGGTGGCGCTCGAGGCCGGCCCTTTCCTCAAGGATGCGCGCGAGGTGGCCGAACTGGTGGTCGGCGTGCGCGCCAAGAAGCCGGTGTTCCTGTCGGAGGTGGCGCAGGTGCGCGACGGTCCGCCGCCTGTCACGCGCATGGTCTGGCATGGTTTCGGCGGGCGCGAACCGGGCGAATTTCCGGCGGTGACCATCGCCATCACCAAGAAAACCGGCGAGAACGCGATCGATGTCGCCAATGCCGTGCTGCGCCGGGTCGAGGCCCTGCAAAACACGGTGATCCCGCGCGAGATCGAAGTGGCCACCACCCGCAATTACGGCGCCACTGCCAACGACAAGGCGCAGAAACTGATCCAGAAGCTGCTGTTCGCCACCGCCTCGGTGGTGGCGCTGGTGTTCATCGCGCTGGGCCGGCGCGAAGCGGCGATCGTCGGTATCGCCGTCGCACTCACCTTGACCGCGACCCTGTTCGCTTCCTGGGCCTGGGGTTTCACGCTCAACCGGGTGTCGCTGTTCGCCCTGATCTTCTCGATCGGCATTTTGGTCGACGATGCCATCGTGGTGGTGGAAAACATCCATCGCCACCAGCATCTTTACCCCGGCCGCTCGCTCACCGAGATCATCCCGGCGGCGGTCGACGAGGTCGGCGGCCCCACCATCCTGGCCACCCTCACGGTGCTGGCGGCACTGTTGCCGATGGCGTTTGTCAGCGGCCTGATGGGGCCTTACATGGGCCCGATCCCGATCAACGCCAGCATGGGCATGCTGCTGTCGCTGGCGATCGCCTTCGTGGTCACGCCGTGGCTGGCACGCCTGTGGATGAAGCCGGTGCCGGCGCCGCAGGGCGATTGCGCGCATGCCGCCGCGCCGACCGGTCTGGCGGGCAAGCTGGCGCCGCTTTTCACCCGTATCTTCACGCCGCTGTTCGATGCGCGCCGCGGCGGCCGCAACCGCGCCTGGCTGGGCCTGGCCGTGGTGCTGATGATCGCAGTCTCGATCGCTCTGCCCGCCGTCGGCTGGGTGGTGCTCAAGATGCTGCCGTTCGACAACAAGTCCGAATTCCAGGTGGTCGTCGACATGCCGGCCGGCACCCCGGTCGAGCAAACCGCGGCGGCGCTGCGCGAACTGGGGGCGCATCTGGCCGGCGTACCCGAAGTCACCGACTACCAGGCCTATGCCGGCACCGCCGCGCCGATCAATTTCAATGGCCTGGTGCGCCAGTACTACCTGCGCAGCGGCGGCGAATACGGCGATATCCAGGTCAACCTGGTCGACAAGCATCACCGCGCCGACCAGAGCCACGCGATCGCCGCCCGCCTGCGCCCGGCCCTGAAGAAGATCGGCGAGCGCTACGGTGCACGGGTCAAGGTGGTCGAAGTGCCGCCCGGCCCGCCGGTGCTGTCGCCGATCGTGGCCGAAATCTATGGTCCCGAGGCCGCCGGCCGGCGCGAGCTGGCACGCGCGGTGCGCGGCGTCTTCGCCGCCACACCCGGCATCGAGGACATCGACGACAGCAACATCGCCGACGCGCCCAAAAACCTGTTGCTGGTTGATCGCCGCAAGGCTGCGCAACTGGGCATATCGCAACAGGCAATCGCCACCACACTGGCCGCCGGCCTCACCGGTGAGCCCTCCACCTACCTGCACGACGGCGCCAAATACCCGGCGGCCGTCACCCTGCAACTGCCGCCCGAGGCGCACGGCGATCTCGATGCCCTCTTGAAGCTGGCGGTGCGCGGTGCCGACGGCCGCCTGGTGGCGATCCGCGAACTGGTGACCGTGAGCGATACGTTGCGCGAACAGCCGGTGTTCCACAAGGACCTGCTGCCGGTCAGCTACGTCATCGGCGACATGGCCGGCAAAGAAGACAGCCCGCTGTACGGCATGTTCGCGATGCGCGCGGCGATCGCAAAAATCGCCGTGCCCGGCGGCGGCGCCATCGCCGAATACTTCATCCGCCAGCCCGAGGACCCGTATCGCGGCTATGCCATCAAGTGGGACGGCGAGTGGCAGATCACCTACGAGACCTTTCGCGACATGGGCGCGGCCTATGCCGTCGGGCTGGTGATGATCTACCTGCTGGTGGTGGCGCAATTCGGCTCCTACCTGACGCCGCTGATCATCATGGCGCCGATCCCGCTGACCATCATCGGCGTGATGCCGGGCCATGCGCTGCTCGGTGCGCAGTTCACCGCCACCTCGATGATCGGCATGATCGCCCTGGCCGGCATCATCGTGCGCAACTCCATCCTGCTGGTCGATTTCATCAACCTGCAACTGGCCGCCGGCGTGCCGCTGGCGGATGCGATCCCGCGCTCAGCGATGACGCGCGCGCAGCCAATCATGCTGACCGGTCTGGCAGCCATGCTGGGCGCCTTCTTCATTCTTGACGATCCGATCTTCAACGGCCTGGCGATCTCGTTGATCTTCGGCATCCTGGTTTCCACCGTGCTGACCCTGGTGGTGATTCCCCTGTTGTATTTCGTCGCCTACCGCAAGCGCGCTCCCGTGCTGGCGGGCAATCTCCAAGGAGCTCAATCATGACCTCATGGCAAGTCGTTCGTCTGCTCGCCGGTACTTTCATCCTGATTTCGCTGGCGCTGGGCATGCCCGGCAGCCCGGTTTTTGTCAGCCAGTGGTGGCTGGCATTCACCGCCTTTGTCGGCGCCAACCTGCTGCAAAGCGCGCTCACCAAGTGGTGCCTGATGGAATCGATCCTGCGCAAGCTTGGCGTGCAGAGCGGCGCCTGAGGGAGCCACCATGCACCTCTACTGCGCCGCCTGCGGCACCACCAACCGGGTGCCGGATGCGCGCCTTGCCGACGGCCCGGTGTGCGGGCGCTGCAAGGCGCAGTTGCTCAAGCCCGAGCCGATCGCGTTGACCGACGCCAACCTGCAGGCCTTCTTAGTCGGTACCGAGTTGCCGGTGGTGGTCGATTTCTGGGCCGAGTGGTGCGGGCCGTGCAAGATGATGGCCCCGCATTTCGCCAGCGCGGCACGCGCCGATCCGCTGCTGCGCTTCGCCAAGGTCGATACCGAGGCGTCGCCCACGGCCAGCATGACCTACCGGATCCGCAGCATCCCCACCCTGATCCTGTTTGACCGCGGCACCGAGGTGGCGCGTTCATCCGGGGCGATGCAGGCCTCCGACCTGACACGCTGGATCCGCGGCCACCTGCCGCAGAAGGCCTGAAGATGCGCCCCCGCACTGTCGCCGTCGCTGCCATCGTCGCAGTGGTTTCGCAAGCCGCGCCAGCCATCGATCTGATGGGCGCCTGGCGCGCCGCGCACAAGGGTGATCTCGAATACAGCGCGGCGCAATCCGCCGGTGCTGCCGGCCGCGCGCGACGCGCGCAGGCCGACAATCTGTGGAACCCGTCGCTGGCACTGAGCGCGACTGCCGGCGTCGGATTCGCCGACACCGCAACCAGTGGCGCGCGCTTCTCGGCCCCTGGCTTCGGGCAGTCCAACGGCGTGTCGTTCAACACCTCGGTCAATCACGGCGCGAGCGGGCGCTTCGGGGTGGTCGCGCGCCAGCCGCTGGTAAGCGCCGAGCGCAGCGCGCAGCGGCGGCAACTCGAACTGGGTGCTGATGTGGCCGCGGTCGAACTCGAGGCCGCCGAACAGGCGATGGCGCTGCGCGTGGCCGAAGCCTATTTCGATCTTGCGATGGCGGCGGAAGCGGGGCGCGTGTTGCGCCGGCAACAGGTGGCCGTCGAACGAGCGCTGACCCAGGCCAAAGACCGCTTTGTGCTGGGCGACGTGCCGATCACCGACACCCACGAGGCGGCCGCGCGCGCCGAAGGCGTCAAGGCGCAGGTGCTCAGTGCCGGGGCCGAGGTCGAACTCAGGCGTGCCGCCCTGGCCGACCTGACCGGGCTGTCGCCCGCGCAACTGGAGGCCCTCGCGCCGACCCGCATCATCGCCACCGATGAACTGCCCTCGCTCGAGCGCGCGCTGGCCGCGGCCGCGGCCAACAATCCGGCCTTGCGCGCGCGCGCCGTCGCCGTCGACATCGCGCGCCAGGAGGTCGGCAAGCACGCCGCGGGCGCCGCCGCTTCGGTCGATCTGGTGGCGCAGTTCGGGCGCGAGCGCATCGCCGGTAGCGGCGACTTCGGCAGCGCCAGCAGTGGCGCAACCAATGGTCTGATCGGCGTGCAGGTGAGCCTGCCCTTCACCCTGGGCGCATACCGCAGCGCACGCCAGGACGAAGCGTTGCGCCTGGTCGAGAAGGCGCAGGCCGAGTTGCAGCGCGCGCGCCAGCAGGTCGCCCTGCAAACGCGCACGGCCTGGCTTGGCCTGTCGGTCGGTCGCGGCCGCATCAATGCCCTGGCCGAGGCGCAGAAGGCGAGCAACGCGCGCCTGGACGCGACGCGCCTCGGGCGCAGCGTCGGCGATCGCACCACGCTCGATCTGTTGAACGCCGAAAGCGACGCGGCAGCGGCTGACTTGAACCTCACGCGCGCGCGGGTCGGCTTGCTGCTGGACCGCCTGCGCCTGGCCGCCTTGGCCGGTGCGCTCGACGAAGCGCTTTTGTTGAAGGTCAACGCCAGCCTGGGCGAAGAGTCGCGATGAAGCACGCAACGCACGCGCGGCGGGCGGAATGAGGGTGACGGTTGCACGCAAGCGCTTGCCGACCGGGGCCCAGTTAGCCGGGCCAATCGACGCCACTACGGGCGTACCGTGCGCAAATGCCGACTTCGATGCATACAATCAAATTTGCCCGATTTCCGCCTTGCTTCTGCGCAGGCACTTCAGGCAGGCGCGCAAGGAGCATGTGGTGCGCATCAGCGTGACCGACCCGGGTGCGCCTGAAGACTTTCGGCGTTTCTGCAAGAACACCGGCGACACGCTGCTCGCCGTGCACGACATGCGATCACACAATGATGTGTTCGTGCGCAAGAGCTGATGCTTCTGACTCAACTGCCTTCCGCCGCAAACCGGCTGACCACCTGGCCAAGTGAGGCCTTTTCCAAGGACGCAACAACATGACCTATCACTTCAGCAAGACCCTGGATTCATCAATGGACGCCGCTGTATCGCGGGTGACCGAAGCTCTCAAGAAGGAAGGCTTCGGGGTGCTCACCGAAATCGATGTGCAGAAAACCCTGAAGGCGAAAATCGATGTCGACTTTCGCCCCTATCGCATCCTGGGCGCCTGCAATCCCGGCTTCGCCCACCAGGCGCTCCTGGCCGAAGACAAGATCGGCACCATGCTGCCGTGCAATGTGATCGTGCAGGAGCATGCCCCGGGCCGGGTTGAGGTATCGGCGATCGACCCGATCGAATCGATGAAGGCGGTCGAGAATTCGACCCTGGGCGGTGTGGCCACCGAAGTGCACAATCGGTTGAAGCGCGTCATCGAAACACTTTGATGCGCGGGGCCGGCGCGGCCGCGTCGGTGTCGGCGCCGGATTTTGCGCGTCGTCGCGGCATGCGCGGCAAGGAGGCGTGAGCATGTGGTCCGCGCTGCGCAGCCTGCCGTCGACAGTCTGGATGATCGGCGCGATCAGTCTGATCAACGACTCGGCCAGCGAAATGCTGTATCCGTTGATCCCGCTGTATCTGACTTCGGTGCTGATGGCAGGTCCCAGGGCGCTCGGGCTGATCGAAGGGATCGCCGAAGCCGCCGCCAGCCTTCTCAAGCTGTTCTCCGGCGTGGTGATGGACCGCACGCGCCGCGCCAAGCCCTTCATTGTCGTCGGCTATGCCCTGGCCGGGTTTGGCCGTCCGTTGATCGCATTGGTGAGCAGTTGGCCCGGCCTGCTCCTGATCCGTTTCGCCGACCGGGTCGGCAAAGGCCTGCGCACGTCGCCACGCGACGCGCTGCTGGCGGCAAGCGTCGCCGCTGAGCGGCGCGGCCTTGCGTTCGGCGTCCATCGCGCGCTGGATAACGCCGGCGCCGTCATCGGACCCTTGCTGGCCGCGCTGTTGCTCGGCGTCGGCCTGGCCTATCGCGACATATTCCTGCTCGCGCTGATTCCCGCATTTGCCTGCCTGGCGCTGACCCTGATGTTGCGTGAGCCAGGCTTGCCGGAGCCCGTCGTGGCCGCACCCGCTTTCAGCTGGGCCATGCAGGGCCTGCCGCCGGTATTCAAGCGCTATCTGGTGACGGTAGCGCTGTTCACCCTGGGCAATTCGTCGAACATGTTCCTGCTTCTGCGCGCGCGCGAACTCGGCTTGCCAGCGGCGCAGGTGCCGCTGGCATGGGCTGCGGTGTCGGTGACCGCCATGCTGTTCTCGGCCCCTCTTTCAGCCTTGTCGGACCGGGTGGGGCGGGTTCGCCTCATCGTCGGCGGCTGGCTGGCCTATGGACTTTTCTATCTCGGCCTGGGCTTGTTGCCACCCGCATCTCCGTTCATGCTGTATGGATTGTTCGCCTTCTATGGCTTGTTCATGGCGGCCACCGAGGGCGTGGAAAAGGCGCTAGTCGCCGACATCGCCCCACCTCAATTTCGCGGCACCGCCTTCGGCTGGTTCAATCTTACGACCGGTGCGATGCTGTTGCCCGCGTCCATCATGTTTGGCTGGGTTTACGAGCATGTCGGCGCACTGGCGGCGTTCAGTTTCTCGGCGTCGTGCGCCGCGCTTGCGGTACTTGGACTGGTCTTCTGGGTGCGGATTCGGCCGGCGATGGATGCCGGTGCCGCGCTCTGACCCGTCGCCCGGCAGTCACTCGTTGATTCAGCGGCAACTCGATCCTGGTGTGCGCTTGGGCCACCTGCGTGGCAAGGAAGAGCCGCTGCTCCCGCCTGGCAGCTGTTAGTCCTGAACCGATCGCCGGCGCGGCTGGCCAAGGGCGGTCGGCGCCGACATTAGTCGAAGCCGCGGCGCTTGACAACATCCCTATATGGGATAAACTGTTTTGATGCACGTCATTTCGCACGCGAGAATCGCGGCGGCGCAGGCTGCGCACCCGGATTGCCGTAAGGCGCTCGATCAATGTTACCGACTCGCCAAGCGTGCCGAATGGCGCAATTTCGCCGAAGTGAAAGCCTGTTTTCCGGCAGTCGACAAGGTGCGGGACAAGTTCGTGTTTGACGTGGGCGGCAACAAACTGCGCCTGATCGCGGCGATTCACTTCAACGCCGGGCGAGTGTTTGTGCGCGCCGTGCTGACCCATCGGGAATACGGCAAGGGAGGCTGGAAATGAACGCAAGGATCGATACTGCGCTGGCGCACTGGGCCTACGTTGCGCCTTTGCTCAAGCCGGCCAAAAACAGGGCTCAGCACAAGGCGCTGGTCGAAGCGCTCGACGCGGTGCTCGACGCGGGTGGCGCCGATGAGGCCAATCCGCTGGCCGCATTGGCCGCCATGCTGGGCGATCTGGTCGCAGCTTACGAACGTGCGCATTTTCCGATGCCTCCCGCCATGACTGCCGCTGAAACCTTGCGCTGGTTCATCGAGCGCGATGGGCTGCGCCAGAGTGACTTGCCGGAAATCGGCAACCAGGCAAAAGTATCGGAAATTCTTTCGGGCGCTCGCAGCATCAATCTGCGTCAGGCTCGCGCGCTGGCTGCGCGTTTCGGGGTGTCGTTTGAATTGTTTCTCGATCAGTGAGGGTCCTCTCCGCGTCGGCCACATGCTGCCGCGAACGCGGAATTTCCCCGGCGCGCTGAGTTTTTTCAGGCTTGTTGCAGGCGCCGAAAATCGCGCGGCGGTCGCCGATTTGCGCGCTACTCAAGAGTCCGCGGGTGGGGAAAAAGGCTTTTGAACATTCGATCCTTCGGCAACGCCGCCTTGACGTGCATCAATCCGGCGTCTTCATGCCGCGGCAAAATCGGGTTCGGAGGCGGTGCAATGAAAAGGCTTGGTGTCTTCCTGATTTTGATCGTGCTTGCGCGCCTGTCGCCGGCTGCAGCGGCGGACATCGATCTTCATCACTATTGGGATCAGCGCTGCAAGGATTGCCACGGCCATGCCGGTGCGTTTGCACGTCGCTTCCTGCGCGTGAAAAACGGCAACCTGCTTGGCGCGCATCACCAGGACGATCTCGACGTTTTCCTGCGCAATCATTACCTGACCGATGCTCTTGTTGCGCCCGTGAGTGCGATGCTGATGGCGCAGGTTGCAACGCCCCCGCTGTATGGCGAGAAATGCGCCCGCTGTCACGGAACCGCTGCGGAGTTCGCGCGCAAGTCATTGGTCGTGAGGAATGGTGTGTTGGCCGGCGTGTCCAGCGTACGCAGCGTCGCCGACTACCTTGCTTCACACGGCGGGCTCGGACCCGCTGAAGTGCGGGCCATGGTCGACACCCTCACGCGGGTGCGCAACGAGGTATCCGACCCCGGCAAGTCACGCTGACCGAAGGTTTGAGTCGAATCGTTGCGAGGCGAAAGAATGGTCCGGGTCGTCACCCGCCGGTGGCGCCGAACACCAGAAAATACTGGCGCGGCAAAAACCCGTGCTCGCCCACCAGGGTGTAGCCGGCGCGTGCGAGTTCGGCCTTCACCTGCGCGGGCGCGATGCGCGCGGCGCGCGGCGGGCCTTCCGGTGAATCCATGCGGAAGTCGATGATCGCCACCCGGCCTCCGGCTTTGAGCGATTCGCGCAACTTGGCGAAGTAGCGTTCGCGATTGTCGACATGATGGAATACGTCGACCATGATGATCAGGTCGGCAGGTGCCGGAATGCGCGCGTCAGCCGGGTCCCCCTTGACTGCAGTCAAGTTGGCCAGGCCTTCGCGGCTGGCGCGTTCGGCCAGATGCTTGACCATGTCGGGTTCGGTGTCGATGGCGTAGACCCGGCCCTTGGGCACCATGTGCGCGAAGCGCGCCGCGAAGTAGCCGGTGCCGGCGCCGATGTCAGCCACCACCGCATCGGGTTTGAGCGCCAGCGCGCCGATCACCTCGTGCGGCTTCTGCCATGCGTCGCGACGCGGGTCGTCGAATACCTTCGCCCACTTGGCGGCGTTGCCGAAGCTGTGCTGGTGGGTGTGCGGCGATTGCGCCATGGCGGGCGCTGCGACAAGCGCGGCCTGGAGGCAGGCGACGGCCAATGCGTGACGGGTGATGACGTGGGTCATGGTTTCCTTTGTGTTGCGCAATGTTTGACAGGCGGGCCATAGTGCCTGCCGGCGCAGGCAGGCTCGGGCACTACGCTTCCACCAGATAGTTTCGCATCATGCCCAAGTCCTCGTGTTCGAGAATGTGGCAGTGGTACAGGTAGATCCCGGTGTGGTTCTCGAACTTCATCAGCACCCGGACCCGCTCGCCGGGCAGCACCAGCACCACGTCTTTCAGGCCCTCATCGGTAAAGCCGGCGCTCAAGGCGTGGCTGGCGCCGTTACGGCCGACGACGCGGAACTGCAGGTTGTGGACATGCATCGGATGCGCCATGCGCATGCCGAAATTCGCGTCGTTGGCAAACTCCCAGACTTCGGTGGTTCCCAAACGAACCTTTTCGTTGTCGGCTACCTCATCCATGCGCTTGAATTCCCGGCCGTTGAGCAGCGCCCGGCCGCCCCGCATCGACATCTGGAAGGAGCGCGGATTGCTGCGATTGACAGCATCCTCGATTCTGAGCACCGGATAGGCGGCCAGGCGCTGCGGCAGGCGGGTTAGCCGCGCACCGCCACTGCCGATGCGAAAGCGCGCGATCACCCGCGCACCACGCTGCGCCGGCGTTCCGGCCTGCATGTTGGTGACGTTGGCCAGCATCGGCGACCATGATTCGGCCTCCAGCGCGATTTCCTCCCCCGGCGCGTGACTGGCGAAATCCACCCACACATCGGCACGTTCCGCCGGGCCAAGTGTCAGGGTTTCACGCATGAGCGGGCGCTCCAGCAGTCCGCCGTCGGTGCCGATGACCGTGAACGGCTTGCCGTTGCCCAAGCGCAGCCGGTAAGTCGTCGCGTTCGAGCCGTTGAAAAGACGCAGGCGGTGCGCCGTGCGCGGCACCGTGCGCTGGTAGTCGATGCTGCCATTGACCAGCACCTGCCGGCCGATGAAACCCATCATCCGGTCATGCATGCCGGCGGCGAGATAGACCAGTTGATTTCCCGCGTCGAAGCTGCGGTCCTGGATCACCAGCGGCAGGTCAAGATCATCACCTGGCAGCCTGGCGGCATCTTCCTCGTCATCACTGACGACGATGAGGCCGGTCAGGCCGTGATAGACCTGATGGCCGGTGCGGCCGTGGGGATGGGGATGGAACCAGTAGGTGCCGGCGCGGTTGTCGACGACGAACTCGTAGACGTAGGTCTGGCCGGTGGCGATGGCATACATCGGGTGGCCGTCCATGCGCTGCGGAACATGCAGCCCGTGCCAGTGGACAATCGATTCCTCGGGCAACTGATTGCTGAAATGGATGCGGATTTTCTGGCCACGCCGAACGCGGATGATCGGGATGTGTCCCGAACCGTCGATCGCATCGAGCGCCTGCGGCTTGCCGCGCAGCACGCGGCCGGTGTAGCGCCATACGCGGGTGGTGTCGCCGGGCAGCACGCTGATCTCGTCTGGTCCCGCGTTCAGCTCCAGTTCAAGGTCAGGCTTGAAGTCCGGCGTCGCCCGCGCGGGTGCCATGCCGTGTGCCGTTGCCGCGCGCAAGCGCGCTTCGCCGCTGGCAAGCAGGAGAGCGCTCGCGGCGCTTCCCTGGATGAATCGGCGGCGATCGGTTGGGCGCATGGGATGGTCGGGAAGAGGCGGATAACTCAAGAAGACGGAACAACGCGGCTCTTCCCGGCACTTGCATACGTGGCATCGCGGGAGGCTCGCAGGTAACCGGAACGGCTGCACACCGGGGCACCTGCCTGCCCCCGGCGGCGCCGAACCGGATTAGTGCTTGTGGGTCTCGCTGTTCTGGCCGGCACCGACGCGTGGCCCGCGCCCTTCAGGCAGGGTGATGCCTTTTTCCTTGGCACGCTTTTGCATTTCGGTGCGATTGGCCAGGGCCAGCTTCTGGCGCTCCTCTTGCGTGGCGGCGCTGCGCATCTTTTCGCGGAATGCGCTGTGCTCTTCCGGGGTCATCAGTTGCTGGCCGGCCGATTGCCCGTCCATGTGACCCTGACCCATGCCGCCGCCCATGGCGCCATGACCCATGCCACCGGACATGCCTTGCATCATGCCGCCATGCCCCATGCCGCCGTGGCCCATACCACCATGGCCCATGCCGTCGGACATGCCTTGCATCATGCCGCCATGCCCCATGCCGCCACCCATCGTGCCATGTCCCATGCCTTCCCCCATTTTTCCATCGTGGGCGTGGGCCAGAACCGCCATTCCGAGGCTGAGCGAGGCAACGATTCCTGCTGCAGTTTTGTAAGTGCGTTTCATGATCAGGTTCCTTGATAAGTTGAGGTTCATCATTTCGATCCGATGCGCCGCTGCAACTCTGCTGCCCGACGCCGTGCTTCCGGTATGTGCCATTTAAGCAGCCAGTTGTAACGCCGGGATGTCGCCGCGCCCCTGTTTGGTATCGAAGCTTTGCGGGAAGCCGGGTTGTGACACTGCGTTACGAAAATCCCGTCTGCCGATCCTCAGTCCGCGTATATCCCGACCATGCACAAGCAAGATCACATCCTGGTGGTGGACGATGACGCCGAGATTCGCGGCCTCTTGCGCGACTACCTGCACAAGCAGGGCTACCGCGTGAGCACCGCGGCCAATGGCGGCGAGATGCGTGCGGCCCTGAGCCCGGCGCCGCCGGACCTGGTGATTCTCGATCTCATGCTGCCGGGGGAGGATGGCCTCGCCCTGTGCCGCGATCTGCGCGCCGGTTCCGACCTGCCGGTGATCATGCTGACCGCGCGCGGCGACGAAGCCGACCGCATCGTAGGCCTCGAGATGGGGGCCGACGACTACCTGCCCAAGCCGTTCAGCCCGCGCGAACTGCTGGCGCGTATCAAGAGCGTGCTGCGGCGCGCCCGTGCGCTGCCGGGCAACCTGAAGCCGGACGAACTGGTGTCGTTCGCTTTCGCCGGCTGGACCCTCGATCTCGCCACCCGCAACCTGTGTTCCCCCGACGGCGTGGTGGTGGCTTTGAGCGGCACCGAATTCCGCCTGTTGCGGGTGTTCCTGGATCATCCGCAGCGGGTGCTCACGCGCGACCAGCTGGTCGATTTCATGCTGTCGCGCGATGCCAGCCCGTTCGATCGCGCCATCGACGTGCAGGTGAGCCGCCTGCGTCATCGGCTGGGCGAGGATGCGCGCGAGCCGGCCATCATCAAGACCGTGCGCAGCCAGGGTTACGTGTTCGCCGCCGAGGTGGCGGCCGTGCATCGATGAGCCTGTTGCCGAAGTCGCTGTTCAGCCGCCTGGTGCTGGTGCTGCTCGGCGGTCTTGCAACAGCACAACTGCTGAGCTTCGCGCTTCACATGCACGATCGCAGTGAGCTGCTGCAGGAAACCACCGGCATGCAGTCGGCGCGGCGCATCGCCGATATCGTCAGGCTGCTCGATCCGCTCGCGCCTGCGGAGCGCCGCCGCATCGCAGGCGTGCTGAGCGCCGCGCCGATGTGGATCCGCCTCGATCAGGCGCGCATGGTGCCGCCTGCCGATCAAGGCGCCGAGCGCCAGGCACGCGCCGCGCTGTTCGGCGCGTTCCTGCGGCGCGCCCTGGGCGAGGCATGGGCGGTCGAGGTGAGCATGAGCGACAGCCGCCCTCCGGCTGCCGCAATCGCGGGCGCGGTTGACGGCCAGCACATGGGGCCCGGCATGGGAATGGGTCGGGGCATGGGCATGGGTCCGGGCATGGGTCCGGGAGCGGGCATGGGCATGGGGCGCGGCGCTGAAGGTGAGCCGCCACCGATGCATCCGGGCATGCAATATCTGGCGCGGCCCGCGTTTTCGTTTGTGGCGCAAGTGCGTCTGGGCGACGGCAGCTGGGTCAGTTTCGATACGCGGCAGCCGGCGCAAACCGAAAACTGGCCGTATCGCATGCTGGCAAGCCTGGCGGTGCTGCTGGCGGCGGTAATGGCGGTGTCGCTGATCGCGGTGCGCTGGGCCACCCGGCCGCTCAATGCGCTGGCCGACGCCGCCGAGGAGCTGGGCAAGAATATCCACCAGGCGCCGTTAGCCGAGAGCGGGCCGCTGGAGGTGGTGCGTGCCGCGCGCGCGTTCAATACCATGCAGGCGCGCCTGCTGCATTACATCGAGGATCGCACGCGGGTGCTGGCCGCGATGTCGCACGACTTGAAAACCCCGATCACGCGGCTGCGCCTGCGCGCCGAACTGCTCGATGATCCGGTGCAGCGCGCCAAGTTCGGCAACGACCTGGCCGAAATGGAGACGATGGTCGGGGTCACGCTCGATTTCATGCGCGGCCTGGATTCCGGCGAAGCCGTGCAGCCGGTCGACATCAAGGCCCTGCTTGAAAGCCTGCAGGCGGACATGGCCGAAACCGGCGCACCGGTCGAGATCGCAGGTTCCGCGCTGCAACCCTACCCGGGCCGGCCGCAGGCGCTCAAGCGTTGCCTGGCCAACCTGCTGGAAAACGCAGTCAAGTACGGCAAGCGCGCGCTGGTAAGCATGGACGACAACGAGAAGCGCCTGGAAATCTTGATCGCTGACGAAGGACCGGGGATTCCGCCGGCCGAGCTTGAGCGGGTGTTCGAGCCTTTTTACAGGCTGGAAGGATCGCGCAATCGTGAAACCGGCGGTACCGGCCTGGGATTGACCATCGCCCGCGCAATCGCAGAGGCGCATGGCGGCAGCCTTGCCCTTGCCAACCTTGCTGCCGGCGGCTTGCAGGTGCGCTTGATCCTGCCGCGCCGGGATTGAACGAGGGTTCGGCCGGCACCTGCGCCGTGCGCGCTCGCTGTTTCAGGCCGCCATCCACTGACGCACTTCCTCCTGTTTCGGGATGCGCCCGCTACTGACAAGCTTGTCGTTGATGACCAGACCGGGCGTGGAAAGCAGGTCGTAGGCCATGATGGCCTGCATGTCGGTGACCTTGATGAATTCAGCTTCCAGGCCCGCGCTGGTGGCTGCTTCACGCGCCACGGCCTCCAGCTTCTTGCAGTTGGCACAACCCGAACCAAGAATTTTGATTGTCAACATGCGAGGTCTCCTTAGAAAAATTGTTGGGGAACATTTACACGGCGTGCTGCTGGCGCCGATGCAGCCAGGTCATTGCCGCGCCCAGCACCGCCACCAGCGCAGCCAATGCCAGAGACAGCAGGCCCCAGCCCAGGCCATCCACCCAGGCGCCGTACAACAGGCCGGCAGTGATGCTGAACAGGGCCACCATGCCCACGTATGCGGCGGTCTTGGTGCGGCCAATCACGGCGGCCACCATCAACATGCTTTGCAGGCTGAGTTCGGGGTCGGCCATCAGGTAGGCCAGGAGCGGGCCGGGGTGCATGCCCAGGTCGAGAAACATGCGCGCCACCGGCACCTCCACCAGCGTGGGGAAGTACATGAACACGCCAAAGGTCACGGCCACGGCGTTGGCGTGCACCGTATTGCTGCCAGCCAGGCTCTCGATCCACTCGGGCCGAATGATCTGGCGCGCCATGCCGACCACGAACACACCGGCGATCAACAGTAAAAAAATCTGCTTGACGAAGCGCCAGGATTCCCACAACCAGGCCTGCCGGTCATCGACGCTCAATTCAGTGAAGTAGTGCCAGACAGCCCACAGGGCGAGCGCCACAGCGAAAAAGCGGCCGGTGACGGCAAGCTCCAGGCCACCTGCTTGCGGCGTCAGGCGCAACGCGGCGACCAGCAAAGTGGCTGCGGCCAGGCCCATGGTGACCCAGGTCCAGCGATTGGCGCCTTCGACAATATTCTCCATGCCCTTCCAGGCGGTGCCGGCGATCAGCAGCAATAGCGCGATCAGCACCGAGCCCTGGAAGCTCACGCCTTCTTCACCGCGGGCGGCATCGAACGGCACCCACTGGAGAAGTGTGGCTTGCCAGGTGGCGGCCCACCGCAGCGGCAACTCGAAGCTGATCACATTGGAGGTGAGTGGCCACAGCTTCAATGTGCCGGCAATCAGCAGCGCCACCAGCGACAGCAGCACCCCGCTTGCGGCGCGACCGATATTCGCCTTCTCTGAGAACAAGCTATCGGTCTGTACATCATGGCTGGCATCGTCGCGCCAGAACAGCATGGCCATCAATACGCCAATCCCCATGCCGAACAGCAGGCACAACAGCAGCCGAGCAACGGCGAATTCGGGCCCGAGAATGCTGCCGGTGTAGGCCAGGGCCATGATGTTGCCCGCCGGGGCGAAAAACAGGAAGGTGATGGCCGGGCCGATGCCGGCACCCTTGCGGTAGATGCCTGCGAACAGGGGCACGATGGTGCAGGAGCACACCGCCAGCAGCGAGCCTGCCGCAGCTGCCGCCGGGTACGACACATAAGCGTGCGTGTTGCGCCCAAGCCAGCGCGTGATGCTGGCCTTTGGAATCAGCGCCGCCATGGCGCCGGCGATGAAGAAGGCCGGCAACAGGCACAACAACACATGAGCTGCCAGGTATGCCGCCAGATTGCCGGCACCGCCGGTCAGGAGCTTCTGTGCCAATTCCATTCGAGTTCCCTTACCGCGGCCGAAAAAGTCATTTTTCGTTCCCGGTCGCCGCAACCGCGGCGAGGCGCGCACGGCTGGGCGACACTTCCCCGTGGCGCAACCAGATCTTGCGCAGTTCACTGCACCACAGGACCACGCTGCCCATCAGAACACACGATCCCCATTGCCCCGACGTCAGGGGTACGGTACCGAAGGCCACATTCAGCCAGGGCAATTCGACCACCGCTACCTGCAAGCCAAGCCCGAGCGCCGCCGCCGCCCATAACCAGCGGTTGGCGAACAAGCCCTGCCAGGCACTCGCCGTTTCCGAGCGCGCATTGAAGGCATTGAAGAGCTGGGCCAGCACCAGCACGGTGAAGGCGGCGGTGCGCGCCGTTGCCAGGCTCTCTTCGCCCTGGAACCAGCCGCCGGGCAAGAGCAGGTCGAGCGTGGCCAGGGCCGAGAGCGCCATCGCCGAACCCAGCAGCAGCACGCCGCGCCACATGCGGCCATCGATCACGCGCTCGTCTGGCCGGCGCGGGGGGCGCGCCATCACGTCGTCGGTTTGCGGGTCGACCCCCATGGCCAGTGCCGGCGCGGCATCGGTGACCAGGTTGATCCACAGGATCTGGGTTGCCAGGAGCGGCAGCACCACCGCCCCGCCCGCGTCGGTCAGGCCCAGGGCCCTGGCGCCGATCACGGCAAGAAAGACCGTCAGCACCTCCCCCATGTTGGATGACAACAGATAGCGCAGGAACTTGCGGATGTTGTCCAGAATGCCGCGGCCCTCGCGAATAGCGGCGACGATGGTGGCGAAGTTGTCGTCGGCCAGGATCATGTCGCCGGCTTCGCGCGTCACCTCGGTGCCGGTGATGCCCATCGCAACCCCGATGTCGGCGGCCTTCAGCGCCGGCGCATCGTTGACGCCGTCGCCGGTCATCGCCACCACCTGACCCTGCGCCCGCAAGGCGGCGACGATGCGCAGCTTGTGCACGGGGGCCACCCGCGCGAAGACCGATGTGCCGCGCACCGCGCCGGCCAGGGCGCTGTCGTCCAGCTGGTCCAGGTCGGCGCCGGTGAGCGCCGCAGCGCCGGCTTCGATGATGCCCAGGTCGGAGGCGATGCGTGCGGCCGTGCGCGGGTGGTCGCCGGTGATCATGATCACGCGGATACCGGCGCGCAGCGCCTCGCGCACCGCCTGCGCCGCCTCGGCGCGCGGCGGATCGATGATGCCGACGGTGCCCACGAAAATCAGGTCCTGCTCGAGAGTCTCGCCGACGCCGGCATCCTCGAGAGCCGACAAGGGCCGATACGCCACCGACAGCGTGCGCAAGGCCGCCCCCGAAAGCTCATCCACGTCGGCCAAAGCACGAGCGCGCATGGCGTCGCCAAGCGGCAGCACCTGCATGCCCACGCGCACCCGCGTGCAGCGGCCCAACAGCACGTCGGGCGCTCCCTTGGTGATGATCAGCCGTTGATTTTCGTGCTCGTGGTCGATCGCCAGCGAAGACATCATCTTGCGCTCGGAGCTGAAGGGTATTTCTCCAAAGCGCTCGAAGCGCCGGCCGCGCCGTTCATGCGCCCCCAGCTTCTGCTCGGCCACCAGAAACGCGGCTTCGGTCGGGTCACCGCGGATCACCCAGGTGCCGTCATCGGCGCGCCGCAGGTCGGCATTGCCGGACAGGCTGCCGCCACTGAACAACACGACATGTTCGCTGTGCACAGGTCCGCGCACCAGCAGCTCTCCCTGGTGCAATACCTGGCCTTCGGGCCGGTAGCCCACGCCGTCCACCCGGCTGCTGCCCGAGGCGGTCACGGCGCGCTCGATGGTCATCTCCGAGCGCGTCAGGGTGCCGGTCTTGTCCGAGCAGATCACCGAGGCGGATCCGAGGGTCTCCACCGAAGACAGCTTTTTCACGATCGCCTGCTGTCGCGCCATGCGTTGCACGCCCATCGCCAGCACCAGCGACAGGATCGCGGGCAGCCCTTCGGGCACGGCAGCCACCGCCAGCGACACGCCCAGCAGCAGCACCGACACCAGGTCGTGCACGCTGCGAATGTCCGACACCAGCACAACGGCCGCCACCACGATCGCCGCGATCGCGACCACCGCTACGCCCAGCATGCGGCCGATCGCCCGCACTTCCTTCTGCAGGGGGGTGGCCTCCTCGGGCGTGGTGTTCAGCAGATGCGCGATGGCGCCCATCTCGGTGTCCATGCCGGTGGCCGTGACCACCGCCAGGCCGTTGCCCTGCGCCACGAAACAGCCCCTGAACACCATGTTGGCGCGTTCGGCCAGCGGGCTTGCGGCCAAGAGCGTGTGCGGGTCCTTGAGAACGGCCTCGCTCTCGCCGGTCAGCGATGCCTCCTGCACCCGCAGCACATTGGCCCGGATCAGGCGCGCGTCGGCGCCGATGCTGTCGCCTTCCTCCAGCAACAGCATGTCGCCCGGCACCAGGGTCGCGCTGGGCACCTGCAGCGCCACGCCGTCGCGCAGTACTGAGGACCTGGCCGCCGTGAGCCGCGCCAGCGCGGCCGCCGCGCGCTGCGAGCGGTGTTCCTGAGTGAAGCCCAGCACGCCGTTGAGCCACACGATCACCAGGATCACCAGGGCGTCGATCGGCCACCCCTTAAAACCTTCCAGGGCCCAGACAGCGAGCGTGATGGCCACCGCCGCCAGCAGCAGATAGACCAGCGGGTCCTGAAACTGCGCCAGAAAATGCCGCCAGGCCGGGGCCGGCGGGGTGGTCACCAACGTATTGGCGCCGACCTTGGCCAGGCGTGCGCGCGCGTCCTCCTCCGACAAGCCGGTCGCGACGGAAGTGGCGAGCTGCAGCACCACCTCTGAGGAATCGAGCAGATAGGGCGCCGGCCGGCCGGCTGTTGTGGGCATCAAGTTGATGTGCAGGGGCTGATTTACGTTTGGTCGCGCTGGCCGCCCTGCCCGCACGAGGCATCTGGCTCCGGACGCGCGGCCGTGTAGGGAGATTGAACCCCCATCGCGCTCGCGACGGCTTGCGCCAGATCAAGTGACTTCTGCATCCTGCGGTGCATCCTTTGCCGTCGGTCTTCGTCTTCCCGGCGAAGGCATCCCCAAAGGCACTGAAATGGCCACACTGACCCGGTCGCAAGAGACCCAGGCGCTGCCGCGCCGGTATCCACACGCGTTCCTGGTCTTCGTTGCGGCGGTGTGCCGAGCCGCGAATGAAGCGGGCAGCGGTTTGGGTGCGTGAAGTGAACGCACGCAGCGTTTTCGCCGAGTTGCCGCTCAGGCAGGGCTGCTTGCCATCGTCGGCCAATCCCCGATCAGGCGACGGCGTAGACTCAAGCGCCACTACTTGCCCGGCTTGGAGATGCGCCCGATGAATGATCTACGCCCGCCTGGATTGGAATTCGACGTCGTTTCGGTGCACCTCGACCTGCCGCACCAAAACGTGAAAAGGGTCGACACCGAGTTCGGAGCGCTTGCGCCGGGCAGCGGGCTTGCGGGCGTGCAGCGCCGCAAGCCGGGTACGCCATGAGTGCGGGCCACGATCACGGCCACGCGCCGGACGATTTCAACAGCGCGTTCGCCATCGGCATCGCGCTCAACATCACGTTCGTGGCGATCGAGGCCTTCTACGGCTGGAAGATCGATTCGCTGGCGCTCTTAGCCGATGCAGGGCACAACCTTTCGGATGTGGCGGGCCTGGTGCTGGCCTGGGGCGGCGCGCTGGCCGGGCGCCTCGCGCCGGATGCGCGGCACACCTACGGCTGGAAGCGCGCCGGCGTGCTCGCAGCCTTCGTCAACGCGGTGCTGCTGCTGGTGGCCATGGGCTCGCTGGCCTGGGAGGCGATGCACCGGCTGGCTTCGCCGCAGGCTCTCGAAGGTGTGACGATCATGGTGGTGGCCGGCATCGGCATTCTGGTCAACGGCGCCACCGCGCTGCTGTTCATGCGCGGCGGCGAGCACGATCTGAATATTCGCGGCGCCTTCCTGCACATGACGGCCGATGCGCTGGTATCCGCCGGCGTGGTGCTGGCCGGCGGCCTGGCGCTGTGGTTCGGCTGGAACTGGATCGACCCGGTGATGAGCCTGGTCATCGCGGTCATCATCGTCGCCGGCACCTTCGACCTGCTCACGCAATCGGTACACCTGTTGTTCGACGGCGTGCCCGAAAGCGTGAACCTGCACGAGGTGGAAGCGCTGCTGGTGGCACTGCCCGGGGTGGAGCGGGTACACGACCTGCATGTGTGGGCCATGGGCACCTCCGAAATCGCGCTGACCGCGCATCTGGTAATGCCGGGCGCGGCGCCGGACGACGTTTTCCTGCAGGATGCGACCCGCCGCTTGCATGACCGTTTCGCAATCGAGCACGTCACCCTGCAGGCGGTCAGAATTCCGTTCACCCGACCGTGCTCGTCGCTCGGCGCGCCGGCCGGCAACGGCGGCCCGCCCGCCGCGCAGCCGCAGCATGGGGCGAGGCGGCACGATCACGGGAAGGACGGTCATGTTCACGCGCGCTGACTTACCCCGGCCAAGTCCAGTCCCGGTTCACACCGCTGAAAGCTTTGTCTCGTGTATGAATGTCGAATCCCGCGTGCGTCAAGCGCCGCAGAGTTTGCTCGCAATGCCAGGCTGGGCAAGCATGGTGATCGGCCTTGATTCGGCAGCCCGCAAGCAGGTGCTCTCGACCGCTGCGGCGCCATGAACGAGATCCCGCAGCTTGAGCGTCATCGCAATGCGCGCATCGGCTGGCTGCGCGCAGCGGTGCTCGGGGCAAATGACGGCATCGTTTCGACCGCAAGCCTGATCATCGGCGTCGCCGCTGCGCAGGCCGCGCCGGATGCCATCATGATCGCCGGCACGGCGGGCCTGGTCGCCGGGGCCATGTCGATGGCCGCAGGCGAGTATGTCTCGGTGAGTTCACAGTCCGATACCGAGCAGGCCGATCTCGCGCGCGAGCGTTTCGAGCTGCTGCACCACCAGGATTCCGAGCACGCCGAGCTTGCAGCCATCTATGTGGGCCGCGGCCTCGATCCGGAACTGGCACGCCAGGTCGCTGGGCAACTGATGCGGCACGATGCGCTCGGCGCGCACGCGCGCGACGAACTGGGAATTTCCGACATCACGGCGGCGCGCCCGATCCAGGCGGCGCTGGCATCGGCCGGCGCCTTCACCGCCGGCGCGGTCCTGCCCCTTTGCGTCGCGATGCTGGTTGCGGGTGACGCGCTGATCTATGCGGTGGCAGGCGCCTCGCTGCTGTTCCTGGCGCTGCTGGGGGCGCTGGCGGCCCGGACCGGCGGCGCGAGCATCTGGAAAGGCGCGATCCGCGTCACGTTCTGGGGGGCGCTCGCCATGCTGGCGACCGCCGCTATCGGTGCCGCGTTCGGCGTCGGCCCGTGACCCATCCATGCCGAACGAATCAACCATCCACGTTGCCGCGCGCTTGCGGCATGCCGGCCTTGCCGTCAGCGCTTCCGGCCTGACGGCCGAAGAGGCGCGGCTGCGACTGGCCGAGGACGGCCCCAACCTGCTGCCCGGCGGCCAAGCCCGCACCTGGCTTTCCATCGTGGGCGAGACGGTGCGCGAGCCGATGTTCCTGCTGCTGCTCACCGCCGGCACCCTGTACCTGGCGTTTGGCGATTTGCAGGAAGGCCTGACGCTCATCGGCTTTGTGGTGGTCACGCTCGGCCTCACGCTGTACCAGGAGGGCAAGACCGAACGCGCGGTCGAGGCCTTGCGCGACCTCACCAGCCCGCGTGCGCTGGTGATCCGCGACGGGCGGGCGCAGCGTATCGCCGGTCGCGATGTGGTGCGCGGCGACCTGCTGCAACTGGGGGAAGGCGACCGCGTGCCGGCCGATGCCCTGCTGGTCGAAGCCGACGCGCTGCGGGTGGATGAATCATTGCTTACCGGCGAAGCGGTGCCGGTGGGCAAGCTGGCAACGTCGGCAGACGCGCCGGCCAAGCCACACGCTCAATCCGCGGGCGCGAACACCCCGACACGTCCTGGCGGCGATGACCTGCCGCTGGTCTACGCCGGCACCCTGATCGTGCATGGGCACGGCCGCGCGCGCGTCACCGCCACCGGGGCGCGCAGCGAAATCGGGCGCATCGGCGCGGCGCTGGGCACGCTGGCGGCTGAACGCTCGCCGCTGCAGAAGCAGACCGCGCAGTTGGTACGCAAGCTCGCGCTGCTGGCCCTGGCCTTGAGCCTGGCGCTGGTACTGGTGCATGGCTTGCTGCGTGGCGACTGGCTGCAGGCGCTGCTGGCCGGAATCGCGCTGGCGATGGCCATGCTGCCCGAGGAGTACCCGGTAGTGCTCACCGTGTTCCCCGCGCTCGGGGCGCGGCGACTGGCGCGCGAGGGCGTGCTGACACGCCGCATCAATGCCATCGAAACCCTGGGCGCCACCACCGTGCTGTGCAGCGACAAGACCGGCACTCTCACCGAAAACCGCATGACGGTGTCACACCTGGTGGCCGGCGGCTTGGCGCTGGATGCGCGGCTGGAAGTCGCCACGCTTGCCGCGGGCGAGTTGCCCGAAGCGTTTCACACACTGGTGGAGTATTCGATCCTGGCCAGCGTGGTCGATCCCTTCGATCCGATGGAGAAGGCGTTTCATGCACTGGGCGCGCGCTTCCTGGCGCAAACCGAGCACCTGCACCGCGACTGGCGCCTGGCACAGACTTATGCGCTCAGCCCGGCGCTGCGCGCCATGTCGCATGTGTGGTCGGCCGCGGACGGCGGCGCGCAAGTGGTGGCGGCCAAGGGGGCGCCGGAGGCGGTGATCGAACTGTGCCATCTCGATGCGGCAAGCGCAGCGCGCATCGCGGCGGTGGCCGATGCCTTGGCTGCCGACGGCCTGCGCGTGCTGGCGGTGGCCCGCGGCCGCTTCGAAGGCCGGGACTGGCCCGCGGCCGAGCATGACTTCGATTTCGAGTTCATAGGCATCCTGGGCCTTGCCGACCCGCTGCGCCCCCAGGTTCCGGCCGCGATTGCGGAATGCCGGGCCGCCGGCATCCGCGTGCTGATGATCACCGGCGACTATCCGGCCACCGCGCACGCCATTGCGCGCCAGGCCGGCCTGGCCGGCGCGCCGCACGACCTCTTGTCAGGTGACGAGATGGCGACGCTGGACGATGCGGCGCTGCGCCGGCGCATGGCGGGCGTCAGTGTCTGCGCGCGCATCGCGCCCGAGCAGAAGCTGCGTATCGTGCAGGCACTCAAGGCCGGCGGCGAGATCGTGGCCATGACCGGCGACGGCGTCAACGATGCGCCGGCGCTGCGCGCCGCACACGTGGGTATCGCGATGGGTGGGCGCGGCACCGACGTGGCGCGCGAGGCGGCATCGCTGGTGCTGGTCGAGGACGACTTTGCCGCCATCATGCGCGCGGTGCGGCTGGGGCGCCGCATTTTCGACAACCTTCGAAAGTCGATGTCCTACATTCTCGCGGTGCACGTGCCGATCGCCGGCATGGCGCTGCTGCCGGTGCTTTTGGGCTGGCCGGCGCTGCTCTACCCGATGCATATCGCGTTGCTGCAGCTGATCATCGACCCGGCCTGCTCGCTGGCCTTCGAAAACGAACCGGCCGAAGCCGATCTGATGCAGCGCCCGCCGCGTGACGCCGATGCCGCGCTGTTTGGCGGCGCCGCGCTGTGGCTGGCACTGCTGCAGGGGCTGGGCGTGCTGGCGGTAGTGCTCGCGGCCTTTGCCTGGGCGGCGCTGCGAATGCCTGAAACCGCGGCCCGTGCCTTCGCCTTCGCCACGCTGGTGGTCGCCAATCTTGCGCTGATCTTCTCCAACCGCTGCGGCATGCAATCACTGTGGCAGTCGATGCGCAGCCCGAACCGCACGTTGTGGGTGGTCGTCGGGCTCGCGCTCACCCTGTTGCTGGCAGCGCTGTATGTTCCCTGGGCCGTCGGTGTGCTGCGCTTCGCCCCGCTGCCGGCGCATGAACTGGCTGCCGCCTGCGCGCTTGGCCTGGTCAGCGTGCTTTGGTTCGAAGGCGTCAAATGGATGCGCCGACCGGTCGTGGCGCCGCATGGGTAGGTACATGGAAATGGCGGCGCCTGGCCGTGAACAACGTGGCGCTGTTTCGCGTGGTCACCCTGGCCGCTGCCGTTGCCGCAACTCACGTATGCGCCGCAGCTGAACCTCACCCCCGCCGCGTTCACCGCCGATTGCCTCGATGAAACCGTCGCGCGGGTGGCCTTGAAACGCAACGCGCTACGCCAGGAGAAGATCGTCGAGGAGATCGAGGTGATGCTTTCCTCCGCGATGGCGCTGGCGGAACGCGCGTGAACGGCCCTGCTTGTAAGGTGCGCGGCGGCAAGCGCAAGCCGCCATCATTTCGCGAACCCGCACGCCAGCGTGCTAGCATGTGTCTACATGGATATACGTGGAGATGAAGCTTATGCGGCTGCAAGTGGCGAAATGGGGAAACAGCCTGGCGGTACGTCTGCCCACCGAGTGCTTGCGGGCAACCGGGCTCAAGGAGGGCGATAGCGTGCTTGCCGAAGTCGGGCGGGCGGGGGAGATCACGCTCACACCTGCGCAGGCTTTCGACAAGGCCGCCTTCCTCAAAAGGGCGCGCAAGCGGCGCGCGGCGATGCCGATGACTTCCGCCACGATGGCGACGCTGCGGCAAGAGGAGCGCTATTGATGATCTATGTCGATACCAGCGCGGCCATCCCGCTGTTTGTCACTGAACCGGCAAGCGACGCGGTGGACGCCTGGTTCGAGTCGTGCGACCAGACGCTGATTTCCTCTGACTGGATTCTGACCGAGTTCGCCAGCGCCTTGTCGATCAAGGAGCGGCGTGGCGAGATCGAGCCAAAGCAGGCGCAGACCGCCTGGAAAGATTTTGAAGACTTTTGCCGATCCGGGCTGCGACTTGTTCCGGTCAGCAGGCAAGGCTTTCAGCATGCCGCGCGCCTTGCCCGCAATGCCCGCAGGGGCCTGCGTTCCGGCGACTCGCTGCATTTGTCCATGGCGCTGGAGCTTGGCGCTGCCGGCATTGCCACCGCGGACGCGATTCTGGCCAAGAACGCCAGGTCGATGGGGCTGGCGGTGAATCGGTTCTGAAACGCGGTTCGACCAGGCTCTGACGGGGGACACGGGCCAAGTTCAAGTCGCCTCGAAGACGATGGTGAGGCTCAACTTTTCTGCCCGGCCTCATACCAGCCGCGACTGGAATTGACAACCCCCACCACCACCAGCATCAGCGGCACTTCGATCAGCACACCGACCACGGTGGCCAGCGCCGCACCCGAATCGAAGCCGAACAGGCTGATCGCCGCGGCTACCGCCAACTCGAAAAAGTTCGAGGCGCCGATCAGTGCCGAAGGGCAGGCCACGCAGTGCGCTTCGCCGGCGCGCCGGTTGAGCCAGTAGGCCAGGCCCGAGTTGAACAACACCTGGATCAGGATCGGCACCGCCAGCATGGCGATGACCAATGGCTGCTTCAGGATCGCCTCGCCCTGGAATGCGAACAGCAACACCAGGGTGGCCAGCAGGGCGGCGATCGACAGGGGGCCGAGCCTTGCCAGTGCGGCATCGAAAGCGGCCTGGCCGCGCCGCAACAAGAGCTTGCGCCAGACTTGGGCGATCGCCACCGGAATCACGATGTACAGCACCACCGAGGTGAAAAGCGTAGCCCACGGCACGGTGATGGAGGAAATGCCCAGCAGCAATGCCACGATGGGTGCGAAAGCGAAAATCATGATGGTGTCGTTCAAGGCCACTTGCGACAGGGTGAACATGGGATCGCCACCGGTCAGCCGGCTCCATACGAACACCATCGCGGTACACGGTGCGGCGGCCAGCAGGATCAGCCCCGCCACGTAACTGTCCAGTTGCGCGGCTGGCAAGTGCGGAGCGAACACATGGCGGATGAATATGTAGGCCAAGAGCGCCATCGAAAACGGCTTGACCGCCCAGTTGACGAAAAGCGTGATGCCGATGCCGCGCCAGTGGCTGCCGACTTGTGAAAGGGCGCGGAAATCGACCTTCAGCAGCATCGGAATGATCATCACCCAGATCAACAAGCCCACCGGCAGGTTGACCTGCGCCACTTCCATGCGGCCGACCGCCTGGAACACGCCGGGCAGGGTCTGGCCCAGGGCGACACCGATGACGATGCACAGGAACACCCACACCGTGAGGTAGCGTTCGAACCGATTCATCGGTGCGATGCTGGCGCGCATTTCAGCGGTTTGCGGGGGCTTGATCACGGGCGGGTGCACGACACATCTAGCGGCGAGCGATATTGGAGAGTGCCTGCTGCAGGCTCGGGTGATCCATGCTTTTCAGTGGCAGCGCCAGCAATTGCAGCATGCGATAGCCGATCGCCTGGCGCGTCAGTTCGAAGGCCTGGCGCCTGGCATCATCCCCGCCCACGGTGTTGGACGGGTCTGGGTAGCCCCAATGCATGCGCAGCGGGTTGCCCGGCCAGGCCGGACAGGACTCGTTTGCCGCGCTGTCGCACACCGTGATGACGATGCGCATCGCGGGTGCGCCGGCTGGCGTGAATTCGTCCCAGCTCTTGCTTCTGAGGTCGCGGGTGTCCACCCCGGCGTTGGCCAGTGCTTCGAGCGCGAACGGGTTGATGCGGCCACTCGGCGCACTGCCCGCGCTGTAGCCGCGCACGTCAAGCCCGAGGCGCGCGGCCCAGTGGTTGAGCATGCCTTCGCCCAGCACGCTGCGGGCGGAGTTGTGGGTGCACAGGATCAGGATATTGGTGGTCATCGCCTTGGTCGTCTTGCAGCGGCTACAGTCGGTCAGCCTTCGCGGTCGGTACGGCACATGCGTATCGCGCAGGTGCCGCACCAACAACGCGACCAGAGGTGCTTGCGGCCGTGCGTATGGCTCAGCAACAGGACTTGGCCGCCTTGACCGCGATGTCAATCGGCTTGCCGCGTGAGGCGGGCGCCAATGCCGCGGGCGCGGTGACCCGATTCGTCGCTGTCGCCGTGACGCCGGTCTCACTGCGTGGCGCGCAACACGCGGGCCCGGCCGCGACTGCCGCCGGCGCTTCTTCATGAAACACCGGGATATTGCCCAAGGTATGAAACTGCTCCCAGGCGATGCCCTGCGGGTCGGTGATCCAGTGCTTTTCGCTGCGTGCATAGCAGCAGGTGGTTGCGCCCTCGTCCAGCAGCGCCATGTCGGCGCCTTCGGCGCGCGCCTTGAGTACCGCGAGTTCTTCGGTGCTGTCGGTCTGGAAGCCCAAGTGATCGATGCCCGGCGTGCTGCCGCGGGTGGAGATCGCGAAGTTGATGCGCGGGTCCTCGATCATCCATTTGGCGTAGTCTGGCTCGACCCGGGTCGGTTCGGCGGCGAAGAGTTTGGAGTAGAAGCCGATGCTCTTGGCAAGATCATCGACATGCAGGTGGACGTGAAAGCGGTTCATGGTGGTTCTCCGTTCAGGGGGTGGTGCAAGCGCCGGCGTCACAGCCAGGCGCGGTGGTTTCAAGGCAGGCTTCGCCCTGGCAACAGTTGTGGGTGAGATAGGCCAGTACTTCTTTCATGCGGCCGAATGCCGCGCGATAGATCAGGTTGCGACCGTCGCGCTCTTGCGTTGTGAGGCCGGCATGCACCAGGTCCTTCAGGTGGAACGAGAGCGTGGTGGCGGCTACTTCGAGCGCTTCGGCCAGCGCGCCGGGAGTGAGGCCGGCGGGGCCGGCGACCACCAGGGCGCGAAAGACCTGCAGTCGCACTGGTTGGGCCAGGGCGCTCAAGCATTTGACGATGTCTGATTCTTCCATAATTCGATTATCGTCGAATAATTGCATGATGTCAAGGCCGACGCACGAGAGGATTTTCTTTCTCGATGGCAAACGAGGGATTGCAACCGGGTGTTGGCTCGGCGCGCAGCCACTGCCATGGCGCCGCCGAACAGGTGCCGGTTTCTTCCTCAAGCAGATGCGTGAAGACGAAGAACGCGCGAATCGGCAGCGTTGAGCCAGGCGTGGCGACGAGGCGTCGCAGTCGCCCGCAGAATAAAATGCAGGATCCAGGCGCTTGGCGGTCGCGCAGCCCGTCTGCGTGACGTGCACGCGTCGCGCAAGCAGCCCACCGATTTCCGGCCTTCAACTCGACTTGCCCAATGACTACTGCCATCGAAACCCTGCCCCTGATTGACGACGAACTGGATTTTTTGGCGGACCTGGTGCCGCTCGCCGGCTGCGACATCATCGAGCTCGGCTGCGGTAGCGCCGGCTTGGCGCGTTCGCTGCTCTCGCGCCACCCGGGCAGCCGGGTCACCGGCCTTGAAGTCGACGTGCGCCAGCATGCAAAAAATCTCGCATCGCCACAAACCTGTTTGACCTTCATCGCCGCCGGCGCCGAAGCCATTCCGTTTCCCGCCGCCAGCTTCGATCTGGCCCTGATGCTGAAGTCGCTGCACCATGTGCCGCTGCCGCTGATGGCGCAGGCGCTGGGCGAAGTGGCGCGGGTGTTGCGGCCGGGCGGGCACCTGTATGTGTCGGAGCCGGTCTATGCCGGGCCGTTCAACGAGGTGGTGCGCCTGTTCAACGATGAAGGCGTGGTGCGGGCGGCGGCACAGGCGGCGCTGGATCAGGCGCTGTTGTGCGGCCAGTGGGAGCAGGTCGCCGATTTGCGCTTCGATACGCCGATGTTGTTTCGCGACTTCGCCGATTTCGAGCGGCGCATCATGCGCGCGACTTTTGCCGATCACCGCATCGACGATGCCTTGCTGGCAATGGTGCGCGCGGCCTTCGAGCCACACTGCGGTGCCGACGGCGCGCGCTTCGTTCGCGCGATGCATGTGCGACTGTTGCGGCGCTGCGCATAAATCGCTTAAAGCTTGCACTGGATCAAGCCGGAATGGCGCCAGACTGTTCCAATTGAATCTCTCATTTAAGTCCACTGGGGGATTGAAGATGAAAGTGAAGGGTGCAAGCAGCGTGTGCATCCGGTACGTTCGCCACCTGGGCAGGACAGGCGCATGAGCCATGCCATTGAAGTCAATCTGAAACAGGAGCGGGACTACCGCTTCGCGATCGAATTCGGCCCGGGCGTGCCGGTGCTGTATGGCGACGAAGCGCCGCCGCTGGGCGCCGGCAGCGGGCCGACACCGGTGCAGCTGCTGGCCGCCGCGGTCGGCAATTGCCTGTCCGACAGCCTGTACTTCGCGCTTGCGAAATTCAAACAGGATCCGCAGGGCATCGCCACCAAAGTGAGCGCCACCATCGACCGCAACGCCGAAGGGCGCATGCGCGTGACCCGCATGCAGGTCAGCGTCAAACTGGGCGCCGCCGCCGCTGCGATCCAGCATCTCGATCGGGTGCTGGCGCAGTTCGAGGGCTTCTGCACCGTGGCGCAAAGCGTGGGGCAGGGGATTCCGATCGACGTCAGCGTCTTCGACGGCGCCGATGTAAAAGTCAAATGAGGATTCGATGAGCAACGCAATGGAAGGCCACGCGCCGCGCAAAACCCACGCGCAGGCGCTCGAACGCTGGAACGGCCGCTATGCCGCACCCGGGTTTCTGTTCGGCGAGGCGCCCAACGCCTATCTCGCGTCGAAGGAGGCCGATCTTCCCAGGCACGGGCGCGCCTTGTCGGTTGCCGACGGCGAAGGCCGCAACAGCGTCTGGCTGGCGCAACACGGCCTGTCGGTCGACGCGCTGGACTTCTCGCCGGTGGCGGTGGCCAAGGCGCGGGCGCTGGCTGCCGCCCGTGGCGTGAAAGTGAATTTCGCGGTGGCCAACGTGGTGGCGCTGGATTGGCCGGTCGCCACCTATGACGTGATCGCGGCGATCTTCATCCAGTTCGCCACACCTGCCGAACGTGCGCGCCTGTTTGCCTGGTTCAAGCGCGCGCTCAAGCCGGGCGGAATCCTCATTCTGCAGGGTTATCGCGTCGAACAACTCGGCTACCGCACCGGCGGTCCGCCGGAGATCGACCATTTGTACACGCCCACCATGGTGCGCGAAGCGTTCGCCGATTGCGAGATCCTTGAGATGGCGGACTACGACGCCCTGATCCACGAAGGCAGCGGGCACAGCGGCATGTCGGCGTTGCTGGGGGCGTCGGTGAGGAAGCCCGCCGTTATGCATGCCAAGGCATGATGGCGCGCCACGCACCCTGAAACTCGCACGGCAATGAAAAACATGCGCCGCGTTGATCGGCTGGCCCGCCTGATGCTCGGCCTGCTGGCTGTCGAGGCAGGCTTTTTCTGGTTGGGCGGCGGCGCGCAGGTCGCCGCCTATGCCGTTGGCACCATCCTGGCGGCCACCGCGATTTCCGGGTTCTGCCCGATTTACCGATTGCTGGGCAGTGGTGGTGTCACAGCGCCCGCCGCTCCGGTGGGGCGTTTTGCACGCAGCGTGATCCCGCTGCTGGTGGTTCTGATCCTTGCCGGCTTCGCCTATGCGAGCCAATTCGCGACGCGCAAATTCTTCCTCGAGGAATTCAACGCGATGAACAACGAATACAAGCAGGCGCTGTTTCATACCGGCAAGAACGAGCGGGCACCGGCGCTGCGCAACTACGAGCAGTTGGTCGCGCGCTTCACCGACTTCAGCGCCAAATACGCCAGCTACCGGCCATGGGCCTTGCGCGACGATACGCAATTCGGCGCCGACCTGGCACGGGTCGCAGCAATCTTCACGGCGGCACGCACGGATGTGGCCACCGGCGACCTGCAGAAGGCGCACCTGGGGCTGGAAGAAGCGCGGCCGCTGTTGCAGGGCATCCTGAAGCGCAACAACTTTTCGCTGCTGGCCGTGACGCTGGTCGATTTTCACGATCCGATGGAACTGATCATCGAAGCAGCGGAGCGCAAGGATGCATCGAAGATCGGTGCACTCTATCCGCAGGTGAGCGAAAGCCTTGAGGTGGTGGAAGCGCAGGCGAATGACGGCGAGATCCAGACGATCCGCAGGCACCTTGAAGATTTGCGGGCGCTGGCGCTGGCGGGCCAACCCGAGGCGCTATCGGCCAAGGCGGACCAGCTCAAACGCAGCTTCGCAAAGGTTTATCTGGCGCGCGGTTGAGTTCGCATCGACGACACGCGTCAAGCTTGCCTGTGCGCGCGAGCGCCCCGCTGTGTCACAGCGCGCGCCCTTCCCCTTGCTACTCGTAGGTCTTGCCGTCGCGAATGCGATAAATGCGCTTGAAGGTCGGGATGATCTTGTCGTCATGGGTGACGGCGATGATCGTGGTGTGGAATTTCTGCGCCATCCGGCCCAGGATCCGCATCATCCGCGCGGGCTGGGTCGGGCCGGTCAGGTAAGCGCGTCTGGGCCGACTGCGCCCTTGAAAATGCCACGAAACCCGGCGCACGCCGCGCATGCAGGTGCGCGGCCTGACATGGCGGGCCGCCGCCTGTGGTCAGCGGGCGCGCGTGATCGACACATGGGCAATCGACGTGATCGCAAGCCATACCGCGAAGCGAAAGCCGAGCGCCGCCACCGTCCGAATCTCATACGCCGCACCCGAGGCGATGTGCATGCCGAAGCCGAACGCGATGAAGGCGATGGCAACAGTGATCAGGAGCGCCAGCCATGCGCCCCAGCGCTGCATGGTCCACAGCGCATAGCCTGCCAGCACATAGGCGAAACCGCTGGCGAAATTGAACCAGACCACGAAGCCGGCGTAGGCCCCGGCGCCCTTTTGCGCCACCGCCGGGCCGAACAGCACCATGCCGGCGGAAAAGATGGACAACAAGCCGAATCCCGCCGCCACGAGGGCGGCGATGGTCAGCACCAGACTGCGTTTGCTCAGTGTGATTACCATGGCGTCGATACTCCTTCAAGGTTGGCGCCGAGCGCTGCGGCCGACGCTCTAATCCGCGCCACCGCGCGCCGGCTGGCGGATCCGGTCAGGTTTTAGTTAATCACCGGGGTCCGCACGGTGTTTGATCCTGGTCAATCCAAACCGCCGTTGCCGGGTACTGTTGCATCTGCTTACATCTGTGCGCTGGCGCCGCAAACCCGTTTGCGAATGGTGGATCTGCAGCATGTGCGTCCGCACATTGATGGGCCGGCGGAATCGGAATACCCGCAGCACTCTCGCCAGCTACCAGTCAAGCAACAGCGCGCAGGCGATCCAGATCGCCACGATGACTGCGGCGATGCGGTCGGGGAATCCTGCGCGTTCGCGCGGTACGCTTGCGAAGGCGTGCGCCAGCAGCAATTTCGTCCGGCTCACGGGGGCTTGCATACACCCTCCAAAAGCCGGACAGATTACGTGCTACAAAACCGGACAATTGATTTGCGACTGACACGTACACAATCGGAACTTGCCTTTTTCTCGCAACGCCCGCATTATGACCATATAGTCATAGCTTGGAAGCCACATGCGTGCCATTCAGATTGCTGAAGCCAAAGCCAAATTCTCAGCTCTGCTGGCCGCGGTTGAGGCGGGCGAAGAGATCGCCATCACCCGGCATGGACGGGTTGTCGCACGCCTGGTGCCCGACACCCCGCGCATGGCCGCAGACCTTTTCCGCCCATTCTGGAACGATCCGGATGTCGAACTCGAAGCCCCGATGGATCAGGCTGCCGAACCTGTGGATCCGCTGGACTGACGTAGTGCCATTCGACAGAAATGCATTACCTGCTTGACACCAACATACTCATTGCCGCCATGAAAGGCGTGGACAAGGTACGCGACAAACTGGCAATCGTTGCGCTCTCCGACTTGCTGCTATCCCCTGTTGTGCTCGGAGAGCTGCAACTCGGCGTCGAAAAGAGCTCGCATCGCGAGAAAAACGCATCCCGGCTCGCCCATATTGTCGAAGGTATCCAGCTTGCGGCGCTGGACGCCGAAACCAGCCGTCACTACGGCGAGATCCGGGCGCAACTCGAACGCGCGGGGACGCCCATCGGCGCCAACGATTACTGGGTCGCTGCCCAAGGCAAGGCCCTTGGTGCAGTCGTCGTGACTGACAACTCGGGAGAATTTTCCCGCGTGCCTGGGTTGGTGATTGAAAATTGGCTGGGTTGAATCGCGCCCTGGCGAGCCACTTCATGTCGCAATCAACAGTGCGCCTGGGCGTGCTGCACCCTTGCAAATTCCACGAAACCCGGCGCACGCCGCGCATGCAGGTGCGCGACCTGACATGGCGGGCTGCCACCTGTGGTCAACGGGCGCGCGTGATCGACACATAGGCAATCGACGTGATCGCAAGCCATACCGCGAAGCGAAAGCCGAGCACCGCCCCGGATTTGCACCATGTGCATCCGCACAGTGATGGGCCGGCGCAATCAGAATGCCCGCATCACTTTCGCCAGCCACCATCCAAGCAACAGCGCGCAGGCGATCCAGATCGCCACGATGACCGCGGCCGCGACGCGGTTGGTCGGGCGATCAAGTGAGGCCTCAGCTTGCGCACGCGCTGCGACCATTACCTCGGCGGGGATCAAGCGTAGCGCCAGCATGACGCCCAGCGGCACCAGGATCAGGTCGTCCAGATAGCCGAGCACGGGAATGAAGTCCGGAATCAGGTCGATCGGCGAAAACGCATAGGCGACCACCACGCCGGCCACGAACTTGGCTAGCAGCGGGGTACGCGGGTCGCGTACCGCGAAGTAGAGTGCCAGGGTCTCGCGCTTCAGAGCGCGGATGCGCTCGCGCAGAGTGATGGCGGTCATGTGCAAATATTAGCGTGAGCTGCAAGTCTTGCGTGACAGGGCATCGTCGCCGGCTCGTCACATAATGTTCACTTGACGCGGAAATGGCCCGCCGCTACCCTCCGCAACACTTTTCCGGAAAGCAATCGATGCGCGCATGCGCCGCAGTATTTGTTTGGGCCGCACTCGCCGGCGCATGGTTGCCGCAAGTGGCCACGGCACAGGCCGATGCCGACGAACAATGGAACGCCAAATTCCAGGCGACCTACGTATGGCAGCGCAAGGCCGCGTTTGACGCACCCTACTTCGGCGCCAACAGCCTGACCACCGCGCGCCAGAAGAGCTATTCGTTCACCGCCACCGCCGCTTTCGGCGTGCGGCCGTGGGCGGGGGGCGAGCTGTATTTCAACCCCGAAGTGGCGCAAGGGATACCGCTGTCGGGCCTGACCGGGCTGGGCGGTTTCACCAATGGCGAGATCGCGCGCACCGCCGGTTCCAACCCGACCTTTTATCGCGCGCGCCTGTTCCTGCGCCAGACCTGGGGCTTCGGTGGCGCGCGCGAGAAGGTCGAATCCGACGCCAACCAGCTGGCCGGCACGGTCGACCGGCGCCGACTCGTGCTCACCGCCGGCAACCTGTCGCTGCTGGATATTTTCGACGACAACGCCTACAGCCACGACGCCCGCACGCAGTTCCTCAACTGGTCGCTGCTGACGCACGGCGCCTATGACTTCGCGGCCGACGCGCGCGGCTACACCACCGGCGTAGCACTCGAATACTTCCACGATGCATGGGCCATCCGCTTCGGCCGCTTCATGCAACCGCGCGTGCCCAACCAGTTGGCGCTCGACTATGCCTTGTTCAGGAACTACGGCGACCAGATCGAGATTGAACGCGCGCATACGCTTGGCGGGCAGCCCGGGAAATTGCGCCTGCTCGCCTATCGCAACGCGGCGAACATGTCGCGCTTTCAGGATGCGCTCGATCGTGCCGCCATAGTGGGCGGGGTGCCGGATATCAATCAGGTCCGCTTCGGCCGCAAGGCGCGGCATGGCGTTGGCGTCAACCTTGAGCAGGCATTGACTGGCGAGATCGGCCTGTTCGGGCGCGCCATGTGGTCCGACGGCAAGACCGAGACCTATGCGTTCACCGAAATCGATACCTCGGCCTCGGTCGGCGCGCTGGTCAAGGGGGGCGCCTGGGGGCGCGCCGCCGACAGCGTGGGCATAGCCTTTGCGCGCAATGGCTTGTCGACTGTGCGGCGCAACTATCTGGCTGCCGGCGGCCTGGGTTTTTTCATCGGCGATGGCCGCCTCAACTATCGCCCTGAGACGATTTTCGAGACCTACTACAGCATCGGCGTGTCGCAGAATTTCTGGCTTTCGTTCGACTGGCAGCACATTCGCAATCCGGCCTATAACGCCGATCGCGGGCCGGTGAACGTGGGCACTGTGCGCTTGCACACCGAGTTTTGAGGGAATCCACCCCTGTGCCGGCGCGCCCGGTCACCGCGCGTGTCAAGTGCGGCCGAAGCGGACCACCAGCCAGCCGCCAACCAGGCCCCCCAGATGGGCGAAGTGCGCGACACCGGCCTGCGTGCCGGTGACCCCGAGCGTCAACTCCACGATTGCGTAAAGCAGTACGAACAGCTTGGCGGGCAGCGGAATCGGGGGGATCAGCAGCATGATGCGGCTGTCGGGAAACGCCAGCGCATAGGCCAGCATCAGCCCAAATACTCCGGCCGAAGCGCCGACCACCGGCGCGCCGCTGGACCCGATCAGCATGGCGGCGCAAATCTGCGCCGCGGCGCCGAAAAACACGCTTGCGACGTAGGCGAGCCCGACCCGGCGTGCGCCCCACACGCGCTCGAGCGCGCCGCCAAACATCCACAGGCCAAACATGTTGAACGCCAGGTGCATCACGCCGCCATGCAGAAACGCGTAGCTCAGCAACTGCCAGGGCGCCCACAGCGACGATTCCGCCCAGGCGCTTCTGGCGGGCGGCCACAGGGCGAACCAGTTGACAAGTTGGTTTCCCAGCGCCTGCTGAAGCAGGAAGACGAGGATGTTGGTGGCGATCAGCGCGCCGGTGAAAAACGGGATGAGGGTTTGCACAGGATTGCGTAAGCAGTCGAAAGGGCACGCGGGGGCCGGCGAACCGCGAAACTGCCAGGCTGACCGATATGGGTATGGACGATCCGTATTCAAGCCTGCCGCATCGCGATGAAGTTGATCGGCACGCCCAGCGGCAGCGGCAAGGCGATCGTCGCCGTGATCGTGCCCGACCGATCGGCGCGGTCGTTCGGATGATCCAGGGTACGTCAGCGCACAGACAAGCTCTGCTCTTCTGCCGCACCCTTGCCATGGCAGCGCGTTGACACGAAGGTCAGGTGGCGAAACCGTGCGCGTGCCAAGCCGCATTTTGCGAGCGGCATCGCCATCAGAACACCGGAGAGATGAAATGCGTAGATTGTGGGTGCTGGTCGCGGTATTGGTCGCACTGGGTGTTTCCGGTTGCGGCTACAACACCTTCCAGAGTGGCGACGAACAGGTCAAGGCGAGCTGGTCCGAAGTGGTGAACCAGTACCAGCGCCGCGCCGACCTGGTGCCCAATCTGGTCAGCACCGTCAAGGGCGAAGCCAACTTCGAGCAAGCGACGCTGACCAGGGTGATCGAAGACCGTTCGAAGGCCACGGCGATCCAGGCCACCCCGGAATTGATCAACGATCCGCAGGCGTTCGCCAAGTTCCAGCAGGCACAGGGTGAACTGAGCGGCGCCTTGTCGCGACTGCTGGTGGTGACTGAAAACTACCCGAACCTCAAGGCCAACCAGGGCTTTCGCGATTTGCAGGCGCAGCTTGAAGGTACCGAGAACCGCATTGCGGTGGCGCGCAATCGCTATATCAAGTCGGTACAGGACTACAACGTCGCGGTACGCTCCTTTCCGGCCAACCTGACGGCGATGGCGCTTGGCTACAAGGAGAAACCGAACTTCACGGTGGACAACGAAAAGGCGATTGCGGTGCCGCCTGCGGTCAATTTCGACACCGCGCCTGCCAAGGGCGCGCCCGCCGGCGCTGGCGCTTCCAAGTAAGCATGCGCCGCCTGGCAAGAAAGATCCTGCTCGCGCTTACGCTGTGCGGGTCTTTGTTCGCTGTGGCGCAAGCGCAGGTGCCGGTGCCGGCCTTGAGCGGGCGCGTGGTCGACCAGACCGGCACGCTCACCACTGAGCAAAAGGCGGCTCTGGAGCAGACCCTGCAAGCGTTTGAAGCCAGGAAGGGCAGTCAGCTTGCGGTGCTGATCGTACCCACTACCGCGCCCGAAGCGATCGAGCCGTATGCCTTGCGGGTCGCCGAGCAGTGGAAGCTGGGCCGCAAGAAGGTGGATGACGGCGCCCTCCTGCTGATCGCCAAGAACGACCGTGCGCTGCGCATCGAAGTGGGCTACGGCCTGGAAGGCGCGCTCAATGATGCCACCAGCAAACGCATCATCAGCGAAGTCATCACACCGCGTTTCAAGGAGGGGGATTACCAGGGCGGCATCGCCGCCGGGGTCGATCGCATCATCCGCGTGATCGACGGCGAGCCCTTGCCGGCGCCCAGGCAGAGTCCCGTCCGGGGCGTCGCTGGGATTGAGCAATATGTTCCGGTCATGTTTGTTGTAGCACTCGTCTTGGGCGGCGTAATGCGTTCTTTGCTGGGCCGGTTTCCCGGCGCACTGGTGACCGGCGGAGCGGTGGTGCTGCTTGCCTGGCTGCTTGCCGGCGCGCTGTCGATCGCGTTGCTCGCGGGCGTGATCGCGCTGTTGTTCACACTGGTCAGCGGCGGCATGGGCGGAATGGGCATGGGCGGTGTGCGCGGCGGATTCGGCCGCGGGAGTTCCGGCGGTGGCTTTGGGGGCGGCTTCGGCGGCGGTGGCGGCGGCTTCGGCGGCGGCGGCGCGTCGGGCCGGTGGTAACCATGAACGTCAGACGCATAGCCAAGCACCTGCTTTTGACCGATTGGCAGGTAGAACGCGCTTTCCCGCGCAAGACCATGGTCGCAATCGAGCGCGCGATCAAGGCAAGCGAGACCGCGCATGCCGGCGAGATTCGCTTCGCGGTGGAAGGTGCGCTCGACAGCGCGCCGCTGTTCAAGGCACAGTCCGCGCGCGAGCGCGCGCTTGAAGTCTTCGCGCAGCTACGTGTGTGGGATACCGAGCACAACAACGGCGTGCTGATCTATCTGCTGCTTGCCGACCGCGACGTCGAAATTGTCGCTGATCGCGGGATTCACCCAAAGGTGGGTTCGCGGGGTTGGGAAGACATTTGCCGCACGATGGAAGCGGCCTTCCGGCAAGCGAACTTTGAAGGCGGCGTGGTTAGCGGCATTGAGGCGGTGACCCGGCATCTGATCAGGCATTTTCCGGCATCCGGCGCGGGCCGGAACGAGTTGCCCGACCACGCGGTGGTCCTGTAACAAATGGCTCAAGCGAATAGTCGCAAGGCCTCGCGTTGCGGGCTTTTGGCGATGCCTGATACAGGATGCTGCCGGACCCGGAGCATGGCATGTGCGATTTCGATACGCCTCAATAACGCCACTGATGCGATTGCCCGGTCTGCGCCGGATAGTGACGCCAAGCTTGCACCCGGCGTCGGCAGTCCCTGAAATGGCGGGCGCCGGAATGCTGCCCGTGCTGGCCAACTGTGCCAGCAGTTGCCGGACAGCGACGTCGATCGAAGCCTTGAACCGCAGTTGCCATTGCTTAAGCCTGGACCAAGACGCGCTGCGCGGCGGTCTCGAAGCGGATCTGGGCAGGAGCGGCTTGTCGCGTGCCATGGTCGAGACGCATCCGCATCTTTTCGCGTCCGTGCCGATGTTCGTCTCGCGCGCGCACGTCGATGCGATGGTGCGGGTGATCGCGGCAATGGAAGCGGTCGTTGCCACGCCACATTTCCGCCACGCGGCGCTGGCCTGGGCGCCGAAAATCGCGGGCTTCGATCCGGGTTCGCGCGGCGGCCTGCTGGGCGTCGATTTTCACATCGCCGCCAGCGGCCCGCAATTAATCGAGATCAACACCAATCCGGGCGGCGCGCTTCTCAACACGGTCCTCGGGCGTGCGCAGCGGGTGTGTTGCGCTGACGTGGCCGGGCTCGCGATGGCGCCGATGGAAGCCGACGCCATCGAGCAAGCGTTGTTTGAGAGTTTCATGATGGAGTGGCGCGCGCAGCGCAGGGATGCGCCGCTGCGGTCGGTGGCGATCGTCGACACGGCGCCGGAGCAGCAGTATCTCTACCCCGAGTTCCTCCTGTACCGGCAGCTCTTCAGCCGGCACGGCATCGAGGTGACGATCTGCGATCCGTGCGCGCTCGCCCGCAAGGACGGTTGGCTGTGGAACGGCAGCCAGCCGCTCGACTTCGTCTACAACCGGCTGACCGATTTCGCGCTGGAAGAGCCTGCCCACGCGTCGCTCAAGGCCGCCTACCTCGCCAGGGAAGTGGTGGTCAGCCCGCATTCGCGCGCGCATGCGCTGTATGCGGACAAGCGCAATCTCACGCTGCTCTGCGATGAGGCGTTCCTTATCGCGACGGGTGTCGCCGAGGAAGTGATTGCCACGCTCAAGGCCGCGGTTCCGCGCACCGAGATCATGACGGCCGGCAACCGCGAAGCCGTGTGGGCCAAGCGGCGCGACCTGTTCTTCAAACCGGCCGCCGGCTACGGCAGCAGGGCCGCGTACCGCGGCGACAAACTCACGCGGCGGGTATGGGACGAAATGGCGATGGGCAGCTACGTGGCGCAGGCGCTGGTTGCACCCAGCGAACGGCACCTTGCGGGCTCACCGGCGGCCCGGCCATTGAAAGCCGATGTGCGCAACTATGCTTATGCCGGCGTGGTGCAACTCGTCACGGCGCGCCTGTACCAGGGGCAGACGACGAATTTCCGCACGCCTGGTGGCGGCTTCGCGCCGGTGTTCACCGAAGCGACATGATTTCGGACCGGCGCGCACGCATTGGCTGACCGGCAATTTCAGCGGCCGCGCGCGCTGGCCAGCGAAAGCTGGCTCGAGCGAACTCCGCACCGCCGCGGCGACGGCACGCGTTTCCACGCCGGGTATTTCGACGATCAAGGCTGCGGGCGATATGCCTGGAAAATCGTCGCCGAACCGTCGCGCGCGACCAGCAGCACATCGTAGGGATCTTGTCGATTGTTGTAGGCGGGCCCATCCATACCGGGTGAACCGACCGGCATGCCCGGCACCGCGAGTCCCACGGCGGCGGGTCTTTCCTTGAGCAGGCGGCGGATTTCGCGGACCGGCACATGTCCCTCGATCACGTATCCGCCCACCGTTGCGGTATGGCAGGAGCCGAACTGCTTTGGCATGCCCAGCTTGAGGCGCACCGGATTGTTGCCGATGTCGTGCGCCTTGACGGCGAAGCCGTTGCCCTCGAGGTAGGCGATCCAGTCCTTGCAGCAACCGCAGGTCGGCGCCTTCCAGACCTCGACCATGGGCCTGGCTGGTGCGGCCCAGGCGCATGCAATCGGCAAAGCGGCGAGACCCGACAACATGCGCCTGCGGCCCAGGCGGAAATCATTCAATTCGCGTTGCACGTGAAGACCCTTTCAAATGGATTCGGGCGAATTGCGCTTGCGGCGGCCCACATCCGATCCGGCGCCGCCTGCACGGGGCAATGTCTCGCAATCGCAATCGCTCCAGCATCGCCGTGACATTGCCGGCGTAAGCGGCGAAGCTATCGCGGCAAGGGCTCTCATGGTTTGATCATTTTTTCATTTCGATGCCGGTGACCGTGTACTGGCCGCCGATCTTGTCGGCGGAAAAGCCGATCTTGTCGCCTTCCTTCACTCGGTCCAGCAACGCCGGATCAGTGACGCGGAACACCATGGTCATCGGCGACATTTCGAGATTCTTGATCTCGCCGTGCTTGAGCGTGATCTTGCCCTGTGCGCGGTCGACCTTGCGGACTTCGCCGTCACTCATGACGCTTACCTGCGCCCAACTGGTGGATGCGGATGCCGCGGCAAGTGCCGAGATGGCAATCAGATTGCGGATGCTCATTTCACTTCTCCTTCTTCAATGGCCGGCATGTCCGCCGGCGGGTTTGCGTACGTTTAGTTCGATCGTGTTGCGCTCACCGATGGCACGGCCGGTTGCCGGGTCGATCTCGCCCATGCGCGAGGTCGGTGCCCGCGTCGGATTGAGTGATTCCCCGGACCACTTGTAGGCCACGGTATTGGCGGGGTACTTGTAGGGCCCGGGGTCCTTGTAGTCGTTCCTGGCCAGGCCTTCACGCACCTTGACGGTGGAAAACATGCCGCCCATCTCGATCGGGCCGAACTGGCCCTGGCCGGTCATCATCGGCAGGGTGTTGTCGGGGATCTGCATCTCCATCTCGCCCATGTCGGCCATGCCGCGCTCGCCCATCACCATGTAGTCGGGCACCAGCTTGTTGATCTTGGCGGCGATGCCGCGATGGTCGACGCCGATCATGGTGGGCACGCCATGGCCCATCGGGTTCATGGTGTGGTGGCTCTTGTGGCAATGAAAGGCCCAGTCGCCCGGTTCGGTGGCTTCGAACTCGAACGCGCGCATCTGGCCCACCGCGATGTCGGTGGTGACCTCGGGCCAGCGTGCGGAGGGCGGGGTCCAGCCGCCGTCGGTGCAGGTGACCACGAACTCGTGGCCGTGCAGGTGGATCGGGTGATTGGTCATGGTGAGGTTGCCGACGCGGATGCGCACGCGGTCACCCATGCGGCACACCAGCGCATCGATGCCCGGAAAGGCGCGGCTGTTCCAGGTCCACAGGTTGAAGTCGAGCATGGTGTTGATCTGCGGGGTGGCGCTGCCGGGATCGATGTCGTAGGCATTCAACAGGAAACAGAAATCGCGATCCACCGGCATGAACTTCGGGTCTTTCGGATGGGTGACCCAGAAGCCCATCATGCCCATCGCCATTTGTGTCATCTCATCGGCATGCGGGTGGTACATGAAGGTGCCGGCCCGGCGCGCGATGAATTCGTAGACATAGGTTTCACCGGGCTTGATCTGCGGCTGGTTCAAGCCGCCCACACCATCCATGCCGTTGGGCAGGCGCTGGCCGTGCCAGTGGATGGTGGTGTGCTCGGGCAGCTTGTTGGTGACGAACATGCGCACGCGGTCACCTTCGACCACCTCGATGGTCGGTCCCGGTGACTGGCCGTTGTAGCCCCACAGGTTGGCGATCATGCCGGGGGCGATTTCGCGCTGCACCGGTTCGGCGATCAGGTGAAATTCCTTGTAGCCGTCTTTCATGCGCCACGGCAAGGTCCAGCTATTGAGCGTGACCACCGGGTTGTAGGGGCGGCCCTTGGCAGGCAGCGGCGTGATGACAGTGGCGGCGGAATCTCGCAGCGGCGCCTCGGGCACCGCGGCCTGGGCCACGCGTGAAACGGCGGCGGCGCCGATCAGCGCCGCGCCGATGCCGGCACCCTGCGCGAAGAAGCGGCGGCGTGCGGGAGCGGAGGTTTTCATGGTGTTGGTTTTCATGGTGGTGATAGCGTCAATGCCCGCCGCCGGCCGGCTTGGCCGCGACCGGCGTCATGGGTCGCCCAAGGCCCAAGGCCGCGGGCTTGCCGATCAGGGCCATCTGCAAGTCCGACTCGGCCAGCCAGAAATCGCGCTGCGCCTCGATGGTGGCGTTGACCGCCAGTACCTGCTCGCGGGAGTCGGCCAGCAGTTCGAACACGCTTTTCAACATGCCGTTGTAGCGCAGCAGCATCTCGTCGGAGATCTTCTTGCGCAGCGGCACGATTTCATCGCGATAGTGGCGCGCCAGATCGTGCTGCGTGCGGTAGCTGGAATAGGCTTCGCGCACTTCGCTTTGCGCGGCGATCGCGGTTTCGCGGATCCGTTCGGCGGCCTGCATGTAGCGCGCTTCGGCGCCGGCGATGCGTGCGCCGCCGAAGTCGAAGAGCGGAATGTCGAAGCCCACTTCCCAGCCGCGCTTGCGCGGCTCGCGCCCCTCGTCGACGCGGGCGCGGCCGATCTCCAGCACGTTGGTGAAGCGTGTGATCCGGCTCAAACCCAGGGACGCGGCCAGCGACTCCGCCTCAAGGCGCGCGGCGGCAACATCGAGCCGCTCCTGCATGGCTTCCCGGGCGATCCCGTCTTCGTCGCGTGTCGCCGCCGGCAGGTCCGGCAGGCGCTCGGGCAGCTTGAATCCGGCCGGATCGGTGAGGCCCATCAAGCGGGTGAGTTGTTCACGCGCCGCCGTGGCTGCATGCTGGGCGCGTGCCATCTGCGCTGCTGCATCGGCATAGAAGGCATGCTCGCGCATCTGCGTCAAGCGCGAGAAGTTGCCGGCACGCGCCATGCGCCGCGCCAGTTCGGCGCCGGCCTCGGCGGACTCTTTCACCTGACCCATGTACTTAAGGGTCTGCGCCGCGGCCACCGCTTGCACCCAGGCCTTGCGGGTATCGGCGGCGGTACGCAGCATCTCTGACGTGACCGCGCGCCGCGTGCCTTCGAAGCGGCGCCCGGCCGCCTCCATGCGCAAGGGCAGGGTGATGAGCGACATCACGCCGAACGAAAGCAGGCTTTCGATCTTGACGTCGCTTTCGCGATTGATCGCGCGCATGAAGGAAAAGCGCGGATTGTCGATACGGCCTGATGACACGAGATCGCTCTCGGAAATGCCCAGCTCGGCATAGGTGGCCTGCAGACCGGGGTTGTTGTAGAGCGCGATCTGGACGGCATCGTCTGCCGACAACGGTTGGGCCAACAGAGCCGCGACCTTTTGCCGGACACTTTCTGCATCGCTTTCGCTCCTGATCCAGATGGCGTCGCGGCCGAGACGATCTTTCGCCGTCTGTTGCGCGAGACCGAAACCGCGGTCTTCAGAAAAAGTGGTGCAGCCACCCAGCAGGGCGGCGATGAGCGCCAGGGCGAGTGCGTGCCGCGGTGGCTGTCTCATTTGCGTTCCCCCTGACGATGCCCGGCATGCGGGTCGGCCGCCTGCATTGGCTTGGGCGCCGGCGGCGCGTTGCGCGCGAAGTCTGCGATACGGTAGACGTCGCCGTCTTTCTCGAGCGTGAAGGCAATGCGCTCGCCGGGCTTGACCTTTTCGGCCAGGGAAACCGACTTCAGCTGCCAGAAGGCGATGCCGGCCGGCCAGCCCAGGGGCTTGATGGCGTCGGCGTCGATGCGCACGCGGCCGGCCGCACGGTCGATTTCAAGCACGGTGCCGAAGGCGCTGACGCTTTTCTCGATCTCCCGCAGGTGCGCGTTGTGGCCACCCAACACCGCCATGGTGTCGTTGACGTCGCGCCAGTTGGCGGGCTTCTCGTCGCGGTAAGCCTGGTAGTCGCGCAGGGCCGACTGGTGTTTGGGTGGAGCTACGAACGACTGTGCTTGTGCGGTGCCGATAGTCAGCACTGTGGCCGCGACGGCCCAGCACGGGCGGTGTTTCAAAAGCATGATGACTCCTTGACGGCGAAAGAACGGCGGCGCACCTCCGGATGAAGGCGCGCGCGGTCAAAACGTCAGGGAATCAAATGCGCAGGCGCGCGGTGCTCTGGTATGGCGGCGGTGCGCCGCCGTGATGCGAGGCATCCGGCCGGTTGGCCGGCGGCGTCATCGCGCCGCAGCCGGCGGGGCTCACGAAGGCGGCAACCAATAGATAGGCGCTGCTGGCATCGTCGGCCATTTGCGCATGCGGATGATCCAGGGTCTGTACCGCGCTCTGGCAATGGACCTTGCACAGAAGCAGGGGCGCGGGGTCGGCCGCGGGCTCGTGGCAGTGCGATTCGGCGGCGGAATCCGCGTCGCCAGCCGCTGCCATCTGCACCTCGGGCGCCGGTTTTTCCGAACCTTGCGGTGCAACTGCAGTGGCGTGCAGCGACACCATCGCATAAGCGGCGATGAGGGTGCCGAGCAGCACGCGCGCGGCGGTACGCAGGGTTCTGGAGCGGATCATGAGATTGAAACTATAGGCGGGTGCTGCGGATTTGACAATCACACTGGAATTGGAGCGTTACGCATGGCCAAAGGTTCCCGTCGCATGCGAGGCGCCGCCGGGCCCTCGCGCGAGATCCTCAAGGATCGGGCAATCCGGCCGCTCGTCGCCGTGGCATTGGCCAGCCAGATGCTCCAAGCTGCGGCGCATCTCTGTCATTTCGAGAATCCGCGCATCGAGCTCGGCCATGTGTGCCAGCGCCAGCGCCTTGACCTTGCTGCTGGCGCGGCGGCGGTCGCGCCACAGGCTCAACAGAGCTTCGATCTGCCTGACCGAAAAGCCCAGGTTGCGCGCGCGGCGGATGAAGCGCAGCATGTGCACGTCGGCCTCTGCATACACGCGGTAACCGGCATGCGTGCGTTTCGGCGACGGGATCAGGCCGATCTCCTCGTAGTGGCGGATCATCTTGGCCGACACGCCCGAGGCGCTGGCCGCATCGCCGATGTTGACCGGGTAGCTCATCGTTGCCTGTGCCATGATTTACGTCTTGTCAGCGTTGTGCAATGCCGGGCGCCAGCGCTTGAGCAGCAAGGCATTCGACACCACGGAGACGCTGGAGAAAGCCATCGCGGCGCCCGCCAGCATCGGGTTCAGCATGCCGAAGGCCGCCAGCGGTATGCCGACCGCGTTGTAGATGAACGCCCAGAACAGGTTCTGGCGGATCTTGCTGTAGGTGCGGCGCGAGATGGCGATGGCGTCGGCCACCAGCAGCGGATTGCCGCGCATCAGGGTGATGCCGGCGGCGTGCATGGCGGCATCGGTACCGGTGGCCATGGCGATGCCTACATCCGCCGCTGCCAGTGCCGGCGCGTCGTTGATGCCGTCGCCCACCATCGCTACGCGACCCTGCGCCTTGAGCGACATGACCACCTCGGCTTTGTCGGCCGGCAACACTTCGGACCGCACCGTACGAATGCCCAGGCGGTCAGCCACCGCCCGCGCGGCGCCGGCGTTGTCACCGGTCAGGAGCACCGTATCGATACCCTGGTCGGTGAGGCGCCGGATCGCATCGATGGCAGAGGGCTTGATGGTGTCGCCGAAAGCCAGCAGGCCCAGCACACGGCCGGGTTCACTGAGCCAGGAAACCGTGTTGCCCTGCGCTTCGAGTTGGGCTGCGCGCGCGGCCAACGCGCCGGGCGCCAGACCCTCCTCGCGCAACAGGCGCGCCGCACCCAGCTTGAGGCGGCGGCCCTCGACCAAGGCAGTCACACCGCGGCCAGGCAGGGCGGCGAATTCCTGCATGGCGGGCACATCAATGTGGTCGCGCGCCGCGGCCTCTGCCACCGCACGCGCCAGCGGGTGCTCGCTGCCGGCCTGCAGGGCGGCTGCCAGCCGCAGTACGTCATGGGTTGTCAGATCGTTGCCCTCGATCGCGGTCACGGTCGGGTGGCCGACGGTGAGCGTGCCGGTCTTGTCGAAGGCCACCACCTTGACCGCGTGCGCGACTTCGAGCGCCTCGGCGTCGCGGATCAGGATGCCGTGGCGCGCCGCCACGCCGGTGCCGGCCATGATCGCGGTGGGTGTGGCCAAGCCCAGCGCGCACGGGCAGGCGATCACCAGCACCGCCACTGCGTTGAGCCAGGCGCTGGTCCAGTTGCCGCCGTAGAGGCCCCAGCCGAGCAGGGTGACAGCGGCGGCCACAACCACCACTGGTACGAACACTGCACTGACCCGATCGACGATGCGCTGGATCGGCGCTTTTTTCGCCTGCGCCGATTCGACCAGGCGGATGATGCGCGCCAGCGCCGTCTCGGCGCCAATGGCGGTGGTGCGAACCGCGATCAGGCCTTCAGCGTTCAGGGTGGCGCCGGTGACGCGGTCGCCGACGTTTTTTGCCGCGGGCAGGGATTCGCCGGTGATCATCGACTCGTCGGCGTGGGTAGTACCTTCGATGATGATGCCGTCGACGGCGATTCGTTCGCCCGGTTTGACTACCACGATATCGCCCAGCACCACGGCGTCGAGTGCGATGTCATTGAGACCATTGGCGCGCCGCACCCGTGCAGTCGGCACCTTCAGGGCCTGCAGGGCGCGTATCGCCTCGGTGGTCTGGCGCTTGGCCCGTGCCTCCAGAAACTTGCCCAAGAGCACCAGCGTGATCACCACCGCCGCCGATTCGAAATACAGGTGCGGCATGCCCGATTGGTCGGTCAGCCACAGGTAGATCGACAGGCCGTAGGCGGCCGAGGTGCCCAGCGCCACCAGCAGGTCCATGTTGCCGGTGCCGGCCTTGAGTGCACCCCAGCCGGCGCGGTAGAAGCGCGCGCCGAACCAGAATTGCACGGGTGTGGCCAGCAGCCACTGCATCGAGGCCGGCAGCATCCAGTGCTGGCCCGCTACTTCGCCCACCATCGGTATGACCAGTGGCAGCGAGAGCAGGGCGCTTGCGATCACCGGCAGGCGCTCGCGCCAGGCGCGGGCGGCGGCGCTGGCGGCCGGGTCGGCATCGGCTGGCGCTTCCGCATGCGGCGCGGCCTGGTAGCCGGCGCGCGTTACTGCCGCCACCAGCAAGGTGGGCGATACGGCGCCCTTGTAGGCATGCACGGTGGCGCGTTCGGTGGCCAGGTTGACCTCGGCACTGGCCACCCCGGGTACGGCCGCCAGCGCCTTTTCGACGCGGCCAACACACGAAGCACAGGTCATGCCGTGGATGTCGAGCACCAGATCTTCCTGCGGCACCGTGTAGCCGGCGGCATCGACCGCCTGTGCCAGCAGACTGCCGGTAAGGCTGTCGGCGCCGGTCACGGTTGCCGCTTCGGTGGCGAGGTTGACCGCGACGTTCTGCACCCCCGGCACCCGGGCGAGTGATTTCTCGACCCGTCCGACGCAGGAGGCGCAGGTCATCCCGCTGATGGGCAATGTGAAGGTGGTGCTCATGCTGCTGGAGTGTTCCGCCTAAGCGACCCGGGAAAATGAAAGTGTCAAGCTTCCCATCATGGGAATGTCAAGCAATGATCGCATTGATGTTCGGCGCCGGGGGCATGCGGCGGCGCTGAAGCTTGATTTTCATCAAATGTTTGACTTTCCAATCATGAGAAGGTTCAGAATCAGGCTTCGACCATCAACCAAGACACACGAAAATGCTCACGTTTCAAGTCAAGGACATGACCTGCGGCCACTGCGTGGCAACGATTACAAAAGCGGTGCAGGCGGTCGACGCCGGCGCGGAGGTTCAGACTGACCTTGCCACGCACGTGGTGAGGGTTGAATCGGGCATAGCGGGTGCCGTGATCGAGGCGGCGATTCGCGATGCGGGGTATACCCCGGTCGCCTCGGGCACCTGATTTGATTCAATAAGGCGGCAACAGCCGTCGAAAGCCGTGCGCCAGAACGACTGTCAGGAATAGCAGGTTGCGCAGCGGCGCGGCGAAGATGAACGAACGTACCTTGCGCATCCGCGTGCGCGCCAGACGTGCGTGTGCCAGTCGCCGCGCGACTTTTTCAATCATGGCTTTCGAGCGCGGCCAGTCGACGAGCCTGGCCAGCAGATGCGGGGGAATGCCTTCACGGCCTACACGGGCGCCGATGATGCCGCCTACGATCGCGGCGGTCGAGTCGGCGTCGCCGCCCAGGCGAATGATTTCGGTGATCCCGCCGGCATAGTCGTCCTGATGCCGCAGCCAGACATGCAGTACCGCGGGCAGCGTGTGCAGCATGTAGCCGGATACGCCATTCTTCGAACCCAGGCGCTCGACGAAGGCCGCTGCGGGCTCGCCTTGCGCCAGGCTGGCCGCAACGGCGCGGATCGCCGCCAGGGTGGCGCTGTCCGCCGGCAAGCGCAACGCCATCGCCTCAACGAACTCAGTCGCGGTCAGGGGCGCCGGGCGGGTAGCCGACAAGTAGGCCGCGATGGCGACAGCAAGCGCGCCGTGTTCGGCGCGATCGTCACGATGGGTGATGCGTGCGGCAATCCGGTTCAGGCTGACGAGTTTGTCGGCGTCGTCGCCATAGGCCACGCCCAGCACCGCCGCGCGCATCGCCGGGCCGTTGCCGGCCGAACGCACGCCGCTTAAGCGTGGCGGAACGAACAGCCACAGCTTGATGATCGCCCGGCCGGTCGCCATGCCGATGCCGGCCGGCAGCGCCAGCAGCCAGCCTTTCAGGCGCCAGGCGAAATCACGCGTGAAATGGGCCTCGTCGCCAGCGGATTCGATGAGCGCTTGCGCCAGCATCACGCTGTGCTCGGTGTCGTCGGAAATCATGCCGATGCCGAACAGGAAGCCGTAGGAATCCAGCGTGGGAAACAGCTTCAGTTGGCGTGCCGGTGACAGGCCCTCGCAGGCCAGACCCAGGGCGTCACCAACGGCGGTGCCCAGCAGGCAGCCGGTGAGGGCGCGCGCCAGCGGACCCGCGTCGCTTGCCTCGAGCGTCGCGGCAGTGCGGCGTTTTGCGGCGGCGCGTGCCGCCCACGCTTGTCTGATGCCGCTACTTGCCAGCATCAGCAGGTACAGGCCGGTTCCGGGGTCGAGCAACAGGGGCAGCCAGAACCAGCGATTGAGCGCCTCGAGCGGCGCGGCGGCCAGCGCGGCCGCGCCCAGCACGCCACCGATCAGGGGTATCGGCGAAAAGCTGCGCGCGGGGCCACCGCTCAAGTGGCGCAGCAAGCCCAACATGCCGGCCCAGTTCGAGCCGATCGCCAGCAGAGCAATGCCGGCAAGTCCCGCGCTTGTGGCCCAGGCGATCATGTGCAACCTCCTTGCTTGCCAAACGAATCCTGTAACCGCGGTTTATTGCCCCGGCTCAGCCGGGAATCGGCAGCGCGGTCGTGTCCTTGACGCGTTCGAGCGCGAAACTTGATTTGACATCCACCACGCCGGACTGCTTCAACACGGCATTCATGATGAAACGGTTGAAATGGTCGAGATCCTCGACGTACACGCGCAGCAGGTAGTCCATGTCGCCGGTCATTGAGTGACAGGCCACCACCTCGGGCCAGGTCTGCACGGCGCGGCGAAACTGCTCGATCGGCATGCGGCCCTTCTTTTCCAGCTTCACCGTGACATAGGCTAGGAGGCCCAATCCCAGCCGGGCGGGGTCGAGCAGGGCCACGTAGCCGCGGATCAGGCCGGCTTCCTCCAGGGCGCGCACGCGCCGCAGTACCGGCGCCGGCGTCAGGTTGACCTTTTCGGCCAGCTCCTGGTTGGACATGCGGCCATCCTTTTGCAACAGTTCGAGGATGCGGCGGTCGGTGCGGTCAAGCTTGAGGATATTCATTGATTGCGAAAGATTGAGTACTATTAAAATAATATTGCTCAAATATGCCTCGATTGATTGCATTTTGCAATCACCTTGCGCCACCTCCGGCATAGAATCTCGCTCTTCAGCCATGCCCGCGCTGCCTTCCACGAGGTCATCATGAACGCTCCCGATTCCCTTGCTCCGCCCGAGGTCCGATCCGACGCTGCCCTGGACAACCCGATGGGCACCGACGGGTTCGAGTTCATCGAATATGCCGCACCGGACCCCGCTGCAATGGGCGCGGTGTTCGAGCGCATGGGCTTCAAGGCGATCGCCCGCCATCGTCGCAAGAATGTGACCCTGTATCGCCAGGGCGGCATCAACTTCATCATCAATGCCGAGCCGGATTCGTTCGCGCAGCGCTTCGCGCGCCTGCACGGCCCCTCGATCTGTGCGATCGCGTTTCGCGTGCAGGATGCGGCGCGGGCCTATCACCGTGCGCTGGAAATGGGGGCCTGGGGTTTCGAGGGCAACAGCGGCCCGGGCGAACTCAACATTCCGGGCATCAAGGGCATCGGCGACTCGGTGATCTACTTCATCGACCGCTGGCGCGGCAAGAACGGCGCGCAGGATGGCCAGATCGGCAACATCGGCTTCTACGACGTCGACTTCGAGCCCCTGCCCGGCGCGGAGCTCTACCCCAAGGGTCATGGGCTGGTCAACATCGACCACCTCACCCACAACGTGCATCGCGGCCGCATGGATGAATGGGCCGGCTTCTACGAGCGCCTGTTCAATTTTCGCGAAGCCCGCTACTTCGATATCGAAGGACAGGTCACCGGTGTCAAGTCCAAGGCCATGGTGAGCCCCTGCGGCAAGATCCGCATCCCGATCAACGAGGAAGGCAACGAGCGCCAGGGGCAGATCCAGGAATACCTGGATGCGTACCACGGCGAAGGCATCCAGCATATAGCGCTCGCTTCTTCGAACATCTACGCCACGGTTGACGCGCATCGCTTAGCCGGCGTGCGCCTGCTCGATACCATCGATACCTATTTCGAACTGGTTGACAAGCGCATTCCCGGTCACGGCGAAGCAGTGGCGGAACTGAAGCGGCGCAAGATCCTGATCGACGGCAAGGCCGGCGCCCTGCTGCTGCAGATCTTCAGCGAAAACCAGTTGGGGCCGATCTTCTTCGAATTCATCGAACGCAAGGGCGACCAGGGCTTCGGCGAAGGAAACTTCAAGGCCTTGTTCGAGTCAATCGAGCTCGACCAGATGCGCCGCGGCGTGCTGGCGAACGCGTAAAACCACAAGCAACACCCAGGAAGGCGGCGCCCGATGAAAGCCCTTGATGCAGATGCAGTGCAGCAGCAGTTGAAGACCCTGGCAGGGTGGCGCCTCGACGTCGGGCGTGCGGCCTTGCGGCGCGATTTCAAGTTCGCCGATTTCAACCAGGCCTTCGCCTTCATGACCCGCGTAGCCTTGTATGCCGAACGCCACGACCATCACCCCGAATGGTTCAACGTCTACAACCGGGTCGAGGTCACGCTCACTACTCACGACGCGGGTGGCGTGACCCAGCGCGACATCGACCTGGCGCGCTTCGCCGATGCGGCGGCGCACGGCGCCGCCTGACACACACGTGGGCGCCGCGATCGTGCAGATGCAGGCAAATGGAGTGGCGACGGCGAGCGCTGCCGCCCCGTCGCGCGACTGGACCATCGCCCAGGGCTGGGAGACTTACACCCCGGCCGAGCATGCGGTGTGGAAGACGCTGTTCGAACGGCAGTCACGCCTCTTGCCGGGGCGCGCCTGTGAAGCCTTTGTGGCCGGCATGCGCGACTTGCCGATCGGCGCCGACACGATTCCCGACTTCAGGCGGCTATCGGAAGTGCTGATGCGCCATACCGGATGGCAGGTGGTGGCCGTGCCCGGCCTGGTGCCGGACGAAGTGTTTTTCGACCACCTGGCCAACCGGCGTTTTCCCGCCGGCAACTTCGTTCGCAAGCCGCATCAGCTCGACTATCTGGAAGAGCCGGATGTGTTTCATGATGTATTCGGCCATGTGCCGATGCTGATGAATCCGGTCATGGCCGATTTTGTCCAGGCGTATGGCCTGGGTGGCCTGCGCGCGCAGCGGCTCGGAACGCTGGAGCTGCTGGCGCGTGTCTATTGGTACACCGTCGAATTCGGCCTGGTGCGCGAAGGCGCGGCGACCCGCATCTACGGTGCCGGCATCGCCTCCTCGCGCGCCGAATCGGTGTTCGCGCTGGAAGACCCCTCGCCCAACCGGCTGCGCTTCGATCTGGAGCGGGTGATGCGCACGCGCTACCGCATCGATGATTTCCAGGAGACCTACTTCGTGCTCGACAGCCTGGAACAACTGCTCGAGCTGGCACACATCGACTTCGAGCCGATCTATGAGCGGATGGGCGTGCTCGCATGTTTTAACCCTGGCGACAGGTCCGCAACCGATGCGGTCATCACGCGCGGTAGCGGCGCTTATCACGGCGCGCGCGGCCGCGTCGCATAGGCCGTTTGGTCGTACGCGACACGCTGCGTTGCGTGTGTGCCGCGCGGCGCTTTGCCGCTGCCGCCACACACATTGAAGGCCGGCAGCGTAGACAGCGCCTAAAATGGGAAGTGTTCGGCGTCATGTCGATCCTTTGCGCCGGCATGTGAATGCGGCCTGCCCGGCGCGGCAGCGCAACTTGAGCGATTGAATCCTCACCTGGGAATTCGTGTGGCAGTGTCAGCTGGTTCGCAGTCAAGCCCGGTATCGATGCCCTGGCTGATTTTTGCCGGGGTGGGCGCGCCGTTCGGATTCAACGTCATTCCCGCCTTGTTGCCGGCGATCCAGGCGGAGTTCGCGCTTGAGCCCGGCCGCATGCAGTGGCTGGTCTCGATCTATGCGTTCACCATGGCGCTCGGGCAACTGATCGCCGGGCCCCTGTCGGACGCGTTCGGCCGCCGCATCGTCCTGTTGGGCGGGCTTGCGATTTTCGTGGGCGCCAGTGTCGGCGCGGCGCTGGCCGACTCTTACGGCCATCTGCTGGCCTATCGATTTTTGCAGGGCCTGGGCGGCTGCGTCACGCTGATGATTCCGCGCGCGGCGGTGCGCGACCGCTTTGCCGGGCCCGACGCGGCGCGCGCCATGGCCTTGATCATGATCTCGTTGAGCGTCACGCCGGCCATCGCGCCGTTGATTGGCGGCATGTTGCAGACGTGGTACGGCTGGCGCTCGGGGTTTTACGCCTGCGCGCTGGTGGGCGCGGTGCTTCTGATCATGGGTCATCGCCTGCATGGCGAGACCCTGCCGCCGGCCAGTCGTGCGCGCCTCCATCTGGGTGGCACCTTGCGCAGCTACGCGGTGCTGTTCGCTTCGTGGCGATTTTGCGCCTACGCGTTCGGCTTCTCGCTGCTCAATTGCAGCTTCATCGGCTTTTTCGTCATCGGGCCCGCTTTCCTGACGCGCACGTTCGGCATGACGCCGGTCGGCATCGCGCTGGCGATGCTGGTGGCTTACGCGGGCTTCGCCGCCGGAAACTCTCTGGCGGCGCGTCATGTCAGGCGCGCAGGCGTCGATCGCCTGCTGGCTTTTGGGCTGGCCTTCGGCTGGGCCGGCACGCTGCTGTTGATCGCAATGACCGGCCAGGTGCATTGGGAGTGGATGCTGGCAGCAATCGGCATCCAGTCCTTCGGCACCGGGCTTGCGTTCGCCGCCGGCATCGCCGGCGCCACCGCGGTTTATCCCGAGCGCGCCGGCACGGCCTCCGCCTTGGTCGGTGCGGTTCAGCTGCTCACCGGAGCGCTGTTCGTGGTGATATCGGGTGCGATCGATGACGGCAGCCTGAAGCCACTGGCGTGGAGCTCGCTCATGCTTTGCGTGGGCGCAGCGGCCTGTATCTGGCCATTGTGGCGGCGGCGCGCGGCGGTGGAGCGAAAAGTTGGATGACTGCAGGCAGCGTCGCCGCGCAGTGCTCGAGCGCCCGGACGGCGGGTCACCGGTCGGAGCGGGCGCCTCGTTTCAAGCCCGCCGCCGCAAGCCTTCGCACCGCATGCGCAAGGGGGGCGCTTCGACATCATTTGGCATTCGATGGCGTTCGACGCCGGGGTAGACCAGCAGGCGTCGCACGGGTGCCAGATTTGATCTTCAAACATCCTTGCAATTGCGGACCATCACTCCATGAATTGCAAGGATAAAAACGGGTGTTCAGCGCTCGGATGGCTTTTTTTTAGCCAGCGTTTGGCGAGGCTACGGGCCGCTCGCAACACGAATTCAGCGGATCGCCCCGCCCGCGCGCAATTGCGCGATCTCCGCAGCGCCATAACCCGCAGCCGCCAGCACGCCCTCGGTATGCTCGCCCAGTCCCGGCGCCTTTGGATTGACCCGCCCCGGCTCGGCTGAAAACTTGATCGGAATGCCGAGATGGCTGGTGCCGTCCGGATAATCGATCTTCAGTTCGCGCGCCGCCACCTGCGCGCTCATCAAGCTTTCGCGCGCGCCTTTGACCGGCGACCAGCAGCAATCGATCTTGTCGAGAAACGCTTCCCAGTGCGCGCGGGGCTGGGTGGCAAAGGTGTCGGCGAGGAATCTCCGCACCGGATCGTGCACCGGTCCGGGCGGCTGTTTGCAGATATCGATCAGGTCCGGTCGGCCTAAAGCGGTGAGCACATTGGAGGCGACCTTGATTTCGCTGCCGCCCATGGTCAGGTATTTGCCGTCGGCGCAACGGTAGACGTTGTAGAAGGCGTAACCGCCGAAGGTGCGCTCTTCGCTGGGCACCAGTTCACGATTCTCGGCGAACACCGGGCTCACGATATTGGCCATCCAGGCGGTCAGGCTGTCGTGCATGCCGATATCGATGTAGTCACCGGCGCCGGTGCTGGTCCGGCGCAACAGCGCCATCAGGATGCCCGACAAGGCCATCAGCGAAGCCGCCAGGTCGGCCGAGGGCACGCAGGGGATCACCGGCGCACCGTCGCTGCCGCGGGAGAGGTCCAGCAGGCCACATTCGGCCTGCACGCTCATGTCGTGCGCCACGCGCTTGACGAAGGGGCCGGTCTGGCCGTAGGCGGCGATCGAGCAGTAGACGATGCGCGGGTTGACCGCACGCACCGCCTGGTAGCCGATTCCCAGGCGATCGACCACGCCGGGGCGGAACGATTCGAGCACCACGTCGGCCTGTTCGGCCAGGCGCAGGAAGGCCTCGACCGCGCCGGGCTTCTTGAAGTCGAGCATCACGCTTTGCTTGCCGCGATGGGTGCCGCTGAAATAGACGCTGGTGCCGTCCTTGTACTTCTTGCCGATGTCGCGGTTCGGTTCGCCGCCGGGCGGTTCGATGCGGATCACCTCCGCACCGTGATCGGCCATCATCATGGTGAGGTGCGGGCCGGGCAGGAAGTTGGAGAGGTCGAGAACGCGGATGCCTTCGAGTTTCATTTTGGTGTCTTGAAGAAATTCATTGCGGGATAGCTAGTTTAGCCTCTCGGCCTCTTGGTGAAAGACGGTCTATAGTCGGCATGACAGCAAACTGCCGATCCTCACCCTGCAACGTGTGCATCCATGAAACGCCAGTTGCCCCGACCTGCGAATGTCACCCTGCGCCAGATGCGCGCCTTTGTCGCTGCCGCCCAGGCCGGCAGCGTGACGCGTGCCGCGCAGCACCTGCATCTCACACCATCGGCACTGTCGATGCTGATTCGCAGCCTCGAGGCTGAACTGGCGGTGCGCCTGTTCGACCGCCTGAGCCGGCGTATCGAACTGACCGAAGCCGGGCGCGAGCTGTTGCCGGCGCTCGAAGGCGTGTTCCAGAACCTGGACGCCGCATTTGACCAGGTGCGCCGGCTTACAGAGCATCGGCGCGGCCGTCTTGCGGTTGCCACTTCGCCCCTGCTCGCCGCTGAATTGATGCCGCGCCTGATCGCGACCTTCCAGTCGCAGTTTCCGGCGATCTCCGTGGTTTTGATGGACCTTGCGGTAGACGCGATTGCCGAGGCGGTACGTGCGGGCCGGGCCGATGTCGGCATCTGCACGGCGGACGCGGAAACGCCGGGGCTCGAGATGGCTACGCTGCATCAGGACCAGATGATGCTTGCCTGCCCGGCGAATCACCTGCTGGCCACGCGTCGCGCAGTCCGATGGAGCGAAATCGTCACCGAACCGCTGTTGCTGATGCGATCCGGAACTGGATTGCGAACACTCACCGACCGTTCATTCGCTGCTCTGGGCGCAGCGATCGAACCAGTGCATGAAGTCGCCCACGTGGCGACAGCGATCGGCCTGGTCGAGGCCGGTCTGGGGTTGGCGATCCTGCCCTCTTACGCCTTGGGCACTGCCCGCAGCCGTGGTGTTGTCGCCGTGCCGCTTACCGAGCCAGTGGCATATCGCGACATCGTTGCCCTGACACCAAGCGGACGCAGCCTTTCGGCGGCGTGCGAGGCGTTTTTCGAGCATTTCAGACAAGCGATGACGCACTCCGACAGTCCGACAAAAACCGTTCGGCGCGGCAAGCGCACCGCGTAGCGGCGCTATTCGCGCACACCTTTTTCGCGCAATTCGCGTGGCGACATGCCGAATTCCTGGCGAAAACTGCGGCTGAAATGCGCTGCATCGCAAAACCCGTTGGCGTAAGCGATATGCGTAATGGTTTGCGCTGCAAGCAAAGGGTTGAGGAGGTCTTCGTGGCTGCGCATGAGCCGTTTCTTGCGAATCAGCTCCGCAACCGTCGCGCCACTTGCCTCGAACAGCTTGAAGAGATAACGAACGGAAAAATCATGCTCCCGGGCGATGCGCCGGGGGCACAGCGTGGGGTCCGCGAGATTGGCCTCGATGTAGTGTTCGACAGTCATCCGCAGATTCGTACGATCGATCCGTTGCAGGGGCTGGGATGCAAGGGCGCCGTGGCGCACGAGTTCCGGCACCAGCAGCGCCATCGCAGCCCGTATCGCATGCTCGAGTTCGGACTGGCGCAGGGCGTGCGCCTCCTCCGATAGCGCCGCCAGCAGTTTAAGGGCGACCCGGGCGGGCCCGCTCTGGCCGCAATATCGATGTGCGCAGTAGGACCGGCCGTCGCCCAGTCGCTCATTGATGAACTCGCGACCGATCGCGGCGATGAAGCACTGCATGGTGCCGAACTTGTTCGAGATCGTATAGGGTTCGGACGGGTCCAGGACAGTGAATTCACCGGCCTCGAGCACCACACTGCGCCCGAACTGCGACAAGGCACTGTGCCCTTCCAGTTGCAGCCGGATCAGATACTGCTCGCCCGGTGGCGCGTCATGGCGTGCGCTTCCGTACCTGACCAGCACCGGATCGCAAGTGATGTGGGTGAAAGAAACCCGCGCCGCCACAGACTGGCGTATTTCGCTGCAGAACCTGCCGGCGCCGACCCGCTCCAGTTCGATCGGTTGAAAACGCGTGCGGATGGCATGCCAGAAGCCCGGGAACTGCTCAGGAGCGGTGAGCCGCTGCGTCGAAAATACAGTCTCCATTCGGCCTCTCGATGTGTGGGGCGGCGGAAACACGCTTCACCGATTTGGCGGTCCGCCGTTGTCAACTGGCGCCACCGTGCAGTATAAGGCAAGGGTTTGTGCGCGGACATGCAAGACCATGCCAGGCACCGTCCGTACGATGCCGTTACACTTCGTCATCCTGCGTGGAACGCGGGCGTTGGCGCATCAACCTGGAGAGTGAGATGAAAACCATGCGAAAACTGCTGGTCGGCATTGCCATCGGCGTGGTTGCGGCGGCGCCGGTATTCGCGCAGGCTGTAAAGGTCGGCGTCATCATTCCCGGAAGCGGACCTTTCGCGATCATCGGCGAGGAGGTCAGGAACGGTCTGGAAATGTATTTCGCCGAATCCGGCAACACTGCTGCCGGACGCAAGATCGAACTCATCGTCGAGGACGACGGCAACAAGCCGGATGTCGGTCTGACCAAGGCCAAGAAACTGATCGAGCGTGATGGCGTGAGTGTGATCACCGGTATCGTGTCTTCCTCGGTTGCGTATGCGCTGCGTGACTACATGGCGGCCAGCAAGGTGCCGATGGTGATCACGGTTTCCGGCGCGGACGGGTTGACGCAGCATGATGCGGCGCCCAACATTTTCCGCACCAGCGCCTCCGGCAGCCAGCAAAGCCATGTGCTCGGGGAATGGCTGTACAAGAAGAAGGGCTTCCGGCGCATGATCGTCATCGCTCCAAACTACGCGATGGGCTATGAGCAGACCGGCGGCTTCGCGCGAACCTTCAAGGAAGCGGGTGGCAAGATCGTCAAGACGGTCTACCCGCCACTTGGTGCGCCTGACTACGGCCCGTTTCTTACTTCGCTCGACCTTTCCTCGGCGGATGTGATCGGGGTGGTGTTCGCGGGCGGCGACGCCGTGCGTTTTGTCAAGCAGTACGCGGAATACGGACTCAAGGGCAAGATTCCTCTGGTGGGCTCGGGGCTCCTCACCGATGATCTGGTGATCCAGTCTCAAGGTGATGCCGCGGTTGGCGTGATCACCGCGCTCAACTACACCCGATCGCTGGAATCACCGGAGAACCAGGCCTTTGTGGTCAACTATGTCAAGCGCTACAAGCGCATTCCGACCGCCTACGCCGAGTATTCCTATGTTGGCGCACGGGTGATCAGGGAAGCGATCGAGGCGGTCAAGGGCAAGACCGACGATCGGGCGGGAATGGTGGCGGCGATGAAGAAGGTGAACTTCAAGGCCCCGCGTGGTCCGTTCAAGTTTGACGAACTCAATAACCCGATCACCCCGATCTACATCTTCCAGGTCGAGAAGCAGGGCAGCACCTACCTGAACCGGGTCATCGAGCGCTACGAGAATGTTTCGCAGTTCTATCCCTGGGGCGCGAAAGCCTATCTCGCCAAGCCGAAATACGTGGACATGGCGAACAAATGGACGGACTGACGCTGCGATCGACAGACCGGTCGCGCAGCGGTTCCTACATTTCGTCGGGCAGCGCGATCGGAGCACAATTGAGGCGCGGTGGTCCTGGAGGCCGCTACTCGCGACCCGGCCTTCACGCCTCCAGTCGACACTGAGACATCCCCAGAATGTCGTTCTGGCTGATCCAGATATTCAACGGCGTTTCGTTCGGGATGCTGCTGTTCCTGCTGTCGGCGGGCCTGTCGCTGATTTTTGGCCTGATGCGCATCGTCAACCTCGCGCACGGCTCGTTCTATCTGCTCGGCACCTATAGCGCAATCACGCTGGCCAACTTCACCGGCAGCTTCTGGCTGGCGCTTGCGATCGCACCGATTCTGGTCGCCGGGTTCAGTGTTGCGCTGCACTGGTTACTGCTGGACCGGGTGGCCGATAACGAACTCGGCCAGGTGCTGATGACATTCGGCTTTCTGCTGGTGATTTCCGACGTTTCCCTCTGGATCTGGGGCGGCGCGCCGCTCACGCTCGACAAGCCGCAGGCGTTTGAAGGCTCGCTGGTCGTCGCAGGCGCGACTTTTCCTGTTTACCGGCTGGCGATCATCGTCGCGGGTTGCATGGCAGCGCTCGGGCTATGGGTCCTGATCGAGCGTACGCGTATCGGCGCGATCATCCGGGCGGGGGTGGATGATCCCGAGATGGTGCAGGGCATCGGCATCAATCTGCCGTTGATGATGACGCTGGTGTTTGCGCTCGGCGCGCTGCTCGCCGGGGTTGCGGGCGTTCTTGCGGGGCCGATACTGGGCGCCTATCCCGGAGCGGATTTTGCCGTCCTCATGCTTGCCTTTGCCGTGATCGTGATCGGCGGTCTGGGCAGCCTCAAGGGCGCTTTCGTGGGTAGTCTGTTTGTCGGCCTGGTGGACAACTTCGGCAAGGCCATGCTTCCCGAACTGGCGATGTTCACCATTTTCGTTCCCATGGCGGTCGTGCTGGCGCTACGCCCAAACGGAATCTTCGGTCGCGCCTAGTGTAGATGCACACGCGCACCCCTGTCAGCCTGTTGCAGATTGCCGTACTGGCCCTGGTGCTGCTCGCTGCGAGTCGCCTGCTTTCCCCTTATTGGGTCGGTCTCATCACCGAGGCCCTGATCTGGGCCCTGTTCGCGCTCAGCCTGGATATCCTGCTCGGACACACCGGCCTGCCTTCGCTCGGCCATGCCGCTTTCTACGGCATGGGTGCATACGCATCCGCGATCTGTTTCCTGCGGGCAAGCGATGACTTCTGGATCTGCCTCGCGGCCGGAATCGGCGCTGCCGCCGTGCTCGCTCTGTTCTACGGCCTGCTTGCACTACGTACCGTCGGCGTTTATTTTCTGATGATCACGCTGGCCCTGGCACAGGTCCTCTGGGGCATCGCCTACAGCTGGCGCAGCGTCACCAACGGCGACGACGGCCTGCGCGGCATCAAGCGCGAGGCGATCGGATTCCTTGGGTTGCGGTTCGGGGACACCGGCGACTATTTCCTGTTCGTCCTCGGGATATTCGTCATCGCCGCCACGATGATCCTGGTGATCCTGCGTTCGCCATTTGGTCATGCGCTGCGCGGCATCCGCGAGTCCCCGGACCGCATGGAAGCGCTTGGCTACAACATCTGGCTCTACAAGCTGCTCGCCTTCGTCGTTGCGGGCGCCTTCGGTGGTCTCGCCGGTGTTCTCTTTGTGTTCAACAAGGGCTACGTAAGTCCGGAGGCGGTGAGCATTGGCGTTTCAGCCGAGGTCATGCTGATGATCATTCTCGGTGGCGCCGGCACCCTGTTCGGTCCGATTGTCGGCGCCTTCGTGATTGTGATGTTGTCCTACGGGGTCAGTGAAATCACCGAACGCTGGAATCTGATTCTCGGCCTCATCTACGTATTGGTCGTGGTGTTCGCGCCCAAGGGCGTGACCGGCCTGGTGGTGCGCCGCAAGTCGCGGCCGGCCGAGGTCTTGCCGTGAGCGCGCTCGCGGTGCATGGTGCCAGCGTGCGCTTCGGTGGGGTGCATGCGGTGGACGGAGTGACCCTGGCGATCGCCGAGGGTGAACGTCGTGGGCTGCTGGGCCCGAATGGGGCCGGCAAGACCACGCTGTTCAACCTGATCGGCGGTCAGATACGGGCGAGTGCGGGCGAGGTACGTCTGTTTGGCGAGGACAT